>NZ_CP009691.1 GCF_000832605.1 Bacillus mycoides
ATATTATGTATAAAAATGGGCAGGTACAAAGCGATTCCAATGTTGATTTTTCTTACGTTAACTTAATTGTGGATCGTTTAAAAGGAATAGGGAAATTAAAGATGAAGCCAGGCAATGATATCAAAAAGTTTGATCAGCCTAATACAGTTGGATATAGCTTAACTGAATCAGAATTTCAAAGTATTATTAATGACAAATTAAAAATACAATATGATGAATATAGTGGGGCGACAATTGTGCTTCATCTTGACGGCGCAAAAAATCCAAAGCAGATACTGGAATTAAGTATTTATGTAGACTACAAGAAAAAGAACGATGAGGGAAATTTATTAAAATATGCGTTACAGATACACACATACTTTAATAGAAAACAAGATAACAATCAAGACGCCAAAAAAGAATATGTAGATTATAAAGCACAGTATAAAAAATAATTAAGAAAGGAGATAGCCTAGTATGGAGAATAATGAGAAACAGGAACCAATTAAAAGGTTAAAAGTAGCTACTGATTGGGGAAAATTGGAGCTAGCTGGTAAGGATATATATGATTATCGAGCTGGGAGAGATCCGTATAATAGTTCAACCGAACAAGTTAATACAGATAGATTAAAAGAGAATTTTAATGCAGAGCTTATAGATCATAAAGTAGATGAAAATACAGGATTTGCAGCATATGCTTTTAAAGATAAGACCACAGGAGAAATTGTAATATCAAATATGACTATATGGATCGAAACAGAGATGCATTGCCAATGAAAATGCGAAGTAAACTAACAACAGCAATCATCGCGATGCCTCTAAACGATTAAAGCATTTTCAACATCAAGTATGAAAGTAACGAACCAGCTTTAGGAAAAGATGAATTATATTATTATGTAAAAGGAAACATAATCAAACTGAAAATGCCAAGAGTAACGAACGAGGTGACGGTATGAAGAAGAAAGTTAAGGGGATGATCATTATGACGATAGTCGCGTCTTTATTAGGCGGATGTAGTTTAGGAGAAACGAAGATTGAGTATGAACCATTTGTAAAGGCTTTGGATGAAGGAGATATGACGAAGGTTATGTCTGCGAGTGATGATGGGTATGCGAGTGTGACACAAAGAGGTATATATAGTACGTATGAGGAAAAAGAAGATGGAAGACACGTTAAAAGCATCTATCAAAATACGGAAGTGTATATAATACGAAGGATAAAAGATTATATGGAGGTACAACACAAGAAATTACTACTGATATAGAGAATGAAAAGGAAAAAGGGACAAACGTAAATTATAAAGAAGGAACCGTTTATAGTGCAAATATTATGTATAAAAATTGGGCAAGTACAAAGTGATTCTAATGTTGATGTTTCTTACGTTAACTTAATTGTGGATCGTTTAAAAGGAATAGGGAAACTAAAGATGAAGCCAGGCAATGATATCAAAAAGTTTGATCAGCCTAATACAGTTGGATATAGCTTAACTGAATCAGAATTTCAAAGTATTATTAATGACAAATTAAAAATACAATATGATGAATATAGTGGGGCGACAATTGTGCTTCATCTTGACGGCGCAAAAAATCCAAAGCAGATACTGGAATTAAGTATTTATGTAGACTACAAGAAAAAGAACGATGAGGGGAATTTATTAAAATATGGGTTACAGATACACACATACTTTAATAGAAAACAAGATAACAATCAAGACGCCAAAAAAGAATATGTAGATTATAAAACACAGTACAAAAAATTATAAATAATTAAGAAAGGAGATAACCTAGTATGAAGAATAATGCGGGACAGGACCAGGATAAAGATTTAAATGTAGCTACTGATTGGGGAAAATTGAAGCTAGCTGGTAAGGATATATATGATTATCGTGCTGGGAGAGAACCGTATAATGGTTCAACCGAACAAATCAATACAGATAGATTAATAGAGAATTTTAATGCAGAGCTTATAGATCATAAAGTAGATGAAAATACAGGATTTGCAGCATATGCTTTTAAAGATAAGACCACAGGAGAAATTGTAATATCATATATGACTATATGGGCCGAAACAGAGATGCATTGCCAATGAAAATCGAAGTAAACTAACAACAGCAATCATCGCGATGCCTCTAAACGACCAAAGCATTTTCAACATTAAGTATGTAAGTAACGAACCAGCTTTAGGAAAAGATGAAGTATATTATTATGTAAAAGGAAACATAATCAAACTGAAAATGCCAAGAGTAACGAACGAGGTGACTGTATGAAAAAGAAAGTTAAGGGGATGATTATTATGACGATAGTCGCGTCTTTATTGGGAGGGTGTAGTTTAGGAGAAACGAAGATTGACTATGAACCATTTGTAAAGGCTTTGGAAGAAGGAGATATGACGAAGGTTATGTCTGCGAGTGATGATGGATATGCACACGTGACACAAAGAGGTATATACAGTATGTACGAGCAAAAAGAAGATGGGGAGCACAGTAAAACAATTCGTCAAACTACAGAAGGTGTATATAATACGAAAGATAAAAGTTTATATGGCGATACAACACAAGAAATTGCTACTGATGTAGATAAAAAAAATGAAAAAAAGACAAATAAAAATTATAAAGAAGAAACCATTTATAGTACAAATATTATGTATAAAAATGGGCAGGTACAAAGTGATTCCAATGTTGATGTTTCTTACGTTAACTTAATTGTGGATCGTTTAAAAGGAATAGGAAAATTAAAAATGAAGCCAGGTGATGACACAAAAAAATTTGATCAGCCTAAAACAGCTGGATATAGCTTAACTGAATCAGAATTTCAAAATATTATTAATGACAAGCTAAAAATACAATATGATGAATATGGTGGGGCGACAATTGTGCTTCATCTTGACTCCGCAAATGGTCCAATGCAGATATTGGAAGTAAGTATTGTTATGAATTATACGAAAAAGAATGATGAAGGAAAGTTAATAGAATATCTATCGCAGATACACACATATTTTGAGAGCAAAAAAAGTAATAATCAAGATGCAAAAAAAGAATATGTAGATTATAAAGCACGGTATAAAAATAATAAATAATTGGGAAAGGAGATAGGAGCAAATGAAGTAATTTGGTCTATTGATCTTAGAATAGATGATGCAGAGATAGACGAACCAATTATGAATGAGCATGAATTTTGGCGATATGTAGCTGAACAAAGAGAATGGCTTATTGAGGAATTAGGAAAAAGTGATGGGATACGTGATGATATTACGTTTGAGTGGGGAAAAATAGGTCCTTGGTTTGATCCGAGATCATTTGGAGCAGGTATAAGTATAAAATATTTTCAAAAGTAACAGTATGATGATTGAATAGAGATGACCTCGGTATTGAGGTATTATCCCCTCATAGTAGACAGTTGAAAGAAAGTTACTGTTTATTATGGAGGGGATTTTTGATGGGGAAAATTAGAAGAACTTTTTCGATTGATTTTAACGAACTTCAGCCAGAATTCTCCTCCCTCTAAGCGCAGCGTAGGTGGGAGATGAAAGGCCCGACCTAACAAAAGTACTTCTGAGTGGTAAAGTATCGTAAAATTTGTTTATAATAGAGTTATTAGAACAAACATTCGGAGGTGATGACATAATGAAATTGAACTACAGGTTTGAAATCTATCCTACAGAAGAACAACAACATACATTAGAGAGATGGATTTCCATTTGTCGTCAGCAATATAACTCCGCTTTGCTAGATAAACAACGATATTATAAACAAAACAAAAAAGATTTAACACGGTATGAATTACAAGATCAGCAAAAACTTGATAAAAAGATATATCATTTCTTAAAAGAGGTTCCTTCGCAACCTCTTCAGGAAGTGTTTGCGCGCTTGGAAAAAGCCTATAAAAAGTTCTTCAAAAAGGATGCTGGCTATCCAAAAATGAAAAGTTTTAAAGAATCTCGTTCTATTACTCTTACTCAATTTGGTATGTTCAAATATAAAAAGAAGGATGGTTCGTTGGGAACAAGCCGTCGTGTGTGTTCTCTCACAAAAGGCGGTAAACTTCTTATCTCGAAATTAGGGGTCATTGATATCAAATGGCACCGTAAATTAGATGGACGCGTTAAACAAGTTGTCATAAAGTATCAAGGGAACCGTTGGTTTGCGACTTTTTGTGTTGAAAAACACGTAAACCAAGGTTCTATTTGTGATGCCAATAAAACAACTGGTATTGATGTAGGCATCAAAAAATTTGCGGTTCTATCTAATGGAGAAGAAGTTCAAAATCCTACGTTCCTACGCAAAGAAGAGCGTAAATTAAAACGTGCGCAACGTAAACATTCAAAAATGAAAAAAGGTTCGAAGAACGGGTGCAAGCAAGTAGCCAAAGTACAACAAATTCATACGAAGATAGCGAATCAACGTAAGGATTTCTTGCATAAACTAAGCTTCAGATTAACCAACAGCTATGGTGTAATTTGTATAGAAGACCTAAAAATCAAAAATATGGTACGTAACCGTCACCTAGCAAAATCCATCCACGATGCAGGTTGGGGGATGTTCCGTACATTCCTCTCCTACAAGGTAAAACGAAATAGTGGACGTTTGGTACTGGTAAAACCGCACTACACGTCACAAAAATGTTCGAAGTGCGGGGAAACAGATGAGAAATCACTTTCTGTTCGTACGCACGTATGCAAGCAATGTGGTACTGTACTGGATCGTGACCACAATGCAGCGATTAACATTGAAAAAGCCGGCTTAACGCAAATTGCGTATCAGCCAGTTTATTAAATGTACATTACATCTATATAACTGTAGGGCAAGGTCTTGTCCGAACAGTATAATCTACGCCTGTGGAGAGCGTGTAAGACCGGATCTCGTAAGAGATAGGCAATGCTTGTAGAATCAGGAAGCCCCCACTTCAAGCGGTGATAACCGGTAAGTGGGGGGTAGTTCACCTTAAATCTTTAAGTAGATTATTTTCCCATGGAACAACACTCAATAGAGTTTTTTTATAATCAAACAAGTTCGATACGTAATTAATATTATACTTATCTTTATTTATGAATTCTATATCATTTGTGTTAAAGTGGCTGCCGATACGAAAGGCGTTAAAATACTCGTGCCAATCTGAATAAGAATGTTGTGAAAGTTGTGCAGCCTGTATCATAAAGTCCTTTGCTTCCTGTTTTGATAAATAACCGAGTCTTCTACCGACCCGACATAAACAGATACACCATGCATAATCAAACGCTGCAATTCCGGAATCCGTCAAAATATGTAATCCGTGATTAGCAATATAAAGTTTTTCATAGTCAGGATGGTCTTTCGATAATTGCTTTCGCGCTGCCTCGGAAAGAGGAGTCAATTGATGGCGTATACGATTAAATTCCTGCCGTGTTCCTTCTTCTAAAAACCAAATGATTTTCTCTTTTAACTCCGTCGAATTTTCGATCTTCCATGTCCATAACACGTTCTTCAAAAAACGTTTCCCAATAAAGCGGTCTCTGATAAGGGTGAATTCATATCGGGTAAAGTAGTTTGTAAGATAAAAACAATTCAAACAAACGGAAGACAGACAGCGGAAATATAGTTCGAGCTGTTTCTCTCGTTTTCTTTTATATAAAACAGGCATTCTGTCTCCTCCTTATGCTAATGTTTTAAGCCTAACGAATTTCCATGCTTCCCAAATAAGTGGGAGTAGGAGAAGTAATGCATATTTAGATGGTAATGGGGTTAAAACAATAAGAATCATAAAGATCAAATAAACCCAGGTGCGGCTAATAAATATAAATAAAAGATATAGCGCATAGTGGATAATAAACTTCGTATTTATTTCTTGTTTCTGTCTCTTCTCTGGAATTTCAGTGTGAATTCGAATACTGTATGAGCGAAATTCAAAGCGTTCCGTATAACGCTTTACCACATCTAACCCCCTAGTGGCTACAGTTTCTATATCACCTGATTCGAACGAATACTTCACTAATAAGAACTGTGCGTCCATATGCTCCGGCTCAATCGAAAGTAGATGCTCACAGTCCTTGATAGCATCTGCAAACTGCCCGCGGTCATAGTAAATCTGAGCGCGATACAGTAAACCATCCAGGTCATCTGGGCAAATGACAAGTATGTCATTGAATGATTGTAACGCACGTTCTTTATTTTCGCTACGCAGATAATAAATGCCCTGCATGCGTAAAAGTTCCGGATCTTCTTGATACAGCTCGTATGCAAAATCGAGTGCACTTTTTGCTGCTTCTAAGTTATTATTCATAAGTGTGAGCTGGACTTCTTCACGTAAATGAAAATACGCTTCAAAATCTAAATCATCACTTTTCTTGAAAATATCATAACGCATCTCCTTCTCGCCGCTCATTCTCTCTAGCAAAAATTGTACCGTTTCTTCACCGTATTCAAACTCTAACTCCTCTCTTTGCTCACTAAAGCGAAATACATTGTCGAGAAGTTCCCAAATCGAGCGGGGGAAATGGTAATGATATTGTAAAAATTCTATTAATATATCTTGAATCACTGCCGCATGTTCTACGTCCCATATCACATCGGAACTTAATAAGTCTTCCCAATTTTTCGGTTCGATTCGTGCAAAGAAATCGTTATACAGCGTCTCGATTTTTTCCGTAAATGCGTGAACGGGATGTTCTGAAACGAGAGTAGTGGTAAGTTCAACATCACCATCCATCCATGTAGGAGATACAGGATGGATATAGGAATTCCCTTCGTTTTCATCTGTTTTTTCTAGTTGAGAGGGAGGTGCGTTCTTCATTTGTTTTGCGCTTTTTATCGCTTTATCAAATGCTTCTCTCAGCCGCTGATATCCTTCAGGATCGTCTTCGGGATGATAAATCTTTAGAAGTTTTGCATAAGCCTTTTTAATAGCTGCAATATTATCGGTAGGCTCAATTTCTAACGTTTCCCAAATGCTCATGAATGACTGACCCACCTTTCAATATTCTCTAAATGCTCTTTTAATATATGAGCAGCTTCTTTCACTTTTTTATCATTTTGCGTTGTGAGCGCATTTTCAAATTGCTGTAACAAGATAGCGACTTTCTGGCGTTCGTCACCGAGTAATTCTTCATAGAGCCGTTCGCCTTTTGCGAGCAGCAATCGGTTTTCGGACCGGTCTCGTGGATGAATTTTAATTTCCTTCAATTCTAGTAGTCTAGCTTCAATTTCTTTTTCTGTAAGATTTCCGGCATTTTGTTGGATAATTGCTCTTTTTTTCTCTCCAGTTGTTGTACTTATTACCTCGACTTCGAGAATGCCATTTATGTCATATGTATAACGAATGTCAATCGCCTCTTGTCCAGCAGGAGCAGGAGGGACTTTAATTTTAAGTTCGCCAAGTTTTAAGTTATTTTTAACCAAGCGGTTTTCTCCTTGATAAACATCGACAAGTATGGAGTGTTGTCTATCATTGACAGTATAAAGTCGTTCCACTCGACTTACAGGAATCGGTGTATTTCGTTCAATAATCGGGAAGAAGTATCCGGATTCTTGTTGTCCATTTCCGAACGCTTGAACAACACTAGTTCCTAATGTATATGGACAAACATCCGTTAAGATAACTTCTTCTAGTGCTTTGTTTCGTTCTTTTAAAGCAACTTGAATCGCAGCACCTAAAGCAACCGTTTCATCAGGATTAATATTCGCATGAGGCATGCGTCCGAACATTTTAGAAATGACGGATTTGATAAGCGGCATCCTTGTCGCCCCGCCAATTAGAATGACAGCATCTAAATCCTTAGGGTTTAGCGACGCATCACGAAGTGCGCGTTCAATCGGATAGCGAAGCCGTAAGAGGAGCGGGGTTACTAATTTTTCAAATTCACTTCTGTTAATGCGAGTTTCATACGTCTCATTATGAATAACAACTTTCATAATCGCGGCAGGCTCATTACATAATGTAAGTTTGCAACGTTCTGCTTGTGCATAAATTAAAGATAGCGTTTTTGAGTCAAGGGAATCGGAATCGAGTTGGTGTAACTCTAAAAAAAAGGACATGAGACTGTTTGTGAAGTCTTCGCCTCCAAGATAATTATCGCCGGCGATTGATTTAACATCCATCACTCCTTCAAATAATTCCAAAATGGACACGTCAAATGTTCCGCCGCCTAAATCAAATACAAGAAATTTTGTCTCTGCCGCTTCCTGATTCAGTCCGTAAGCGATAGCAGCTGCCGTTGGCTCACTAATGAGACGTTCAACTTTTAATCCAGCAATTTCAGCAGCTCGTTTTGTCGCTTTGCGCTGAGCATCGTTGAAATAAGCAGGTACGCTAATGACAGCACCAGTAACCGCTTCGTTTAAATAAGCTTCTGCATCTTGTTTTAAAGATTGAATGATAAAAGATGAAAGTTCTTCTGAAGAAAATGTATACATACCTAACTCGTATTTTTTCTCTGTTCCTATAAATCGCTTAAACGTTGATGCTGTAACGTGCGGATGGGTAATCAGCCGTTCTTTGGCGATGCGTCCGACTAAAACTTCACCGCTCTCATCAACACTGATGACAGATGGTGTAAGATATTCGCCAAGTGCATTTGGGATAAGGGTTGCACCATGATCCGTCCAATAGGCTACTAAACTATTCGTTGTTCCTAGGTCAATTCCAATCGTTACCATAATAATCTCCTCTCGTTTTTACTCTATCATACTATATAGTATTATAATAATATATAGTATGAGAAAAATGGAATCTTAGGGTTTTATTTCTTGAAGGAAAGGGGGAGAAACAGATAGTTTCGTAGTATTGAGCTTGTTATAAGTAAAGAGGTATAATTTTATCAGAATGTTTTTACAAACATGGGGAAATTTTATGTAAAGGGTGGTAAAGAAGTCAGATGATAATTGGAATTATATGTTTGATTTTAGGAATAGCGTTAATTTGGATGAGTGGAGGGGGACTTTTATTATTGGTGCCTGGCATTCTGTTTACAGTGGCGGGCGGTGTTATATGTGTGATTTTTAGACGGTTAGAAAAAGAGAGAAGAAGATTAAGTAAGAATAGTTAGAAGTTACATATTGTATAGTTTGTACTTACATAATTAGGCGGAAGCATCAAGTCTAAAACAGGTTCTTGTGCAAAAATAAAACAAAAGAGAATAAAGCATATATATTCCTAACGGAATCGTATCTTATGTTGCAAGTCCAAACAATTGATGGATGAATTCTTTTTAATTTTGGACAGACTGGTTCCGTAAAGCAATCTGTTCTTTTTTAATCATATGCATGGCTTCTACTCCAGAAAGAACAGATGTAGCTGTGTCAAAAGATTTAAGACCTAGCATAGAACGGATTCGCTTCTTTATAAAGCAATGATCTTGTTCTACTATGTTATTCAAGTACTTTTGTTGTCTAAGTCGCATACCGTTAGGTATGCTTTTTTCTTTTTTTAGCTTTTCAATTGCTATAGGATAAGCTGGATTCTTATCGCCTGTTATCACACATGGCTTTGAAACATGAAAAGACCGCAAGGCTTTCTTGAAAAGGCGCTTTGCAGCCTTATGATCTCTTGTTTTGCTTGAGCGCGTCAAAGACAAAATCACTATGAATGATATCTTCATTTCCAACAATGTGTTTACGACCATTATGATAATTTTATGATTAGAACGGAAAACCTACAAGGTGGCTTTGCTGAACCTTGTGATAATTGTAGTAGAACGTTTTCTGGATTCTATAACATTGATTACTAGGAGGAATGAAAATGAAAATATCAAATAAGAAAATAGAAGAATTAAAAAAAGCGGGATGGTACGAGGGGAGAAAAATAGACATATCAGAAAATGTAAAGTTTCTTGAAGAAAGAGGCTTTGAAGTTTTTGAAAGTGCAAAAAAATTTATGGAGGAGTTTGGAGAATTACTAATCAATGTTGAAAAGATTCGTTCAAATGGGTCTAAGACAATATCTGAACATACCACTTGTATTAAGGAAGTGATAGGTGTGTTAGATAGTTCGTGTTTTGGCTTAGATGATTTTATTGATGATAAAGTTATTCCTATAGGTTCACTATATGATTTCGGTTAGGACCAGGAAGATTATTCAGATCAACAGGGTGGATAGGAGACAATGCTTTGGGATGAATTTAAAGGGGAGTAATATTTTTTTAGTTCAAAATTATCTCCTAATCTCCTATAATGATAAATCCAATTTCTAAAAGAATATTACCCTCTTTTTTGTTAGTTATGTATAATAATAGAAGGGGGTATATATATGAATTATAAAAAAACAATAGTAAGCATATTGCTAGTAGCTTCATTATTTACATTATCTGCTTGTAAGGAAAAAGAAGTAGTAAAGCCAGTAGAGAAGAAAGAAGAGCCTCAAAAGGAACATATAACATCAGATAAAACAGAGGAAGTCACTACAGAAAAAGAAAAGCAAGATGAACAAAAGAAGGAAGAAGGACAAATTGGTATACAAACAACAGTAGAAGAACTTCAGCAACATATTGATAAACGCGGTTATATACTTTACACGGATCATCCGATTCGCCGTGTTACAAGTGAAAATAATCGAACTACCGATATATCTAATTATGGTGATTCGGTTGTTAATATTCGCACAGAAGAACCACTTGAAAATTTATCGCCAGATTGGGTGAAAGAAGGATATGCATTTATAACAGTACAACAAGATCCTTCTTTTCAATATAAATCATGGGATGAAATAACAAATTTAGAAAGGGCACTTGTAAAAGTAGCATATGCATCAGTTTCTGCATTTCGTGTGCTAGAAGCTCCTGTAAGAAAGGAAGATTTCTCAAATACTGCTGAGATTACAGAGGCACTTACATACCTCCGAAAAGGTGGAGAATTTGATTATATGGCTCCTGTCGCCCAAGGCGGAGTAGATCAAGGGCTATTTCAAAAGAATGATAAACTGAAAAAAAGTTGGAGTAAGTTAGCAAACATAGAAAACCCTAAAGAGAATAAAATAGCTTTTTCCCAAGCATATGAGGAGGCGAGACAAGAGACGAATAATATGATAGGCCTTCTAAATATTTTAGTGTCTAAAAATTATAAGGAGCGTCTGTCGCAGCTTCCTAGTAAATAGGATGATAAGATATCCAAATAAGGCAAGTAAAATCTCTAAACATGCGAATTTTATATTGGACATCATCCCGAACAAGCTGAAGACATAGGAAATCTCATAATAAAAACAAAGGAGAAATATAATATAAAGGATTAATTTACTCCTTTTCTTGATTGGCTAAAAGCCTTTCAAGGTTTTTTTATGATTTAACAATTTTATGAATGTATTAAAAAGAATCAAAGAAAATATGATATAAATTTTAGTCTAATTTCTATACATAAATAAAGATTTAAAAGTAAACGTAAAGTAACTCCAAAATATACAATAAAAGTTGATTTTAGAGTTACTTTGAAAGCGGAAAAAGAAGCGCAACTGCAAGCTGAAAGAGAAATGAAGAAAAAGCGAGAGGAATGGGCGAACCATCATCCAGCGGAGGCGTGGCTTCAAGACGTTTCTGGTAGTTTCGGTAAGAAATGGGATGGATTAGAAAAAGGAACAAGATGGTTAGGGATGTTAGGCACGAACTATCCTGCCCTGAAAAGACTTTCTGATGAAGCCTTGGTGTTAGAAGGTTTTATAGGTAAGGCAGGTTCCGCTATTAGTGGGGCTGCGATAGGTGTAATAAAATTAGTTTACCTAGGTGCAGAGCTTATTGAGTGGGGCTATAACTCGATACATGGCGTAGAAACAGAACAATGGAAACTGGACGATCTCCATGCGACTTGGCAAGGGGTGAAGAAACTCACCGAATATGGGATTGTAGGCTCTATCACAACTACGGCTCCTTATCTTAGTGATTTCTTAAATAATCCCGCACTCACGGACAAAATTCCCGTGCTGGATAACCTTGCTAGAACCTATTGATAGAGTAAAGAACTAAGAGGGAATTTAACAAGTAGGTATAAGAAATCTGGTGATTTTGCTGTTGCAGAAGTGGATGTCAGTGGGATAAGCAAATCTGAATTTTATGCTCAAAGTAGCATAAATGAACTCAAAGGAAATCTTGAGCATAAGGTGCCTGATATTTCTTTACAACCTGAAAATCCAATGTTTAAAGCTACAGAAGCAGTTGGTAAAGAGGGGGAGAGTTATTTAAGGAATACAGATACGGAGTATAAAATACTAAATGATATGGCTTCTAGGCTTGGAGAGAATACACAAGCTACTGGGAAAATAAAGTTATTTACAGAATTGGATACTTGCGACAGTTGCAGTAAAGTCATAGCAGAGTTTGCTGCTAAATATAAAAATATTGAATTAGAAGTCATACACAACAATGGTAATAGAATTATTCATTAAACTTAATTTTTTTGGAGGGGAAAACTAATGAAAGACTGGGAGTATAATGAATTATTTGATGCGATTCAGGAGACATATGAAGAGTTGTTAGATGAAGACAGGGGATATAGGTATGCTATAGCAAAACTAGCGGATGAATTTGATAACTTAGGTAAGATAGAAGATGTTATTGTTGATACTGCTATTGGAGAAATTGCAATCGGCCATGAGAAAGTTTTTGTTGGGCGCATTGAAGGTATAACAAAGAGATTAAGCATGTTTAATCCACAAGAAGCAGGAGATGAATTAACATTAGAAGAAATAAAAGACTTATCGAGACGAATAAATAAGGTAATAGAAGGATTAAAAAATATTGAGGTTGATTATAATCCTTCAGCAGAATAGTGATATTTATAAAGGATTGATTACATTAGCTGATTATATAAGAGTAAAAAGCTCATGATGGTTGTACCATCATAGAGTACTGTGTGCAATTCTAGAATAGAAAAAGAAGTACGAGCTTAGGCGAGATGACATTTTACTGGCCGATGAATATAAACACATGGAGTGTATATTAAACTAAAGAACTCGTACAAACTCGTAAGTTTTAATGTAGTAGTTGTCATGGCATATAAAAGGTGTCACGCAATAACTTGAAAACTTACAAATTTATGCTATTTAAAAATATAGGAACTTAAAGCACTTGACTGTCATTTATGGCAACAAGTGCTTTTTTCATAGATATATTAAGACTCGATAAACAAATAAAATATAGATTATATATATGGATTGATAAATGAAATAAAATAAGTCGTGAATATTATATAAAAGATAAGACTTACTTAGGTAATATAGATAAAGAGTTATACAAGAAGTTAGACAAAGGCTCTAAAATAGAAGTACTAGAATACAAAGGAAAGACAATCATGTATGATAGTTACGATGTAAAGTAAGGGGGATTATATTGAAAAAGAAACGGTTTAGAATTGTTTGTATTGTAGTGTTTCTAGTGTGTACGTTCCTACTCATAGGGGTAGGAACGTACAACGAGATACAAGTCAGACAACATGGTAAGTCAAGTATAGCGGAAGTCGTAGACATGAAAGAGTACACACCTAGAGGGTTTAAGGTTTATGAAATCAAGTACAAAGTAGATGGTGAAACGCATACAGGTAGCGTAAGTAAGAAAATATACAAACGTTTAGACATTGGTTCTCGCATTGAGGTTGTTGAGTACAAAGGAAAGACTATGCTATTTGAAAGTTACGGTTCAAAGTAAGGGGTATGAATAGTGAATCATAGACGTAAGAAAAAGAAGAATCCAATACACGCAGAAAAAGTACCAAATAGGGTAGAGCGCATAGGAAAAGAAGAGAAACCGAAAGAGGAGCAGAGTAACAAGTTTGTTGACATTCTCCTTGGTATTCTTCTTTTCCCACTTATTATATGGGCAGTATTAGAAGGTTCTAGGGGAAAGTTAAGTAAAAAGGCAACTCTTGTGGTTGTAAGTGTTATTGTTTTCATCTTAGTTGGGGTAGTTATAATAGGAAACAAATAAAGGGGTATGTTATGAGTGAAAAGAAATTCATAAACTTAGAGAAAGACCCAGAGTATGTAGACGACTATGTTGTATTTAAGAGTACAAAGTTTGGAAAAACCTACTACTTAGATTCATCTGTGAAAGAGTATACAGAGTATGAACTTGAAGAGTATATCATGAAACTTGAAGCATACAAGAAAAAGAGAAGGAAGAAGGCTTGGATGTATGTAGGTATTTTCGTCTTATTCTGTTTGGTCTTGTCAGTTATAGAGGGGTATCAAAACGATGAATTAGTTAAAAACGGCAAAGTAAAAGAGGTTATGGTTCTTGGGAAACACATTGAAGAAGAGTATATCATACTGAAACACCCTACTTTAGAGTTGTTTGACAATAACACAATGAAAAAGATATGGGTGAATCAGGAACTTTACGATAAGGTATATCCGACTGACAAGGTACGAATCATTGAGTACAAAGGTGAAGTTAAGTTAGACCCTAGATATGAGGATAAAGACTTAGTCATACAGAAGTATAAGTTTGGGAGGTAATTGTAATATGGTTGAGTAAGGGGCATTTTATCAGCCCGCTATGGACCATGTAAATGTACCTCCCATGAAGGATTTCCCTTTGATTCATATAAGATACCGTCACGTTCCCGTTTGTACTTGCAACATAAGATACGATTTCGTTAGGAATATATATGCTTTATTCTCTTTTGTTTTATTTTTGCACCAGAACCCTTTAACTGGAGTATTAGGAGTTAGACTGCTTTTTTATAAGTCCTCATAAATTTCTGGAATTGAGGGTTACTATTAATCTATAATTTATTTAAAATAAAGGTAGTGAAGAATAACTACTCTTCACCTGAAATAAATATAAAGGAGAATTATAATAATAATGACTTTTCCCAATAATGTTAACGGTATGTGTGAGTATTCAATAATAGAAATTAGATGCTTACCCTATAATTCTGAAACAATAAAATTTCAAAACGACTTTGTTCTTATTTGTAGTACATATCTTAATAAAAATGATAAAGCACATGGTCATACTACATTTGAAATCCAATCTGTAAAAGAATTATCTTATAATAATTCACACGTTAAAGAAGCCAAAAAGTTTGCATTCAAAGGTGGTACTTTAAAGATTAATGATTTTGTAAACATAATTGAGGTGAAAACTGATTATGATACAAAGATTATAGCAAACCTTTCTTACCAATATTCTAAAGATCAAGAGATGGAATATATACAAAATAAAGACTTACTCCTATTTTCTACTTCAGTAGGAATCAAAGGTTCTTTTTCTAACGTCCCTTATCTTTATCTACCACCAGAATTTAAGACCTACATGGACTACTATGATGCTCATCAAGAATCTAAAATTCTCCATGATGCTTATTATACTTTGTGTCGAAGCACAAAAGAAGATAGTCAATTCATTGAACAATTTAAGGAACTACAAGATAAACAAAGTATTTTAGAAAAAGATTTATATGATCGTTATTTACAAAACACATATAAGGACTAAATGAATTTCGTAAACTATCTCCACTTCCAGCTTGTTTAGGAGTGGTCGCTTCCTAGATTCACCTATCTTGCGTGTTTATTTCTATACAAGTACAAGAACTAATTATGGATTAGGCTATCCCGTTAGTTTATATAGTTCGATAAAACGTATGTTTTATTATGAAAAAATAGTAATTCATCTCCCACCTATTTGTTGGTGCCATGCACCTACATACAAATTGAAGAGAGAGAGGAATCACCTAAATTTAGTTAAAATGATTACATGCTGTAAATATACACATCAGATAAACAAAACAAATAAAATAAAAAAAAGAATCCCATATCATATATGTTTATGGGATTCTTCTTTTATCTAGTACTGGTCCATTGTTACACAGACCTCAATTTATCGTTTATTCATTGTTTAATTTTATTAATAAACTACATAGATTCTTATTAGCGTTTGATATCCGTTAATATTTTCTGATATCCCATTGTTTTCGGGCTACCGATCTGAATTTTATTTGTTAACTCATTATTATAGATTGTTGTTGCTTTCGCAAATTGATTACGATCCCATTGGTGATCTTTAGCAATTTGTTCATCAGATAAATTATAGTATGAATAAGTTACACGTCCTTCTACATCTGGAATTGGATCATCGAAGGTTGTATCAAGATGGTACCATTTCCCCTCAATTTTCACTAGATTCCAAGCATGAGGTTGTCCATTTCCAGTCCCTGTTACAATATGACCTTCTACTCCTGCCTCTTTTAACAATTGATAAGTTAATAATGCATATCCTTGACAAACAGCAGAACGGTTTGCTAAAGCTTCATATGCCGTATAAGCCTGGAAAGAAGTATCATACGAAACATGTTTTACGACATAATCATGAATTGCTTTTACTTTTTCATGTTCATCCATACCAGCTTTAACAATAGAAGTGATAACTGATTTTGCTTGTGTCTTTACATAGTTCATTTGCTCTTTTGATTCACGGTATGTAATTTTTAATGTAAATACATAATCTCCTGGAATACCACGAATAGAATATTGTGTATTTGCAACGTTATATTTCATGTATTCATTTGAATCAACTGTCTCATCATATGCTTTAACAAGCGTATCCATAACTTCTCTTATATTAGATTGTTTAGATTTATATGTTATAGTTATATCTTCTTCATGATTATTAATATAATTTTTCATGTCTTTTTTATAAGCTTCTAATAGTTGTACCTCAGTTTGTACACTCGTATCTTCTTTATTTGGCTTTGTCACATCAGGATTTTGTGTATTTAATTGTTCCCTATAATTTAATGCATTAAATAAAAACTGTGCATACTGTTCACGAGTTACAGTTTTATTTGGTTCAAAACCTCCATTACCTGTACCTGATGCAATTTTATTCGACTGTACGGCACTAATGGCGTCCTTCGCCCATGAATTATCTGGTACATCATTAAAAGTATGTTTACTTAACACAGGAACTTTAAAAGCAGTCTTGATGACCTGTGCCATTTCTGCACGACTTAATGATTCTTTTGGTCGAAATGCCCCATTTTGATCCCCTTTAAAGACTCCTATGTCTGTCAAAAATAGAATCTCTTCTAAGAACATTGTTGAGTTTTTATTAATGTCCTTATATGGATTTTTAAGCTGAGACCCATCTTGCATAATATAAAAAGAGTTGTCCTTATTAAGAGTGCCTCCTTTTTTAGCAGGAGCTAGCACACGATAAATTAAAGCTGCCACCTGTTCACGAGTAGCATTATCTCCCAGGCCAAACATTCCATTTCCATATCCTCCGATAATATTACGATTAGCTAAGCTCGTAATGGCATTATTTGCCCAATGGTTTTTGGGAACATCATTAAATACAACTGAATTTCCCCCTGATTGGACTTCAGCTTTTACGGGATCACTACTTGTTCCTAACAATGCACCTCCTACCATCGTTAATGATGTTATTGATTTTAATAGTTTTTTACTCATAAATTCTCTCCTAATAATATATTAAAGTAATTAACTTTACTTCACTAAGTTTATTAAACAAGTGGTATCTTTTAACTAAAATTTATAGATTTACGATACGAGAAAGCCCCTGCAGGACTTAAGTCCGCCTTTAAGCATAGGATGAAAGTATCGCTTTTGCGTAGCAAAACATGTCAAAATGGCCTCAAAGTCATGCAAAAGACTCTAAAACAATAATGTTCTCTAAAAAATGAATATTGTATGAGGTTGCACGAATCAATTTCACTTCGTGCGTAAAACAATACATGTCGTCAAGTACTAGACGCTAAAGCATAAGGAGAACCTATACGGTCTGTCATGGGAGTGGTGATAGCAAATCGCAATCTTGCACGTCAGCGATACCAGAAATGGACTTCGCCTTTGGTCTTCGGTAGCAAGAATCCCACTGACCTATGTCAGCTTGCCCCTTTAGGGGGGGGAGTGTCAAAAATGTACTATGAAAGACTTTTAGACAGATACAGTCTAGGATACTACAAAATACATATATAGTTTTATGCATTTATGCATTTTCTTCATTTTTTTAAAGCAAAAGGCATATTTTGTATAATATTTAAAGGGTTTTTGATGTTTCTATGAAAATAAATCAAATTTTCTTATATTGATTCCGTAAAAAGCTATCATACAAGATAAGAGATTTATTCTTTTGTTTTTCTTTTAAAGTTTCAAATTGATTAATGAAAGATTCTGAATAATCATTTTCTTTTATGAAATGTTCTAATATTGAGTAAGCAGTGTGAAGAACTTCAGAATCGTGCTTAGCCTGATAATATTCTATATACTTCTTAAAATCCGGAGGAAGATATAAATAAGGAATATTAGACAATTGCCCCTTTGACCCTTCAGAAATGGAAAATAAGAGTAAATCTTGCTCTTGTATATATTCCCTCTCTTGATCGCTATGATATTGATAGGAAAGTCTCGCTATGAATTTCGTATCATAGTCTGATTCCGCTTGAGTAATTGTTACAAAATCATTTATTTTCAAAGACCCACCTTGGTATACAAACTTCTTAGCATTTTTTACATTTGGATTATTATAAGACAGTTCTTTTATAGATTGAATTTCAAATGTAGTATGACCATGTGCTTTATCATTTTTGTTAAGATAAGTACTACAAATAAGTACAAAATTATCATAAAAATCGGGTGCTGTAGAAATACAAGGTAAACATTGAATTTCTATAATTGAATACTCATAAGACGTATTGATGTTACTTGGAAAAATCATTTTATAATTCTCCTTTAAATTTATTACCCATGCTATATAATCGATCTTCATGAAAAATAGAAAAGCCATTATCGAATTGATAAGGGCTTTTCACATACTTTTATATAGAATAAAAATCAGATGCCTATAGAAGTATAACACAAAATTCAATTAAAACAATGTGGCTCTGTTGCAAAGTTTGAAAAAACATAAACAGGTTGGTAAATGAGGAACAATATTTCGGAAGAAGTTAGTTCCAAATTTGATAGATGAGATTTCCATATTCATGAACCGGTTCTGGTGCGCTTATATATTTTAAAAAGAAAAGACACCCTAAGGTGCCTTCCTCCGACTTGATAACCACTTTAATTTTAATACCATTGGACTCCCATCCAAATATTATTATACCATGTTAAGTTATTTTGTTCATTTATCATTTTAGCCAAGAAGACTCCTTCCTCAAGGAACGAGAAGTGAGTAGGTGGGAGATGAATTGTCTTCGGACAAGGGATGGCAGGAAGCCATCTTAATTGTTCGACATACATAAACTGTTACTTCACTACCTATCGAATGTACGTTTGTTGTATAATAGACACATATCGAAATGGGGGTGAAACGAATGATGATCATCAATAAAGCATATAAATTTCGTATCTATCCAAATAAAGCACAAGCGACCCTAATCAATAAAACGATTGGCTGTTCTCGTTTTGTATTCAATCATTTCCTATCTCTATGGGATAATGCATACAAAGAAACAGGAAAGGGTTTGACATATGGTACATGCTCTGCCAAACTTCCTGCCATGAAGAAAGAGTTTGTTTGGCTAAAAGAAGTGGATAGTATTGCGATTCAGTCGTCTGTTCGCAACCTTGCGGATGCTTATACACGCCTTTTCAAAAAACAAAACAATGCCCCTCGTTTCAAATCTAAGAAAAACAACGTGCAATCTTATACCACAAAACAAACAAATGAAAACATTGCCGTTGTAGGAAACAAAATAAAATTGCCAAAACTAGGTCTTATTCGATTTGCCAAAAGTCGTGAAGTAAAAGGACGTATTTTAAATGCTACAGTTAGACGGAACCCTTCTGGCAGATACTTTGTGTCATTGTTAGTTGAAACAGAAGTGCAAGAACTTCCGAAAACAAATTCTTACATTGGAATGGATGTGGGACTAAAAGATTTCGCCATTTTGTCAGATGGAACAATCTATAAAAATCTGAAGTTTTTTCGATCATTAGAAGAGAAGTTGGCAAAAGCACAGCGTGTTCTTTCTAGAAGAATGAAAGGATCTTCTCGCTGGAATAAACAACGAGTAAAAGTAGCTAGAATTCATGAATACATGACGAATGCTAGGAAAGATTACCTGGACAAAACCTCGACTGAAATCATCAAAAACCACGATGTTATCGGTATAGAGGATTTGCAAGTATCTAATATGTTAAAGAATCATAAGTTAGCAAAAGCAATTAGTGAGGTATCATGGTCACAGTTTCGAACTATGTTGGAATATAAGGCAAAATGGTACGGCAAGCAAGTCATTGTCGTATCGAAAACATTTGCTTCAAGCCAATTATGTTCTTGTTGTGGATATCAAAACAAAGACGTTAAAAATCTAAACCTACGTAAGTGGGACTGCCCTTCTTGTCGTACACACCACGATAGGGATATTAACGCAAGTATCAATCTAAAGAATGAAGCGATAAGGCTTCTAACCGCAAGGACTGTGGAGATAGCCTAATAAATTAGAGTTCGATAGAACTCTTTACTTAGGAATCCCCCACTTCTAAACGAAGTGAAAGTGGGGGTAGTTCAATAATCACCTGATTAGAGATATGTGATCTAAACTTAACCTATTCGAAGTACTAAGTTTTTTAATAAGAATAGTCATTTATTGTTATGATTAAATTTATAATATCCTTTAGGGAGGAACTCAATTTGAAGAAAACATTAATTGTTGGAGCATTATGCTTATCGATCGCTGCTTTAATTGTATTTATTAATGGCGATGAAGAGACATACACTGAAGCAAACAAAAATGATATTGTTTTACACTTATATAAAGAAAAATCTAGAAATCTAGAACGATTTGAAACATTTTCTCAAAATGTAAAAGAAAAGAAAAGTGACGAAATACAAATTAAAGATTATTTCATTGACGAGGAGGCAAAAGTACCGAGTTTAAACACTGTAACTTATCAAGATGAGAAATTTACTTTTACTCACAAGTACAAAAACGACTATAGAAAGGATATTTGTAAGAAGTTCGTTACTCCTCAAGAAACACATGGTGTGGCATATATGCTAAGAGATTGCGAACAGTCAGAAGATGGTATTATACTTCATAATACAGCGAAGGACGGTGAAGGAGTACACTCCATAAAAGATAAATCTATTGAATTTATTGAAGTTGAGGGGAATAAGACCTACATATTCGTAAAACAATTTGATGTTGGAGCATTCGTGAACGCGATCACCCATATCGGGCATACACATTCAAATACATCTAGTACACACAAGCCAAATTTTAAAGTAAATGTTCACTTTTTAAGTGGAACAACTCAAACATACTATTTGTGGATTGACAAAGAGAAATCACAAGGAATAATTATGGATTCAGAACAAACAAACCAAGGACATGAAATTGATAAAATATTTGTAGATAACATCATAAAAGCGTTAAATTAAAACGACATATTTTAATACGCCTCGTTAAGATGCACTTTTAAGATGATTACATGAACTCCATTACTATGTTAAAAATCGACCGCCATCACAGGCGGTTTTCTTATACTCTCCTATACTTCCAACTCCACTAGTCATCTCGTTCAACACATTCTCCTTTAGGTACAGAAAGCATATTTTCAGTCTACGACATTTTTTTAATACTACAACATATAAAAGGAATTGAAATATTTAGGAATCTAATTGTCCTCGATTGAACTTATAAGACGAATAAGCTGATATTAATCCACTTCCAATAACGAAAATTATGTAAATGAGCTGTCCATATGGGCAGCTTATTGTATTTTTTGCTTAGCATGTTTTTTCAAAATGTTGGCGATATCCCATGCCCATCAACTTAAGAAATGAATTGTTCCCCAATTTGAGTGAATGGGTAAAGCCTCATATAATTATTTTATCTTTTCTAATTAAAATGAATTTTATGTCTTTCATCTTGTTTTCATCATATCTATTTATTAATATAAATATGAGGAAATAAATTACATAAGCCCATACATTGGTTATAGAAAATTCTTTTCATAAATGGGTGGGGAATCTAGCAAATACAGGAGGGGTATGTGTGTTATCAAAGTGGAAAGTAGGAATTACAGCATCTATTCTTGTACTAACGACATTTACAACGGCAGTATCAGCTGAAGAAAAACTAGTGGATCAGCCAAAATGGCAAGAATGGGTTAGGGAGCATGCAAAAAAATTAAAAGAACCAACTGCTTATACGTATGAGGATTTATCATTCTTGAAAGAAACGGTACAAGACAAACGTATCGTTCTCCTTGGTGAATCAACACATGGTTCAACAGAAATGAACCAATCGAAGATTCGTATAATTAAGTATTTACATGAAGAAATGGATTATGATGTAATTGCATTTGAATCAGGGTTTACGGAAGCAAATACAGGGTATCAAGACTTAGATAATTTAACAGCTGAACAAGCGATGAAGAAATCTATTTCTGATGTATGGTCTACAGAAGACGTGGAAGAATTATTTCAATACATAAAGGAACAAAAGGAAAAAGGGACACCCCTTATATTAACGGGGTTTGACATACAAATCCCGTATAAAATTGAAAAATTTCCATTTGCAACCTTTGCTTCCGAGTGGATTGAGAAATTGAATCCTGAAGTAGCTAATTTACTTACAGAAGCGGAGGGTGATATCTTTAAATATCGTTCTGTGTCTTCCTATAAAGAGTTTCAAGCAATACAGACACCCCTTATAGGAAAATATGAAAGGATAAAAGAATTTATCCAACAACATAAGAATGAATTACGACAAGTGGCACCTAAATCATTATATGATGTAAATCTTTTAGAAAAGACAATTAGTACTCGTATTGATTCGCTTAAAACATATATGTCAAATCAAATGAAAGAGCAGTATAGCATTCCATTTGACTACACTATTTACAATAATTACTCATTATATTCACGTGACCAAAAGATGGCTCAAAACTTAGCATGGCTTAGTGAAATACAATATACAGGTAAAAAAATAATGGTATGGGGTCATAATTATCATATTCGAAAACAGAATTCTAAAATGATTAAGGATTTCACAAATGAATTTGGATTCGTAGGACCAAATATGATAGATTACCTACCAAATCGTATAAAGGATCAGATGTATACCATTGGTTTATTTGCGTATAGCGGAAGTAGCCTAGACTCTAATGACAATAAAACAATCCAATATGTAAAGGAGAAACATGAATCCAATAGTATCGAAGAAATTTTGAAAGCTGCGCAACATCCACAAGTTTTTGTAAATTTAAAAGGTGAGAAAAATCGTCCTGAAACATCTTGGATGTATACACCAATAATTGCACAACATTGGGGGTTTCAGGATGAAATTATGATTCCAAATCAACAGTATGATGGCATTCTATGGCTAGAACATATTACACCTTCTCGGATTAAATAAAATAAAAAAGTGCACCATTAAGATAGGATGGTGCACTTTTTATCATTTTAGCCAAGAAGACTCCTTCCTCAAGGAACGTGAAGGGTCGCAGCCCAGTGAGTAGGTGGGAGATGAATTGGCTTCGGACAAGGGATAGCATGAAGCCATCTTAATTGTTCGACATATGTCGAACTGGAGGTGAAACGAATGATTATCAATAAAGCATATAAATTTCGTATATATCCAAATAAAGCACAAGCAACGCTAATCAATAAAACGATTGGTTGTTCTCGTTTTGTATTCAATCATTTCCTATCTCTATGGGATAACGCATACAAAGAAACAGGAAACGGTTTGACGTATGGTACATGATCTGCCAAACTTCCTGCAATGAAGAATGAGTTTGTTTGGTTAAAAGAAGTAGATAGCATTGCGATTCAGTCGTCTGTTCGCAACCTTGCGGATGCTTATACACGTTTTTTCAAAAAACAAAACAGTGCCCCGCATTTCAAATCTAAGAAAAACAACGTACAATTTTACACCACAAAACAAACAAATGAAAACATTGCCGTTGTAGGAAACAAGATGAAATTGCCAAAACTCGGTCTTGTTCGATTTGCCAAAAGTCGTGAAGTAAAGGGACGTATTTTAAATGCTACAGTTAGACGAAACCCTTCTGGCAGATACTTTGTGTCAGTGTTAGTTGAAATAGAAGTGCAAAAACTTCCGAAAACAAGTTCTTACATTGGAATGGATGTGGGACTAAAAGATTTCGCCATTTTGTCAGATGGAACAACCTATAAAAATCCAAAGTTTTTTCGATCATTAGAAGAGAAGTTGGTAAAAGCACAGCGTGTTCTTTCTAGAAGAACGAAAGGATCTTCTCGCTGGAATAAACAACGAGTAAAAGTAGCTAGAATTCATGAATACATGACGAATGCTAGAAAAGATTACTTGGACAAAATCTCGACTGAAATCATCAAAAACCACGATGTTATCGGTATAGAGGATTTGCAAGTATCGAATATGTTACATAATCATAAGTTGGCAAAAGCAATTAGTGAGGTATCATGGTCACAGCTTCGAACTATGTTGGAATATAAGGCAAAATGGTACAGCAAACAAATCATTGTCGTATCGAAAACATTTGCTTCAAGCCAATTATGTTCTTGTTGTGGATATCAAAACAAAGACGTTAAAAATCTAAACCTACGTAAATGGGATTGTCCTGCTTGTGGTACACATCATGATAGGGATATTAACGCAAGTATCAATCTAAAGAATGAAGCGATAAGGCTTCTAACCGCAGGGACTGCAGAGATAGCCTAATAAATTAGAGTTCGATAGAACTCTTTACTTAGGAATCCCCCACTTTCACTTCTAAACGAAGTGAAAGTGGGGGTAGTTCGATAATTCACATAATTTCCAAAATTAAAATCTTTAATTGTTAATATTTGTTATATAATGAAATTGTCGGACCAGGCATCAAATAGTGTCCCTTATGTTTCTGTTGAAACAGTTTGATTGTCCCGTGTATTAACCTTAAAAAGAACTTGGTTACAACAAAAAGTATGTGAACAAACACAAATCTCTAACCATCTCTTCTTTTATTTTCAACGGATTCGTATCCTAGATGCCAACGTATTTTAAGTACCAAATGCTTTAGAGAATGTATATCCAGGCTCTCGAGGATGTGCCCAAACAGCCGGAATCAAAATTCACCTTCTAAGTTACAACGCACATGCGTATATATGATTTTCAATCTATCCATGAATGTATATAAACAGCTAAGGGAATGAAAAAGGATTAAAATTATTTTACTTTTGAGAAGTATATTCTTGTACAAGAATCAATAAACAAAATATCATAACATAAAAAAAGAATTGCAATCCATGTATTCTCTGAATATAATAAACGCAAAATTTATCTGAATTTTCATAAAATACAGACTTGTATTTTATGAAGGTGAATTGAATAGAAAAAACATTCATTTAATAGGTGGATTGTTAAGTGTATTTATTTTTAAATACATAGATTTAAATTCTGAAAATTGATTTTTTGAATTAGTTTTTAATAGTATAGAATAATATTTACGCCCGTATATTTAGTTAAGCAAGTAGTGCCTTTAATAAATATTGTAAATCCGATTAAACGATAAAGATTATGAGAAAATATGAAATTATAACACAATCATTTTTTATACCTGCAAGTTTCTGAATAATCAGACTAATATTCTTTTACAGCAAATACAATCAGCATGTAAGGTTTTTCCTGAAAATTTGATGAATGGTGGGGATGAAATGAAACGCAGGATGTTAACAATATGGTTTGGAATTATAAGTTTAATCATTATATTGCTAGGGGTTTCTATTCCACAAGCAGCAGCCGAGATAATACATCAAGAAAAGTTTCAAATGAACTGGAATTATATTAAATTCAAAGATACTAAAGTAAAGATAAAGGCAGACTTACTAAGGATGTCATCAAAAGATATTGCGTATTGTTTATCACCTGATCTGAATTCACCTAACGGAGATGATCTCCCTGAAATTGGAAGAGATAATGATTTTGTATATCGTGTCTTACTTTATGGATATCCTCAAAAAACGCCGGCTGAATTAGGGGTTTCTACAAAAGAGGAGGCCTACTATGCAACTCAACTGGCTATCTGGATTGTATCTAAAAAAATTGAAATTGCCGATTCAAAGCCAGAAAACCAACAGGTATATAACCTTGTAAAACAATTGGTAGAAAAAGCTTCTAAAGGTACTGAAGTTCAGGAAACATATTTGAACGTAATACCTACTGGAAAACAAACTGTAGAGCAGAATGGGGAATATTTTGAAACAAATTTATATAGATCTCAATCAAATTCAGTATCTGGAGTATACTCAGTTCAAATGGAGGGTGCACCAGAAGGAGCTAAAATTATAAATGAACAAGGTGAAAAAAAGAATGAATTCTCTATGGAGGAAAAATTTAAAGTTATGATTCCCAAAAATGCAACAAGTGGAAATTTCAAGATAAGAGTAAATGCAAAATTGCAGAGCTTACAAGCAGTTACCTTTGATGGCCAACAAAGGATTCAAAATGCAACTGCTTTATTACCAAGAATGAGTGAAAAAAGCAGTACAGATATAGTAGTAAAATGGGAGTTTTTAGGGGCGTTAAAAATTATGAAGCTAGGAGAAAATAGAGAGGCTTTAAAAGGGGCAGTGTTTGAGGTTGTAAGTGAAAATGGGGATTTTAGACAAGAAATCACTACAACTGAGAATGGGAGTGCTACATTAAATAAACTTCCTCCTGGTACGTATATTGTAAAAGAAATTCAGGCTCCAGAGGGTTATGTACTTGATCCTACAATAAAAAAAATGGAAGTAAAAACTGGCGAGATAGCAGAAATAGAAATAAAGAATCAAAAAATAACAAGTGGCCTGGAAATTAAAAAAGTGGATGCTACATATGAAAGTGCTAAACAATCTTATGATATACAAAGTAAAGAGCACACAATGGAAAATGATCTTGCAAGTAAGGAAAAGCATCACCTGCCATCAACAGGAACGAAGTTTCCAACTGTCCCGTTTGTAGGACTAGGACTTGTTATTTTAGGAATCTATATATTAAAAATAGGAAAAAATCATAGTTAAAAACTATAAACAATAAGGATTTTGTTACCAATGCTTAAAGTTAAATATGCTAAGAAATGTTTTGTGAAAAATGTAGATTATAACAATCCCTATAAATGAAAACGCTTGCAATGGATGTGATTATGAAAAAACTATATGATATACCTAAACATTTTTTGGCATATAAGAAATAGTCCCCATTCTTCTCTATTTGCCTATTCTTACACTTATCATAATTTATTATGATATAGATATTGTTTTAAAGTGTTTTGCACAAAATGAACAATTGAGACTTTTAGAAACAAACACCTCTATGACCTTACTCATTTCTTAATTCACATAATTTTCAAATATTAAAACTCCACATGTTAATATTTGTTATATAATAAAATCAAGCCATATGTAAGATGGTTTCCCCGTTACGAGTAATGAGATAGTTTGATTCACCTTTTGTACATTATCTGAAAAAGAGCTTGTAGTGATTCCTACAAGTTCTTTTTGTTGCTCTTACAAATACGAAAATATCCTTTTTAGCAACCAGTCATTTTCCGTTGTGAATTTTATCCCTCCTAATAAAAATCATAATATCTTTTTAAAGAAAGTTTAGATTTAAACCCCATATAGTGATCCCTATGAATACATAAAAAAGGAAGAGAATTTTTAAAATTCTCTTCCTTTTTTATGTATTCATTAGCTGTTTAGTATATCGAAAAATGATGTAGAATTTACCTATTATATTATAAAAGTATTAAGCATGATTTTAAGATGAAATATTGCATATTAAAATGTATTGATATTAGTTAATACACTTAATATAATGAGAGTATAAGATTCACTACATCATAATATTAAAAAGGAGGAAATGATTATGGAAATCGCAATGGCAGTTTTAAAATTCATAGGTGGAGCAATTCCATTGGTTCAAGAACTTTTAAAAGCATTTATGTAAGTTTATTACTCCGCAATTATTTATAGGAATTATCAGATAAATGATCTGTATATCAAAGATAAATTGATGTACAAATCATTTGTCTGAAAAAACTTTAAACAAGAAATAGAATCCCAGAAATCATAAGGGATTCTTTTTCTGTGTGTGTAATTATGGCTGTACCCCATGCCCATCAACCTAACAGAACAGGTTGCCCCCAAAACGATAAAAATAAACTTCGTTTCTATAAAAAACACAGAATTTTCGTTAAAGGGGAACTTCAAAATGTTAACTTGATGGGTTGAGCCCCTTATTCCCCCTTATCGAGGGGGGATTAGTGTTCAATTATATATATTAATTATGAACAAAATTCACCTATTAGCACTTAAAATATAGGTGGATTATTGCTTAGAAATAAATTTGTAATTGCTGGTGATTTTTATCTCGTTTACTGTAAAAATCACTATAGAAAGAGAGAAAAGGGTTGTAATGGTAATAAAAATAGAAGAGATATACCAAGAGATATTGGACGGTAAAAGGAACAGATTTCCCAAAGGTACATGGAGTGATGATCAAGATAATAATCTAGCAAAACGTGTAATCAAGTATCTTATAGAAAAAGTTTTAAAGTGGGATAAAGAAACAATTCTTAAGAGTTGGAAATCCCAATTAATTATTAAATATAAATTAGGTGGTTTACTTAGCGTTAAATATCATGATAGCCCATATGTAATGATAAATGATGTTTATCCGAATTGTTTTAAAGAATGGGAATTTCAAATGACACCTAGGAACTATTGGACAAAGGAAAAGGCATTGAAAGCGTTAAAATGGACGATAGAAAAAAAAGAAAGGTTAACAGATAATAAACTATTGGAGGTTTATAACGTTCGGTGGTTATCTAATCATAATTTGAGTTCGCCTTGCCAAATTTTTTGGGGAGGTAGTCCTTACATAATGATAAATGAATTATATCCAGACCATTTTAAGGAATGGGAGTTTAAAAAAACTCCTAGTCGTTTATGGACAAGAAAAAAAGCGTTGGAAGCATTAAAATGGACGATAGAGGAAAGAAAACAAATGAATAATGAGGAGATAAGAAAAAAAATTAGTGTAATTTGGTTTTCAGAAATAGGCTTAAGGACCCCATTGGAGAGATATTGGAATGATAGTCCATTTAGTATGATAAATGAGTTATATCCTGGATGTTTTAAAGAGTGGGAATTCCAGAAAACACCTAAAAACTACTGGACAAAGAAAAAGGCACTGGGCGCATTAAAATGGACGATAGAGGAAAAAGAAAAGTTAACTAATGAAGAACTTACAAAGGTCTATAGTAGAAGATGGATGATTAATCAAAGGTTAATAACTCCATTAGAGAGATTTTGGAAAAATAGTCCATATGCCATGCTACACGAGTTGTATCCAGGGAAATTTAAAGAATGGGAATTAAATAGAGCCCCTCGTGGATTTTGGACAAAGGAGAAAGCATTGGAAGCATTGAAATGGACGATAGAGGAAAAAGAAAAATTAACTAATGAAGAACTAACAAGGGTATATAGTAGAAGGTGGATAATTAATCAAGGGTTAAGAACCCCATTAGATAGATTTTGGAATAGGAACCCACATACTATGTTAAGTGAACTATATCCTAATTAATTTATAAAAAATATGAAAGTTTAACATAAATGAAACTAAATCTTTCTTTTACGGGCTCTGTTGCAAAGTTTTTATATAAACAAAAAAATCCTAATTTAGTAGGTAGAGTTTATGCAACTTTGAATAGTTTCTTTAATTCATTGTACGTCGAAAAAACGAAGTTTGGTTGTTGCAAACTTCGTTTTTGTTTATATAGGGCATGAATAGTTTTGATGCTTTTCAAGGTACGTGAAGCATGGCGAAGACTTTGAAATCCTGCGGATTTGGAAAAACGTCGCTTGATATGTCTATGATCCTGTTCGATGAGATTATTCAAATGCTTGATTGTGCAATGAATGGTATGCTTATAAAAGTCTTGCTCTCCCAATTTATTGAACGCGCAAAGTAACGCGGGAGTCTTGTCTGTTGTGAGAACCGTTGCTTCTCCTAATGTTTTTACTAGTCTTTTCATAAAGGCATAAGCCGCTTGATGATCTCGTTTTTTGCGAAGCTGAATATCCAATGTGTGTCCATCTTTATCAATTGCTCGATAGAGATAACGCCATTCGCCTTTCACTTTGATATAGGTTTCATCCAGGTGCCAAGACAGCTGCACAGATTTGTTTTTCTTTTTCCAAATCTGATAAATGAGATTTCCATGTTCATGAACCCATCGCATGATGGTAGTGGGATGGACCGATTTACCACGTTCTTTCAAAATTTCAGATACATCTCGATAACTTAAAGAAAAACGATAGTAGTAGCCGACGGCTACCAAAATAACATCTTGTTTGAACTGTTTTCCTTTAAAATATCCCTTTTATCATTCTCCTCATTCTGTTTTGCAAAAGTTTATAAATAATAACATATATATATATGCCTATAGTAGTTACGAAAAGGTAACAAAAATGCTATTTTCAAAAAAATGCTTGATATATATTTTGAGTTTTTGTTATTATAAGCTTATTTATTCTATATTTTTGCAAATGTACTAGAGGGAGTGCCATCATGTATGGTATGGTTGAAATCGCAAAGGAGAACAATATAAGTCTCTATCATTCTCTTCGGTTTCTGATTGAAACGTTCCCATTACTAAGACAAAAGAAAAACCTATGTTGGGTTTTCTTTTGTCTTAGTAGTGGGAGGAGCCCTAGTGTTATGTTATAACACTGGAATATGTAGGAGAAACTATAGATTTTGGTTGATTATATGGAATGAAAAATTAAATCGTTATTCTTGGGATTCAGACTACCATTATTCTCACTACTATTCACACTATTATTCACACTATTATTCATATTAAAAGAGGTATAAGGAGGAAGGTATATCTAATAAGATGGAGAGATATACCAAGTTAGAAATGAACATTAAATTTAATAAAAAAGTAGTAGCATTCACGGCAGGATTAACGGTATTATCTTCACCATTGGTATCGTTTGCAGAGGAACAACAATCAGTAAACAATAAGCAACCTACAAGCGTTCAGGAACAAAGTAAAACAGACCAACTTCAAACATCAGATGAACAGGCTCTAAAAAGTATTGAAGCTAGTTTTGAAGAGGTAGACGGACGTGGTGGAGGTACTGTCGATAATAAGAAAGCAGACAGTCTTCAACGTTCAGAAGGTATTCATGAAGAAACAGGTACATTAACTGTTCCTAACAATTCAAACAGAACAAAACGTAGTCTGTCTTCCGCATCACCTAGCATCTCTAGTACAATAAACGGTGTTCCATTCACTGAATGGATTGTTCCAGCAGGTAACGATAATATTCGTCCTCAAAACTACATGAGTCCAAAGTACATTACAATTCATGAGACTGATAATACAAGTGTAGGAGCAGGTGCTAGGAACCACGCTCAATACCTATATAACCAAGCAGTAGGGAACACAGACCGAGCTGCATCATGGCACTTTACAGTGGACGATAAAGAGATTTATCAACACTTACCATTAAACGAAAACGGGTGGCACGCAGGAGACGGTGATGGCCCGGGTAATAGAGAGTCTATTGCAATTGAAATCGCGGTTAACAGCGATGGTAACTACAGTAAAGCGGTAGATAACGCTAAGAAACTTGTAGCTTATTTAATGAAAGAAACTGGTGTACCGTCAAATAACATCGTAAAACATCAAAGGTGGAGCGGTAAAAATTGTCCTGCTAAAATGATTAATAATGGACAATGGGATGCATTCGTAAATGGTGTTGGAGGGTATTATAATAATCTTTATCAACCAAAAGACGACATTACAGGAGGGTGGTATGAGCCGGCTATTCGAGAGCTAAATAGAAGGGGTATTATGGCAGGGGAAGGAAACGGTGTTTTCGCACCTAATAGAGCGGTAACAAGAGCCGAATTTGCTCAATTAATCTCTAAATCTCTAAACTTGCCCGCTGGAGATACTTCATTTAAAGACCTAAACGATGCAAACTCAACTTTACGAGATGGTATTAAACGCACTGCAAGTGCAGGTATCATTACAGGTAGAGGTGACGGTTATTTTGACCCAAACACACCTATTACAAGAGAAGAATCAGCAATTATTGTAAACAAGGCTTTACAGTATAAAGGTCTATGGGGGCCAGTTGCAAACTTACCATTCTCAGACAAAGACCAAATTATCTATAAGGAAGACGTACAAAGATTGTATGGGCTAGGTATTGTAAAAGGTAAGGGTGACAATCAATATGACCCTAAAGGAACAACAACTCGTGGTGAAACAGCATCATTCATTCTAAACATGCTTCAAGTAATTGAAACTGGTAGTGTTCAAAATACAATTGGAACAGCTCAAATCAATGGTATTGGGGTAAATGTTCGGAGTGGAGCAGGTACAAACTACTCGATTGTTAGAAAGGCAAGTAAAGGTGAAAAAGTTACAGTATATGAAGAAAAGAATGGTTGGCTAAGAATTGAAACGAATCAGTGGGTTTATAATGACCCTAGTTATATCAACTATAACAAACGATAAAAACTAAATAGTGAAAGGAACAAGTCATATTTGGATATATAACTTGTTCTCAGGCTGTGAAGAAGACTTTCTCCACAGCCTGTTTTTGTGTCTGCTCCCTCTTTACCTACCAATGCTGATAAATTAATTTTTTTGAAATTGTCACTTTCCTGTAACATAAGTGATTTATTTTATAATAAGAAACTGACATGGAAAGAGGGAGAAGTTATGAAAAAAATCATACCGATAGTCGCATTAATAGGCATGATGAGCTTAGGGATACAAGAAATGAATGTGAAAGCTGAGACATACAAAAGTGCAGGTTCCAAAATGGATTTTTGGAATTCTAAAAGAACAGGTACTAATTTTATGAATAGCACTTCATTACCTGAGAACTACAAAAGTGCAAAGGAAGCTCATATTGAATATGTTCGTTTAGCACCTGATAAATGGGCAAAAGATAAGGATTTCTTATTTGAAGACAAACCAGATACATCAGGAAAAGATTTTCTTATCGGTAATGCAGATAATTATCAAAGATTGGTGGAAGAGGATGTAGCAAAATTGAAAGCAGATTTAGATGCTGCACAATCACAAGGGATTAAAGTTGTACTTACAATGCTTTCATTACCTGGTGATCGTTGGCGTCAATTTAACAATAATCAGAATGATGATAGAATTTGGGAAGAAGAGAAATATCAAGAACAAGCAAGCCAATTTTGGAAAGACCTTGCGTTTGAATTGAAAGATCATCCTGCTGTGGTTGGTTACAATATTATCAATGAACCACATCCAGAAACATCTAAGAAAAATAGATATAATGATTTTTGGACGGAAGATTATGAGAAATGGTATTCAAAAGTGAAGGGAACCCCAGCTGATTTAAATGAATTTTATCAAAAAGTTGTTACTTCAATTCGTGAAGTAGATAAAGAAACACCTATTATTTTAGATTCAGGTCTATATGCCACACCTTGGGCTTTTAAATATCTTAAACCAGTTAAAGATAATAAGACATTGTATGCATTTCATATGTATGAGCCATATCAATTAACAAGTCAACGTGAAAATCAAAATAAAGAGTATCAATATCCTGGAATTGTAAAAGTAGGAGATTTAGAAACACCTATGATGTGGGATAAAGATGGATTAAATACATTCTTACAGCCTGTGCAAAATTGGTCTCAGGAAAATCATGTACCATCTAATCGAATCATTGCTGAGGAATTTGGAATTAATCGTACCGTTCCTGGAGCACCTCAATACATGCAAGACTTAATTTCTATATTCAATCAGAAAGGATGGCATAAATCATTCTATGCATTCCGTGAAGATACTTGGACAGGAATGAATTATGAATTAGGAACAGAAAAAATAAAATGGAATGAAGAGGGGCAACCAAAACGTCAAGATAATCCACTTTGGGATGTAATAAAAAATGATTTGCAAATCGATGCAGGAGTAAATAGAACTACATTTAAGGATGTCCCACAAGAACACTGGGCATTTCATGCAATTCATGATTTAGCGAATAAAGGAATTATTGCAGGTTATGGAAATGGGATATTTGGTATGGGTGATAATGTAACACGTGAACAAGTAGCTGCATTAATTTACCGTACTTTGCATATAGAAAAACAAGATAAATATGAAAATCCATACAGAGATATCGATGGAAATTCAACAATGTTTCCTGAGGAAATATTAGCTTTAACTAAGCTAGGAATTTTCCAAGGAGATGATCAAGGAAACTTTAGACCGAAAGCTACATTAACACGTGCAGAAATGGCACAAGTTATTAAGAAAGCGTTTAGATTAGATGTAAAGGCGCCACATAATTTCAACGATGTTCCAGCAAATACATGGGCAAAAGATGCGATTAGTGCCGTGCAATCAAACCATATTGCAGTAGGAGTTGGAGAAGGGGAATTTGCTCCGGATATGAACGTAACACGTGAACAGTATGCACAGTTTTTATATAATGTAATTTCAAATGCGCAATCCCATCAATAAAAAGAAAATGAAGTTGAGTGGTTTATTATATCATCATTATAAGGGCGTATTACTGCTCGTAAAAATTTAATTGGTAATACCCCATATCAACTTAAAAACTTTATAACGCCCCCTAAACAAAAATTTTGTGTTTTTATAGCACCGAAGTTCATTTTTATCGTTTTGGGGGCAATTTGTTTTGCTAGGTTGATAGGCATGTGACGTTACCTTTTTATAAGCTTAATTTTTTAGAAAATGATACGAGGTAAATATGATGAAAAATAAAAAAAGAACAGCTACAGTTGCATTAACAACAGGATTAGCTTTAACAGCTGTAATACCATATGGAGTAGGTCATGCAGAGGAAACAGATCAATTACAAGTTCAAATTCAGGAGGATTCGTTCCGTACAGGTGAACTTACACAACCATCACAAAAGGCACCAGAGAATGTAGTAAAAGATGCCCTTAAGGAAAAGACAGAGCAAGCTTTGTCTCCAAAACAAGTGAATGGAGAAATGGGAGTAGATTATAAGGTTCTTCAAAAACGCGGTTCGTATGATGGGACTACACTTGTGCGTATGCAACAAACATATGAAGGAAAAGAAGTATATGGGTATCAATTGACTGCACACGTAGATAAAAAGGGTGTTATTAAAAGTGTTTCAGGGGATAGTGCGCAAAATTTAAAACAAGAAGATTTAAAGAAGCCTATTAATCTATCACAAGAAAAAGCGAAACAATATATTTTTACGAAGTACGGGAATGATATCAAGTTTATTTCTGAGCCAGAAGTAAAGAAAGTTATTTTTGTTGATGAAAATAATGGACAAGCCAGTAATGCATACCAGGTTACATTTGCTGCAGTAACACCAAAATATGTATCTGGAACTTATTTAGTGAATGCTCATAATGGTGAAATGTTAAAAAATATGGTACAAGATTCAGATTTAAAAGCAAGTGAGAAGCTTGTTGATGCCTTAGAGGAAAGTAGAAAAAGCAATCTTGCATCATTAACTGGAACAGGAAACGATGCTTTCGGTATATCTCGTACATTTGGTATTTCTAAACAAAGTAATGGTGAATATGCACTTGCTGATTATTCAAGGGGGCAAGGAATTGAAACATATGATGTGAATTACAGAGATATTACTAAAGAGGAAAGCTATTATCCTGGCACACTAGCAACTAGCACTTCAACAACATTTAATGATCCAAAAGCGGTAAGTGCCCATTACTTAGCGACGAAAGTATTTGATTTTTATAAAGATAAATACAAGCGTAATAGTTTTGATAATAAGGGACAAAAAGTAGTTTCAGTTGTACACGCTTGGGATTCTGAGGATACGAACGATCCAAAAAATTGGAAAAATGCATTAAGTGCTAATATTAATAATAGTAGTATGCTCGTATATGGAGATCCTATGGTGAAGGCATTTGACGTAGCGGGACATGAATTTACACATGCGGTTACATCTAGCGAATCCAATCTTGAATATTCCGGAGAATCTGGTGCGATTAACGAGGCGTTATCGGATATTATGGGGACGGCTATTGAGAAATATATAAACAATGGGAATTTTAACTGGACAATAGGAGAACAAACTGGATTAGTTTTACGTGATATGAAAAATCCATCTTCAATCAATTATTCAAATGGAGTACCATATCCAGATGATTATAGTAAATATACTAATTTAAATGGAGAGGATGATGGAGGCGTTCATTTCAACTCAAGTATTATTAATAAAGTTGCATATTTAATTGCAAAAGGTGGCACTCATAACGGTGTAACTGTAAAAGGTATTGGCGAGGATAAAATGTTTGATATTTTTTATTATGCAAACACTGATGAACTAAACATGACTTCTGATTTCTTTGAATTGAGATCAGCATGCCTTCGAGTTGCAACAAATAAATATGGCGCGAACTCGGCTGAAGCTCAAGCAGTCCAAAAAGCTTTTGATGCAGCAAAAATTAAGGTAACAGTGGAAGAAAAAGAAAAAGCTGTGGAAAAACAAGCGCCGGAGTTAACTGTACCGTTTACAACTACACTACATGTAGGTGATACGTTCGACCCGATGAGAGGCGTAAAAGCTGTTGATAAAGAAGATGGTGATTTAACAAATAGAGTAAAACATAAAGGCGATGTAGATACTTCTAAACCAGGTAACTACATTGTGGAGTACTCGGTTGTCGATTCCCAAGGGGTTAATGCAACGGCTACACAGACTGTAATTGTAGAGGAAAATGGAGAAACTCCAGATATGGAACCTAAATTAACAGTGCCTGTTGGAGCAACAATTAATGTAGGAGATTCATTCGACCCAATGGCAAGAGTATCAGCTACTAATAAAGAAGACGGTGACCTTACTTCTAAAGTAACAGTTGATGGTAAGGTAGATACATCTAAGGCCGGTACTTACGTATTAACTTACACAGTTACAGACACTAAAGGTCATGAAGTAACTGCGAAACAAATAGTAACGGTTAAAGCTGGAGAAGAAGTTAAAGATGAAAAACCAGTACTAAAAGTACCTGCTGAAACAACAATTATTGAGGGTAATCAATTCGCCTCAATGGCAGGAGTATCAGCTACTGATAAAGAAGGTGGTGACCTTACTTCTAAAGTAACGCATGAAGGAACTGTAGATACATCTAAAGCCGGTACTTATGAAGTAATATATAGTGTCAAAGATTCCGCAGGTAATAAGGTAACTACAATACAAAAAGTAGTTGTGAAAGATAAGGACAATGGTAACGGTTCTAATAACAGAAATAATGGTTCAGACAACGATAACGGTTCTGATAATGTCAGTACTGGTACTAACAACAGCAATGCCTCTGATACTGGTAACAGTAATATCTCAAACAATAGTACTACTGATAAAAAAGAAGATACATATAAAGAGCTTCCAAAAACGGGTGCAAGTACAAATAACAGTGCAGCAATGGGTGTATTGATGGTTCTTGCAGGTATGGTTCTTTCTTTTGGTCGTAAATTTAGAAAGGTATTAAAATAATAGTAACTTATTGCATTAAAAAGCACCTTCAAATATTGAAGGTGCTTTTTATGGTTCTGGTGCAAAAATATTAACTTGATGGGCATGAGGTCACCTTATCAAAAAAAGAAAATTGTACGTTTGGACACATTTTAACCGGTTCCCTGTACTTTAAGGAACTGGTTATTTATTTTACCGATTTTTTATAGACTTTTTATCTCGTAATGGTCTTAAATTATTGAAATTTGTTTTTTGGTTTTAGTTCCAAACATAATCACCTGTTTACGTAATATGTTCCCATCCAAGTGGAGATATATGTTGTACATATTCTTCGGGAATATCCACTCCTTTTGCATGCAAAGCATCAACCGCTGTGATATATATATACTATATTCCATAATATAATAGCTAAAATCAGAAGTTGTAAACCACTTGCTCTATGTAATTGATCCTCATAAGAAGAATCAAGAATTTCTCCTAATTAATTAAAAATGCATCTCAAGCAACATTATATTTTGCTGCTCCTTTATTTAAGCAATATGTACATGTCTTCCATTTTCAACACGCTGTAACCATTTTAACACTTGTTAATACTTATTTTCTGAATATATATTTTGATCTCCTCACATTAATATTTAATACTTTCCTTATTACAAATTAAAATCAATGAAAGACTTTTGTAACACTTATGTAAGAAATTCGAAAGGTATCTAAGCTAAGATGAACTTCAGAACATTAATTTTAGATGATTCAAAAGTGATTAATTTCACCAAGATAGGAGAACGGAATGAAAAAGAAATTTAAAACAAATGGAATTGGAAAGAAGATAATTCCTGCTACAGCGGCATTAGGAATTCTTTTTTCTATGGCACCGATTGCAGAAAATAAGGCTAGCGCAGGGATAGGTGCGGTATTAGATATAACTATTACTGTATTAGGTGCTGTAGCAAACACTTATGAAGCACTTGGAATAAGCCCAGGGGATCGAGACCCCGGCACTCACATTGATGTATATGCAGAAAACGAAACTTACCAGGCTCCTAGTTTTACATCTGGGGAATTTAATATTTCCATGTATCATACACAAGGTGATGTGAATTTTCTTAAACCAGTTAAAGTACGCTATCCAAATGGAAAAATTGAAATTCATCAACTAAGATCTGGGCAGCAGCTTAAAATTACTGAAGCAGGTGCAATTATAGATTTAAACCCTAATGCAGCAAATGTCTCAGAACACGATCTTCTTTACATTACACAAGCACAATTAGACGAAGGAAAGACTGGAGTTGTGATAAACCAAGGCCAACATGCATTTGTAGAAAAAGCATCTGGTAAAAACCCAAGATTTCTTGGTCCACTTTACAAAAAATATTCCGGCGACTCCTTTGGTGATTGGACGGTGATTGCTAGAAATTCAGATTACCTATTTGATCAGATAGCAAATAAATTATCAGATGAGCAAAAACGATTGATAACATTGACTTCAAAGCCAGTAGATAAAGATGTCCTTGACAACTATGTTAATAATGATCCTAAAGCTCGTGCAGATTTTTATGATCGATTATCAGATATATTGGCGGAGCGTACTAACGTCCTAGAGACATCTATGACACTGCCATTCATTACACTAAATGACGGTAAACCTTATCAAATTATCCCTTATAAAAAAGGAACGAATAAAGTAATCGTAAAAACAGGTTCAAAATATCTTTCAGGAAAAGAAGGAAACGGACTTCAATATTCCGATTCGCTTAGCGATGATGAAGTGTTTGAACTTGTTCAGATAGGAAATTCTAACGATGGTAAATTTCAGTTCCGTTTGAATAACAAAAATGGGGTAAGTTTGGCTGGTAATCAATATATTTCTCAATTTGGTACTGATTGGAGTTTCAAATCTGAAATTCGTTTCTCTGATAAAAGCAACAATGAAATTAACAATTGGTTAATAGAGTGGTATCCGGGTAAAGAAAACGAGAGACAGAAGTATGATGAAGTACAGGCTGTAGCTGATGAAAAAGATTCTACTAAATGGATTGCAAAAGATTCCTCTGGAAACGTGATAAAGAACAGTTGGATAAACCGAGGTAATGGGTATTCCTTTACAGATGCTGAAGGAGTCATTATGACAGGCTGGCAAGAAATTAAGGGGAAGACTTATTATTTCTCATCGCCTTATGGCTACATGGTTACTGGAAATGGAAGTGATTCACTGATTGAGGATAAATACTACCACTTTAATGATGACGGTGTTTTACAACGATCAACCTGGAAAGGAGATGACTATGCCGATGCTTCTGGAGCATTCGTTAAAGAAGGTCTAAAAGAAGTGGATGGTAAAATTTATTACTTTCAAAATTACAATGTAACTAAAAATGAACTACGTATGGAAGATCGAGAGGTTATCCTTCACTTTTCCGACAAAGGTGTGCTTGAGAGAGTCTCTGATCTAAATGGAAAAGTTATAGACAGCGTTGTTAATGTTGGGTTGGACAACAAAACATTATCATTTAAGCATGACGGTTCGCTTTATAAAACAGGGCTCAACAAAAGTGAGAACCTACTAGAATATTATAGTTTAGAAGATGGAGTTTTCTATACCGGTTGGAAAATGATAGACGGTAAAAGATATTATTTCACAAATGGTCGCAATTATACGTTCAATAATTATGAAAACATTGACGGAAAAAAATATTATTTTCATGAAGACGGATCAGTTAACCGAGCAGGATTTGAAAAAATCGACGGTAAGCTATACCATTTTGACAATAACGGCGTAGCACAAACGGGCTGGCAAACTATCGATAATAAATATTATTACTTCGATGAAAATGGGGCAGCTAAAACAGGATGGTTCCAAGTTGGTGGTGGATATAGACCTATACCTCTTGCATACGGATACCTTTGGTATTGTGCTAGAGAAGATGGTTCACTTTATTCAGACGGTTGGTTTAAAATCGACGGTAAAGATTATCACTTTGACCAGTGGGGACATAAGATGTAAGGCTCTGATGCAAAAACTTCAAGATAATTGCAAGTAATCTCTAAATCTTGGACATACTGATACTATTACTCTAAAAAAGGTGAGTGATCAGTATGGAAAGCGAAATTTATTCAAGTGGAAGCATTATCATCATGATAATATTTTGCAAACAGTAAGATGGTACCTACGGTACAACTTGAGCTTTCGTGATTTGGTGGAAATGATGGCGGAACGGGGCTTATCTGTTGCCCATACAACGATTATGCGTTGGGTTCATCAGTATGGTCCTGAATTAGACAAAAGAATCCGTCGTCATCTCAAGCAAACCAATGATTCTTGGAGAGTCGATGAAACATATATCAAAGTAAAGAGTCAATGGATGTACCTGTATCGTGCTGTCGATTCGAAAGAAAATACCATCGGTTTTTACCTAAGCACAGCAAGAAACCACAAGGCTGCAAAGCAATTCTTCAAGAAAGCTTTGCAGTCTTTTCATATTTCTGAGCCGCGTGTCGTGACAGTCGATAAGAATCCAGCTTATCCTATAGCAGTTGAAGAATTGAGAAAAGAAAAAAAGATGCCATTAGGCATCCAACTAAGGCAAGTGAAATATCTCAATAACATAGTGGAACAAGATCATCGTTTTGTTAAAAAGCGAGTTCGTTCGATGTTAGGATTGAAATCTTTTCGTACAGATACATCCATTATTTCTGGAATAGAAGCTAAGCGTATGGTAAAAGAAGGTAATTCGTTTTACTGGACAAGTCTGTCCAAAATCAAGTGAAGTTCATCCATCAACTATTTGGAATTGCTGCTTAAGATTAGATTCCACTAGGAAACTTTTCGCCTCTTTATATCTTTCCTAAGTATTTGCACCAGAACCCTTTTGTTTCAGTTCCGGCAATTATATCATTTAAAGAATAAGATATATATGCTATTAGTTTATATGTTAACAGGAGTGAATACCTTATAAAATATGAATGTATGTTCCTTGTTGTTGTGTCTTTATTTATATAACCTAATGTTAAATCTCATAAAAATCTTTTAATCTAACTATATGCAATAATACATATTGGTTATGAGTATTTTTCGTGTTATATTATTTAATTACTATATGTTTTAGTAATATATAATTTTGAAAGGGGAAAGATTATGTTACAAAATACAGTTCGTACTCCAAATAAGAAAAAAAAATGGATTATTGTTGGGGTTATTGTACTAATTGTTATCGTTGCGGCGGTAAATATTTTTGTTATGCAAGGTAAGAAGAAAGATACAACGAAGGCGGATGCTGTAAGTTTTGAGAAAGTGACAGAGCGTAAGCTAAATAATACGAAGTTAATTTCGGGTCAGGTGAAGCCGGGGAATATTGAAAGCTTCTATGCGGATCCAACTAAAGGAAAAGTGAAAGATATTGCAGTGAAAGAAGGACAAGAGGTAGAAAAGGGAACGAAATTATTCTCTTATGATAATGAAGAAATTAATTTACAGGTGAAACAAGCTGAGCTTGATCAGAAGATGGCTGATATGCGTTACGATCAAGGGAAAAAGAAGATTGATTCATTGAAGAAAGAAATTAGGAAGGCAAAAGATAGTGGGGCTGCGAAAGAAGTAACAGACCCAATGGAAGAGAAGGTAAGTGATTTAGAAATGGCACAAAAAACAACTGATCTTGAAAAAGAAAAAGGAGAGTTACAAAAAGAAGAGTTAAGTAAAAAACAGAAAGAACTTACGATTTATAGTAATTTTACAGGTGTTGTACAAAAGTTAGATAAAGATGCAGCACAAAGTTCATCTCAAGCTTTAGGTGGCCAAGGGAAAGCATTCTTACAAGTTGCTTCTAAAGATCCGTTCCAAGTTCAAGGGACTTTAACAGAGCTTCAAAAGTCACAAATTCAAAAAGATCAAACGTTTACTGTAACTGCGAAAGCAAATAATAAGAAGAAGTGGACAGGTAAGATTACGGAAGTAAGTGAATTCCCAACGAGTGCTGAGATGGCTCAAGCAGCTGGTGAAGGAACTCAAAATATGTCTCAATATACATATAAGGCAAGTCTTGATAGCCAAGATGGTTTATCTCCAGGTTATCACGTTTCTTTACAAGTAAATTTAGAGAATAAGACGATGATTGCTGTTCCAAGTAAGAGCATTGTAGAAAAAGGCGATGATGCATTTGTTTATATTGAGGAGAAAGGGAAGCTTCATAAACAAAATGTGAAAAAAGGCGCTACTGATGGAGACTGGACAGAGATTGTTGAAGGCGCAGCAGTGGGGCAAAAGGTGGTTAAAAATCCTTCCGACAACGTGTATGACGGAATGGAAGTGAAAGAGAAATGATTACGTTAAATAATATTGCTAAAACGTATTATCAAGGAAAATTGGCAGTACCGATTTTACATGGTATTAGTTTAACGATTCAGAGTGGTGAGTTTGTTTCAATTATGGGACCGTCTGGTTCCGGTAAATCAACGCTTATGAATATTATCGGCTGTTTAGATCGCCCAACAGAAGGAAAATATATGCTGAATGATGTGAATATCTTAACAGCAGATGAGTCAAAATTAGCTTTAATTCGTAATGAATATATCGGCTTTGTGTTCCAGCATTTTAATTTACTGCCACGTCTTTCAGCGGTGGAAAATGTTGAACTTCCTCTTGTATATGGTGGGGTGAAGAAAGCTGAGCGCCGTAAGCGTGCTTTGGAAGCACTGGTCAAAGTAGGGTTAGCAGATAGAGTGCATCATTTACCAAATGAGTTATCAGGTGGACAGAAACAGCGTGTAGCAATTGCGAGAGCGATTGCGAATAATCCAACGTTCATTATGGCCGATGAGCCGACAGGGGCGCTTGATACGAAGTCTGGTGAACAAGTTATGGATATTTTCACGAAGCTTAATGCAGAAGGTACGACGATTGTTATGGTTACGCATGAAGAAGAGGTAGCAGCTTATTCATCTCGCCGCATTGTACTGCGAGATGGGAAAATTACTGAAGATAGAAGGTGTGCAGTATGAGTTTACTAGATAGTATGAAAATTGCCCTATCTTCAATTTTAGCTCATAAACTGCGTTCAGCTTTGACGATGCTCGGTATTATTATCGGTGTAGGTTCTATTATTACTGTCGTTGCGATTGGGCAGGGCGGGGAAGTGATGCTGAAGTCGAAAATCGCTGGTTCTGGTAATAACCTTATGCCAATTCAGTTTAAGCCGGATATTAATGATGAGTTTGCTATAGGTGGGCATGAAGTACCAAAATTAACGGAAGAAGATATTCTTGAGGTGAAACAGGTAAAAGATGTTGCCCATGTTATTACGACGAATAGTACGATGGAAACACTTGATATAAACGATAAAAAAGCAATGATTAATGTTATTGGACTGGATAGTGAGTATTTTCAAGTAAATAAAGTGAAAATGCTCAAAGGGCGTTCATTGAATGAATCAGATATTTCACAAGGTAATAACGTCGTTATGATTAGTACGAAGGCAGAAGAGACGCTATTTAAAGATGAAAATCCAGTAGGGAAAATTATTGAAATGAAAGGACAGCCGGTGCAAATTATCGGTGTCTATAAATCAGATAATGAATTTATGGGATTTGAAACTGAAGAAGTACTGATTCCTCTCACCTTATGGCCTGTTTTATACGGAACAGATGAAATTCAAAGTATCGCAATTCAGGCTAAAAATGTAGACAATTTAGAATCAGCAGGAAAAAAAGCTGTTGAAGTATTAAATAGTCGTAAGCCGAGTGAAATTCCAGGTAAATATGAATTAGTAAACTTAAAAGAGTTCCAAGAAGGAGTTTCTAAAGTCACTAATATCATGACAATGATCATCGGTGGTATCGCTGGCATTTCATTAGTCGTTGGTGGTATTGGCGTTATGAACATTATGCTCGTATCTGTAACGGAGCGTACGCGCGAAATTGGGATACGTAAAGCGCTTGGAGCAACGCGTAGTAAAATTTTATTACAGTTTTTAATTGAAGCCGTTATGTTAACGCTTCTAGGTGGTTTGATCGGAATTGGTCTTGGATATGGCGGGGCATATATTGTTTCCACATTTGCGAAATGGCCACCACTTGTTTCATGGGAAGTTGTTGTCGGAGGCGTATTATTCTCAATGACACTTGGTATTATTTTCGGATTAATTCCAGCGAATAAAGCTGCAAAATTAGATCCAATTGAAGCACTCCGCTACGAATAGTTTACTAGTGTAGTAAAGATAAATATCTCTATTACACATACATATTGTTTGAGTTAATTGTTTTTACCATCCTTTAAAAGGAATATGTGAATAGAAGGAGGCGTTATAATGAAAGCGAATATTAATACACAAGATGTAGGTGCGAAAAAGCCATCATTATTTGGAATGATTAAATCTCCTGGAGTACAATTTGAAAGAATGAAAGCAAACGAGAAAGTTTGGGGTATGTTCCTCTTAGTAGCATTGTTACAAGGGCTTCTAGGTGGTTTAAATGCGTATGTTATGTATACCTCACCTGAGATGCTTAAAATGAAAAAAGAATTAGGTGAAATGGCTGGACAAAGTTCACTTACATCAGAAGTTATTTCTGGAATTGGAACAAGCTTTGCTAGTGCGATGGTTGGAACACTATTCATAGCAGCTATTTATAAAATGTTTATGATGTTCTTTGGTAATGATACGCCTTATAAAACCTTATTGAATATTGTAGCTTATACAAACATTGTCCTTATTATTGGTGGACTTATTAATTCAATTTTAAGTATAATCTTTAGTAGTGGAATGAGCCAATATACGAGTTTAGGGTTATTATTTACGAAAGGTACATTTGCATATGGAATTGGTAATACAATTGAAATATTCTATGTATGGAATTTAATCTTAATTTGGCTCGGATTACACATTACAACTGGATTAAGCAAAGTGAAAGCATCGATTCCAATTATTATTCTATTCATTATGAAAGCGGTATTCTTTGCGACAATTATTGTATTAATAGCAAAGTTTTTACCAGGTATGCTATTGTAAATAAATTAAGTTCCTTATAAATAAGTTCAGTAAAATATTTGCAACATTAGTAACCAGTTCCTTAACCTAAAAGGTACTGGTTATTTTTTGTCCAAAATATGTTCAAACGTACAATTTTCTTATTTTGATATGGTGCTCCCATGCCCATCAACTTAAGAAATTTTAATACCCCCAAGTACCAAAAAACGTTATTCTTTCTAAACAAGCTAGATTAGAAAGGATGACGTTTTTTATGAATCTTTCAATTCAAAGTAAACTACAATTATTTACTGAAGAATTACATAAACATTTTACTCCTTCATTTTTAGAAAATCTTGTTAGAACAACGTATTATAGCTAGACATATTCACTGATGGTTTGATGCATAAGTGAATCCCCAACAACAAATACATTTACACATATCAAAAGTTATTTATGTCATAAAGTAAAAAAAGGAAACGATTATTGGGTTCAAGAGGCATCCTGAGAGTAAATACTATAATTTGAGTTTGATAAGTGTATTTTAGAAATTTCAAAGCCTTTCAAATTAATGAAAGACTTTTGTAACATTTATGAAAGTGATTTGAAAGATATTTATAATAAGATAAATATATCGAAAGGGATTTTATTCCACAGCAAAAGTATAAGCAATGTACAGTATAATTTCATTTTTGTAATCTTATAGAAATAATGAAAGAAGAGGAGAAATAGCATGAATCGTATAAAAAATAAGGTTCTGGTGCAAAAATCTAAAGACTCTTGCAAGTAATCTCCTAATCTTGGACATACTGATAGTATGACTCTAAAAAGGTGCGTAATCAGTATGGAAAAGGAAAATTTGTTTAAATGGAAGTATTATCAGCCTGAACTAATCTTATTAACAGTAAGGTGGTACCTACGGTACAATTTGAGCTTCCGTAACCTGGTGGAAATGATGGAGGAAAGAGGCTTATCAATTGCTCATGCAACGATTATGCGCTGGGTTCATCAATATGGATCTCAATTAGAAGAGAAAGTACGACATCATCTTAAATCAACAAATGACTCATGGAAAGTCGATGAAACATATATCAAAGTAAAAGCTCAATGGATGTACTAATACCGTGCAGTCGATTCAGAAGGGTATACAATTGATTTTTATCTAAGTAAATCAAGAGATAAACAAGCAGCCAAGCGCTTTTTCAAGAAAGCCTTGGCTTTTTCGTATGTTTCTAAACCTCGCGTGATCCCTGCCTATCCTGTAGCAATTCAAGAGTTAAGAGAAGAGAAACATATGCCTGAAGGCATACAACTAAGGCAAGTTAAATATCTCAATAATATAGTGGAACAGACCACGGGTTTATTAAAAGGCGAGTTCGTTCTATGTTAGGATTAAAGTCGTTTAAAACAGCAATCTCTATATTGAGTGGTGTTGAAGCCATGCATATGATGAAAAAAGGGCAACTTGTTTTACCGGATAAGTCTGTCCAAAACCAGAAATGATTTATTCATAAATTATTTGGCTTAGCTTCATAAGATAGAAATGAAGAAGAAATTGCTACTCTATGTTTCTAACTAACATTTTCGCACCAGAACCTTTTTTACTACCATAAGATAGAAAGAATACCACATTGCTATCAAGCTAAGATTTTAAGTTTCCCCATAGCGAAAAAATGACTTCTTTACGACTAGTGTTTAACTCATTTTTTTCGGTTTGGGGAACAACCCACTTCTTAAGTTGACGGGCATGTATGGTGAAGTCTATTATATAAATTGGTCAAAAATTGACCTTCCTCAGTTTTTTTAATTCAATACATATGTTTTTTGTTATGGGAATATATGTTATAAACTTTACTTAGTCTAAGAACATCATAACATTCTAAATAGTATGGAGCGTGTATTATAATGAAAAAGATTTTATTATCGTTTATAACATTAGGAATGCTTATAGGATGTGAAAAATCTGATTCGTGTGATGAAGCAAGAGCCATCTACTCTGGAAATTGTAATTCTGATAATACACTGACAAACGACAAAGCTGAATTACAATTAGATTCCAAATAGTTGCTGTAATACTTAATTTGTATTTTAACAGGTAACAATTTCATTTCATTTTAGAGGGATATTTCCAATCGCGATTTCCTTTAGAAACAGTCGAAGAGGTTTCACTTTTTTAGTTAGGCTTTGTTTCTCTATGTTTTCCAGAGATTTTCGTATCTGTTCCATTTGTTCTTTTCCTTCTATTATATCAAACTCGATCCATTTGTGGGGTATCGCCAGTATTTCGGAAAAACCCCACGCTAAGAGTTTTTGAGTCATTTTAATGTAGGCTTAAAATAAAGTTTGATCACTTTTTGCTATGTATGAGCAAAGTTACTTCACTATTAAATTTATAGTAAGTATAACTTCCAATCCATGAACCAAAGGCTCCTCCCAAAAAGAAAATAGTCATATATAATCCATTAAGTCTGTTTCTTATCTCAGGATTCAAACCAAAGTCAACTTTTATTATATATTTTGGAGTTGCTTTACGTTTACCGTCTACAGATAGCGGTGCTCTTTTTTTGCATGAATTTTACGTCTGAATTCTTTAAAACATCATAATTTCAATTATCTAAAGACAACGGTCATTCATTAATACAATAAATGGAAGGTTATTCGATTCCCTATATTTGTATATGCGAAATTGCATAAAAATATATGTTTAAATAAGACGCGATTTTATATATAACTAGAGGTAGAGAAAGTAAATTATTGTTTAGTGTCTACTTAAAACTTTTAAGTTGATCGATGTGGCGGTATCCCTTTAAGAGAAATATTAAGCAGTTAGCCTTTGCTAACCGCACTTTTATTAGAGATATTTACCTGTTGATATTACGTTAATATGATGAAAATTTGCATAAGAATCTTAAAATTTAGAAAGGAAATAAAAAAATGAAAAAATTCGCATCAACACTATGTATAGCTGGAGTGACTTTAACTATTTTAGGAGTATCTCCTCAAAGTAGCTATGCTCATCTCGATCAAATTGATTTAACTGAGAATGATCCTATTACTGCAGGATGGTCTGCAGAAGCTCCGTATCATTCTGATAAAAGTACACATTTATGGATTGCAAAACAAGCTATTGAAATTATGAAAACAGAATCTAATATTGAAGCAAATAAGCAGGCTGTGGACTTTTTAAATTATCCGCAATATAAGGATCTATTTTCTAAAGGATTATATGATGCAGATTATAATGCAGAGTTTAACGATGGTGGAACAGGAATAGGCGGCGTTTTTAAAGGCGGATGGAAATCTCATTTTTATGATCCTGATACTAAAGAAAATTATAGAGGAGAAACAAATCCAACGGCTCTTACACAAGGTAAGAAATACTTTTATGAATCTGGAGAACATTTACGAAATAAAGACTATGAAAAAGCTTTCTATTACTTAGGAGTAGCCACGCACTACTTTACAGATGCTACCCAACCTATGCATGCAGCAAATTTTACCGCAATTGATACGAGAGCTATAAAATATCATAGCTACTTTGAAAATTATGTTACAACCATTCAAAATCAATTTGCAGTCAATACTGGAGGGAATTATAACGACTCTCTATCCACACCTGAAGAATGGATTGATTATGCAGCCCGAGTAGCTAAACCTGAAATCCAAAATATTACTAATGATAAAACATTTAAGTATTATAATAGTGGTAAGGCACAATTGTGGCAAGAAATGGTTACCCCAGCTGTGCAGCGAAGCTTAGGAGAAGCTCAGCGCAATACAGCAGGTTTCTTAAATCTTTGGTTTAAAACTTTTACTGAAAATGTGAAAGCTCCAAGTATAGAGACCGCATTAATCTATGATATAGAAGGAAACGTCATAGAAGCAGGGAAAAACTATTATATCGTACCAAGTGAATCTCCTTATCAAGGTCTAACATTTGAATGGTATGTAGCAAACCGTTATGATTATGTCTCACTTGCAAGTAAAGAAAACAATGCTTTATCTGGTACACCTATAGCATTTGAATTCTACAAAGAAAATGATGCAAAGCTACACCACGGGGAGAGTATATATCTTCGCATGAAGCACTCAAATTACGATCAATTTCAATATTTAAATTGGTCTAATTATTCTAGTTGGATTCACCTTGCTCAAAAATCGGATAGTTTAGCTGACTTTAAAATTAAAATTAACCTGGATAAACCTACAGAATATAATATTTTTACAGATGACTATCCATTAAATTATGAAAATATAAATGCAGAGAAAAATTGGATCGTACTAGGTGGAAAAAAACAAAAACCTAGCTCATGGAAGTTTATACCTGTTAGATAAACTAAAAAGAAAAACACTCGTCCTTAATCAGAACGAGTGTTTTTTTATCCGTAAACGTCAAGTAACTTCACTTATTGGCAACAAACAAAAAAGCCCATCTCTTTTTTCATAAAAGATGAGCTTTTTTATCTTTCAATTATTCTAAATAACCTGTTAAAAAGAATAAAATACTGTAGCTTTGAAATAAAGTCGTACCGTTTATAAAGAAGATGTACTGTTTATACAGAAGTTGCATCGTTTTATCCCTTTGGATTTCCTTATCTATGGGTTACTCCCCATCGCCAACAAGCTAATAAAGGAAAATACCCCCCAAATGAGAAAATTGGCATATCCAGGTAAAAATATACATTTTTTTGTTTTGGAGCAACTAGTTTCATTACCTTGATGGGCATGTTGGTGAGACCCTAAAATGAACATTTGGATAGGCAATCCTTCTTCTCTTAAAATAACCTTAAATATATTATAGATTTAAGAATATCAGAAAAATAAATGGTATAATTTTCTAAAACATCCTGAATAAAGTTGATTTTAGAAAAGGAGTAGAGGGGAAATGTTTCAGAAGCTCAAATTTTATTTAATCAGCCTTGTAATTAGTTCAATGTTAGGTGGGATTATCATAGGTGCTAATTTCTTGGTCCATAACATCTATTATTTAGTTGTAGGTAAAGAATTTCATTTTAATATGTGGTCTTCCATTATTATATTTAGTATCGTATTTATTTCAGGTTTTACATATATGTTGAAAAAGGGCCCAGATATACTTATTAATGATTAAACCAATAGTAATTCATGATCTGGTTGGCGTCTTGTTTGTTGTTAGGGAAAGATAACAAAACTAAATTTCCTTAAAATGAAAAAATACACCATCCCTTCTATATATTTTTACAAAAAGAATAGCGTTATTTTGATTATATGGATACAAATTTATCTTAGCTTGATGGGCATTTGGCGGTACCCATTTTTGGACTAGTTATATATATGTTATACGGAAAAAACAAAAGAAATTTAGCAAATAAGTTGAATAAATAGAAGAAATAACACTTTGCAAACACAACACCTTTAATTAGAATAGTTCCTATAATTAGATAAAATATGATGAAAATAGGGTTTTAAATTTCAAAAAAGGCGAACATTCGCGACTTTTCTGCTGTATCGTTCCTATAAATCTAATAGGTGGATAAGATAAATAAAATTAGATACCCAATATGGGATAGTGTTAATAGAATCGAAACCGTTCATGCCATATAGAAACAAAACAGGGTTCTGGTGCAAAAGCTTCAAGGTAATTACAAGTAATCTCTAAAACTTGGACATACTGATACTATTACTCTAAAAGGGTGTGATCGGTATGGAAAAGAAAAATTAGTTCAAATGGAAGCACTATCAGCCTGATATTATCTTATTAATGGTAAGATGATACCTACGGTATAACCTAAGTTTTCGTGATTTGGTGGAAATGATGGAGGAACGTGGTTTATCCATTTCTCATACAACGATTATGCGTTGGGTTCATCAGTATGGTCCTGAATTGGACAAACGAATCCGACTTTACCTCAAACAAATAAATGACTCTTGAAGAGTCGATGAAACATATATCAAAGTAAAAGGTCAATGGATGTACCTGTATCGTGCTGTTGATTCGAACGGAAACACAATCGATTTTTGCCTAAGCAAAACAAGAGATCATAAGGCTGCAAAGCGCTTTTTCAAGAAAGCTTTGCGGTCTTTTCATGTTTCAAAGCCACGTGTGATAACAGTCGATAAGAATCCAGCTTATCCTATAGCAATTGAACAGTTAAAAAAAGAAAAAAGCATACCTAACGGTATGCGACTTAGACAACAAAAGTACTTGAATAACATAGTAGAACAAGATCATCGCTTTATAAAGAAGCGAATCCGTTCTATGCTAGGCCTTAAATCTTTTGAAACAGCTACATCCATTCTTTCTGGAGTAGAAGCCATGCATATGATTAAAAAAGAACAGCTTAATTTACGGGACCAGTCTGTACAAAATCAAAAAGAATTCATCCATCAATTGTTTGGACTTGCAACATAAGATACGATTCCGTTAGGAATATATATGCTTTATTCCCTTGTGTTTTATTTTTGCACCAGAACCAAAAAAATTACTTTAATTGAAGAACGAGCAAAAAAATTGGAAAGTGTGCCATCTGGATTAGAAATGAAACAAATAATCTCAGATGTTATTGATAGCAAGAATTTAGTCAGTGTCGATAAATTAGAACTTGAGATCATTAAGAGTCGCAATACACAAGTTTTATGGACAATTGGTACGATAATATCAATTGTTTCATTGGGCGTTGCAGTTATAAAGTTGCTTTAAAAAACAGCCATGAATTAATAACAAAGAGTGAAATCGAAGAAAAACGTTATCAGATAAACATAGATTTATCGTATTGTTTGAAACGGAATAAAAGCATAAAAAATGTAAGGATATTTATTGATGAGAATTTTTTTAATTCTTGAATAGCCACTTTACTCGGTGATGATTCCTGAGCTTCTAAGGTGAAGGCCTCGTTTAATTTTTCTAGAATATTCATTAATAATCAGTCCTTAATCTCTCTCCATTTTGAAATTATGGATGAAAAGGGGGAGGATTGTAAATATGGAAATGAAAAAACGAAGCCTATGTATATGTGAAATGATTTTTAAAACCGTCTCCTTTTAGGGGACGGTTTCTTTTATCAATGAATATACTATATTAAGAAATTTAAGAGGTGATAATAATTGGATTATTTAATTGAATTAAATCAGTGGGGCATAAAAGAAGGATTACCTACTAAACCCTATGTAGATGCAGATTATATACAAGCTGATAAGAATATCCAGGGGATAAACAATGCGCTACAATATGCAGCATCTAATAATTACTCTGAAGTTATTCTTCCAAAAGGCAATTACGCTCTATGTTATCCACGTGAGATTGTTATGGTTTCCAATTTAGATTTTAATTTAAATGGATCAACATTAAAAGTTATATACGATTCTAATAAAAAATCGCCATTTGACAATAGAACAACTACTGATTATTACAACTTCAAAGGGAATAGTATCGTATTTAGTAAAGTCACCAATTCTAATTTATTTGGTGGAACTATAATTGGATGTAGGGACGACAGAAGTTTCTATAATCCTTTAGAAGTAGCAATGGAGAATACGTATGGTACTCTCTTTCAAAAAAGTTCAAATTATTGTTCTGTGAAAAATTGTAAGGTTCGCGATTATATGGGCGATAATATTTCATTTAGCTCAAACTCGATATTTGACTATGGAGAGTTTGATCAAGGTCTTACTTTGAGTGCCTTAGATTACAATACTGGACAACCTATTACCTCTACGAATACACTCACAACAAAGATGTTAAATATACCTCAAGATTTAACACCAAAGATTACTTCCTTTCTTATAGCTGGAGCAGGATACGCTAGAACAACAAATTTAAATAGTAAAGACTTGGATATCTTCTTTTACGATAATAACAACAATTTCATAGGGGTTATGAAGAAAAGAAGAATCTATACAGATATTTCAATCCCAGTTAACGCAATGAAATTTAGACTTCAATTTTATAATGAAAACAATGTAAATAAGAATCTGCAATATACAATTATGTTTGGTGGTATTCCTCACCATAACACTGTTGAAAAATGCGAGGTTTTTAATGGGCATAGGGGTGGTATCACTTTAGGGGGGAATTACAACGAAGTTATAAATAATAAAATCCGCGATAATGGAAAAGGATTGGTTAGGTTTTTGGATGGAAAACCTATTTTCAACAATCCAACTCGTTATTCAATAAACATGGAAGATTCATACGGAGCAAGCTGTACCATAAAAGATAACGAAATTTACGGCAGTTATCACGGTATTTTAGTTGGTTGCTATGATGTCTTAATAGAACATAATCACATTTACAATATAGATTACCTAGCGATTAATCTTTATTCTTTAATGCATGCAACTATTAAAGATAATTTCTTATACAACTGTCAAAATAACATTGGACTCATGACTTCTAACTTTAGTATGGCGTTTGTGAATATTATAGACAACAGTTTCACAGGTGGTAATATGAATTTAACTAATGATTCGTATAGGGTTTCTTTATCTAACAATCAATACGTAAACCCTGATTTCGTTGCATTGGGAGATAATTGCATATTTGATAATAATTATATTATTTTTACAGAAAATCCGACTACCACACCATGGATAAAAGCAAACAAAATAAGCAAATGTACCTTTAAATCGGTTTTAACACAAAGAGAGATGACGTTTAAAGTTAAAGAATATGATAGCTGTAGATTCGAAAATTTACGAGTCAGATCAGAAAACCCTAATACTCAAACTGTAGACGTTTGTGAGTTCACAAGGTCAGAACTTCTTAATTGCGAGTTGAGAAATCATTTGTTTAATGGGAGTCCAATGAATATTAGAGTTACTAAATCAAAACTTATAGATACAACTTGCGAAGTTGGTATTACAAATGTGGATAATCAAGTACCATACACTACACTGGAAGACTGTGCTATCTCGATTAATACGAAAAATAATTTATTCTTATCTGATACAAATCGTCCATATACAACTTATGTAGTAGAGAAATGCAATGTTACTATTAATAATCCAGCATTCGCTTCTCTCTTAGCTTCAGGAGCAGCAGCGGGAGTAAACGAGTTAATTTTAAAAGAAAATGGATTTGTTTATACAGGAACAGCACCATTGAATTTAAAATATTACACAAATATAAATCATATTCGTAACTTCATCAATTCGAATAACACCTTTACAAATATCAATTTACCTGCTGTGAATTAAAGCTGGCTCTTTCGAGTCAGCCCGTTTTTATTCTACATCGACCAATTCATTAAGTTTAAATTCTGTATTCAATCCAAATGAATCCGTATAGTATACCGTTTATATTCTTATACATATTTGCAGTTATAATGCATGACTGTACATAGATGACAAACATTAATGAGTAAATGCACAATAACAATGTTACGATCCATAAGTACTGGACGAGCGGAGCGTTGTTTTTCTGTTAATCCTTCTAATGAAGTTAATATGTACTTTAGCCGTTTTTCTTCCTCTTTAGAAATAAAGTCTTCATCACGTAACGCCCGATTAGGCTGAATCATGAGATTCATATCTTCTAATGGATTAGGTAGGCCTAAATATTGATAAAGTCTACTTAGGACAATATAAACACGATGTATCGTTTTATCAGAGTAATTTCGTTGCTTCTTTAAATCATTAAAATACTCTTCATAACCCTCGGTACTAAGTGTCGTCCATATATTGCGTAAGGGAAGCTTTTTTGATTTTTGCAACCACTGACCAAAATCTTCAATATCATAAACATATCGTTTAATTGTGGAAGGTTTTCTTCCTTTATCTAATAAGAAAGAAGAAAAATGCTGTATTGTGTCTTGAAATTCTTTTGTTGGCATAGCCTTATCATCCTAATCTTTTCTTTTAGTATATCAAATTTTGAAATTAGCTTTACTTACACTACGTAATACATACTGAATTTATGTAAATATTTCTCAATATTATATTATTGCTATATGAGCTATAATATAAGTAATTCTTTTTATTATTTATATTTTGTTATTTTCTGTTGCAGAATCCTTATTATAAGGATTCCTTTTTTGTATCAAAAATCTCCAAAGAAAAAAGATAAGATCGGGAACACAATCTTATCTTTAGTACAAGGAGAATACAAAAGGGATTACTATCTTATTTATATTATATTGTTTTTTGTTAATTTTTTATATCAAAACCATAAATAACAGTTATACCTATATTGAAAAATTTATTACAAAATTAGCTATAAATGATTCAAGAAGTGAATGTAAACTTTTATACAAAATTTCACATTTTAGAAAGGTAAAAAGAGCCCAATTAATTTAGGACTCTTTTTCGTTTTGGGTAATTCTAAATTCTTAAGTTGATGGATGTGAGTACCCCTATAAAAAACAATTATTTACGACGCCTTCTCTTTGCTTTTTTACGCTGATTTGTATGACTATATTTTTTTATATGAGTACTTCTGTTCTTCTTATAATTAGGTAACTTACATATAAGGGTTCTGGTGCAAAAATCGCAAGACTCTTGCAAGTAATCTCCTAAACTTGGACATACTGATAGTATGACTCTAAAAAAGGTGCGTGATCAGTATGGAAAAAGAAAATTTATTTAAATGGAAGCATTATCAGCCTGAACTCATCTTATTAACAGTAAGGTGGTACCTACGGTACAATTTGAGCTTCCGTAACCTGGTGGAAATGATGGAGGAAAGAGGATTATCAATTGCTCACACAACAATTATGCGCTGGATTCATCAATATGGACCTCAATTAGAAGAGAAAGTACGACATCATCTTAAATCAACAAATGACTCGTGGAGAGTCGATGAAACCTATATTCAAGTAAAAGGTCAATGGATGTATTTATATCGTGCAGTTGATTCAGAGGGTTATACAATTGATTTTTATCTAAGTAAATCAAGAGATAAACAAGCAGCCAAGCGTTTTTTCAAGAAAGCCTTGGCTTTTTCGTATGTTTCTAAACCTCGCGTGATAACAGTAGATAAGAACCCTGCTTATCCTGTAGCGATTCAAGAGTTGAAAGAAGAGAAACATATGCCTGAAGGCATGCAACTAAGGCAAGCTAACTATCTCAATAATATAGTGGAACAAGATCATCGATTTATTAAAAAGCGAGTTCGTTTGATGTTAGGATTGAAATCCTTCCGCACAGCTACATCCATTATTTCTGGAATAGAAGCTATGCATATGGTAAAAAAAGGGCAACTTATTTTACTGGACAAGTCTGTCCAAAATCAAGTGAAGTTCATCCATCAACTATTTGGAATTGTTGCTTAAGACTAGATTCCACTAGGAAACTTTTCGCCTCTTTATATCTTTCCTAAGTATTTGCACCAGAACCATTTCTTGTATCCCTAAGCTCATCATGCCTATTAATGCGACTATCGGTATGATTTTTTCATAAATTCCCCTTCTTTCCATGATAGTTTCCTATTATAAAATAAATCACTGTTGTTACAGAAATGTGACAATTTCAAATAGGGGCACGGCAAGAATTCGTTTTTTTTGAGCCACTCACCATTTTGTCACATTCCTGTCACAATGTATTTGTAGGATAGAAATACAAAAAAGGAGGTTTATAAGTATGAATAAAAAAATGAACAAGCTAGTCATTCCAATTTTGATGAGTTCAATGTGTCTTACATTACCATCCCTGAGTTATGCGCAACAAAAGGATTTTACAACAAAGGGACAAAGCGTGGTTTCTCAATACAAAAATTTCACTTTTGATGTGAATCCTGAAACGGGTGAAATTTTTGTGGAAAAAGATGGTGTAAGAGAAAGTGCTTCCTTACCACTATCGAAGAAAAAAATAACAAATCTAATAAAAAAAGATGATTGTATATCATGGAGTTATCCAGATGACCAAATAGATGTGAAGATTGAAAAGAAAGAGTCTTATTTAAATATTAAGTTAAAATCTACTAAGTCTGAAGGAGCTAATGAATTTACATGGCCTAAAGTAAGTGCGGACAGCTATACGTTACCATTATGGGAAGGAAAAAATATACCTAGCAATGATCCAAACTGGAAAGAATATTTAAAAGATCAAGAGATGTCATTCATAGAAAGTTTTTCTATGAGATTCTTTGCATTGAATAAATCTAATTATTCCATTATGTATATAGCTGAAAAAATGTATAACGATAATATTCATTTCACTGCTGATTCCGATATACAGTTTAGTTTTACACATCAATATCCTTCTATTAATAAGAATAAAGAATATGGATTCAGATTGTATCTAACTGATAAAAACCCTGTCTCGATGGCAAATATTTATAAAAATTATATAAAAGAACAGGGAGAATTTAAGACACTAGAAGAAAAAGCAAAAACAAATCCGAACATTAAAAAATTATATGGTGCTCCTCATATTTATTTTTGGGACCACAGTGGGATTTCAGTAGAAAATATCAAGTGGGATAAATTCACACAAAAAATGGATGAGCCATTTACAAATTGGATGGCACAGTTGTTACAAGAAAATACGGAAGATGGCTCAAAAGATTTTGAAACTGTTATGCAAGATATAAAGAATCAAAAAGCTATCGATAAAAGCCAGCAAAAAGTAATAGTTAATGCGATAAATCAGGTATTAATATTAGAACAACTTTATAATAAAGATATTTTCAGTAATCCAGATACTGGAATGGATGAATTGTTGAAAAAAGGAATCCAAAACTTAAGTGAACAAGAATTATATACACTGAACAAAGGATTAATTAAGAGTAAGTTAACAGAGGCAGTGGATGAAGTAAGTAGATGGGAACAGAAAGAAACAACAGATGTTTTAGTTGATATGAAGAAATCGAATGTTAAAAAAGCATGGATAGGTTTACCTAATTGGGCTAATGGATTAATGAATCCCAAAATGGTAGAAGAAGCAAATAGAATGGGGTATTTAATCGGTCCTTATGATTCATACCACTCGATTCATGAAGTGGGAAGTAGAGAGTGGAATACAGCTTCTTTTAAAGATAAAACTTTATATGAAAACGCTACAATATCGAATGAAAAAGGAGAAAAAGTAGGAGGATTCTTAGGAAAAGGAAGAAAGTTAAATCCAACTTTATCCTTACCTAGTGTGCAAGAACGTGTAGGTGATATTTTACAAAATAATATACCGTTTAATTCTTGGTTTGTCGATTGTGATGCTACAGGTGAAATTTATGATGATTATTCTCCAAATCACATTACTACTCAGGAGCAAGATGTAAAAGCAAGACTGCAAAGAATGAAATATATTAGCGAAGAAAAACATATGGTAGTCGGATCAGAAGGTGGGAATGACTTTGCTAGTAATATAATTGCCTTTGCGCATGGAATAGAAACGCCTGGGATTTGGCCCGACTCTGATATGAGAGATAAAAAGAACCCATATTATGTAGGCGGATATAAATCCACTTCACCAGATGGTGCTATTCCAGAACTGAATGGAAAAACCATACCTATTAAGCCTATTTATAAAAATATTTATAATAATCCTGTATATTCAATTCCGTTATATAAACTTGTATATAATGATTCAATTATTACGACTCACCAATGGTCATGGGGAAGTTTTAGAATTAAGGATGAGATAGGAAATAGAATGTTATCTGAAATGTTGTATAATGTACCACCTTTATATCATATTGATAAAAATGAATGGGAGAAAAGTAAATCCATCATTACCTCTTATTTGAAAGTATGGTCTCCATTTCATGAGAAAGCCGTAACAAAACCAATGACTAATTTTGAAGTATTGTCTGAAGATCGGCAAGTTCAAAGTACGACATTTGGAAATGACATGAAAGTGATTGTGAATTTCTCAAACCAAGATTTCACATATGACAATGAGAATATAAAAGCAAAAACAGCTATAGTATATGATGGGAAGAAAAAGAGTATATTAGAAGTTCCAAAGTACTAAGATACATGACATGGTTTTTGCTGTGAAATAAGGTCGTACTATTTTGAATAAAATTTAACTGTTTGCAAAAAAAGTTGCACCGTTTTGCGTCATTAGATAAAGCTGTCACGGTAAAACCCCTGAGTTTTGATCAAGCTTTATTCCAAACCAACACAAAAAATGGCTTCTGTGTTTTGAAGTCCCTTTTTATTTGTAATCAGGATTTTTGAAAGGTTTTTGAATTTCATAGAAATCAAACGGGATATAAAGTAAATGTTATAGTTTTGTATATTAAAGGTTATTTATGTTATTTAAACTATATTTTTACGAAGGTACTAGAGGGAGTGCCATCATGTATAGTGTGGTTGAAACTGCAAAAGAGAACAATTTAAGTCCTTATCATTCTCTTCGATATTTGTTTGAAACACTCCCCAATATCAATTTAAACAATTATGAAGAGAGATCTGTGTTGGATTCTCTTTTCATTGGTCTTAGTTATGGGGGAACCCTAGTGTTGTGTTATAACCCTGAAATATTGACATATCTAGGCGGACCTATAGATTTCAGTTAATTATATGAAATGAAAAATCAAGTCGTTATTTTGGGGATTCAAACTACCATTATTTAAACTATTATTCACACTAAAAGAAGTACAAGGAGGAAGGTATATCTATTAAAATAGTGAGATATACCAAATTATAAATGAATATTAAATTTAACAAAAAAGTAGTAGCATTAACAGCAGGCTTAACGGTATTATCTTCACCATTGGCATCATTTGCAGAGGAACAACAATTAGTAAACAATAAGCAACCTACAAGCGTTCAGGAACAAGATAAAACAGGCCAACTTCAAGCATCAGATGAACAGGCTTTAAAAAGTATTGAAGCTAGTTTTGAAGGGGTAGACGGACGTGGTGGAGGTACTATCGATAATAAGAAAGCAGACAGTCTTCAACGTTCAGAAGGTATTCATGAAGAAACGGGTACATTAACTGTTCCAAGCAATTCGAACAGAACAAAACGTAGTCTATCTCCTGCATCACCTAGCATCTCTAGTACAATAAACGGTGTTCCATTCACTGAATGGATTGTTCCAGCAGGTAACGATAATATTCGTCCTCAAAACTACATGAGTCCAAAGTACATTACAATTCATGAGACTGATAATACAAGTGTAGGAGCAGGTGCTAAAAACCATGCTCAATACCTATATAACCAAGCAGTAGGGAACACAAACCGAGTTGCATCATGGCATTTTACAGTAGATGATAAAGAGATTTATCAACACTTACCATTAAACGAAAACGGGTGGCACGCAGGAGATGGTGATGGTCCAGGTAATAGACAATCTATTGCAATTGAAATCGCAGTTAACAGAGACGGTAACTACAGTAAAGCAGTAGATAATGCTAAGAAACTTGTAGCTTATTTAATGAAAGAAACTGGTGTACCGTTAAATAATATCGTAAAACACCAAAGATGGAGTGGTAAAAACTGTCCTGCTAACATGATTAACAATGGACAATGGGATTCATTCGTAAATGGTGTTAAGGGGAATTATAATAACCTTTCTCAACCAACAGACGATATTACAGGGGGGTGGTATGAGTCAGCTATTCGAGAATTAAATAGAAGGGGTATTATGGTAGGGGAAGGAAACGGAATTTTCGCACCTAACAGAGCAGTAACAAGAGCCGAATTTGCCCAATTAATCTCTAAGTCTCTAAACTTGCCAGCCGGAGATGCATCATTTAAAGACTTAAATGATGCAAACCCAACTCTACGAGATGGTATTAAACGAACTGCAAGTGCAGGTATCATTGCAGGTAGAGGAGACGGTTCTTTTGACCCAAACACACCTATTACAAGAGAAGAATCAGCAATCATTGTAAACAGGGCTTTACAGTATAAAGGTCTATGGGGGCCAGTTGCAAACTTACCATTCGTAGATAAGGAACAAATTAACTATAAAGAAGACGTACAAAGATTGTATGGCTTAGGTATTGTAAAAGGTAAAGAAGACAATCAATACGATCCTAAAGGAACAACAACCCGTGGTGAAACAGCATCGTTCATTCTAAACATGCTTCTAGTAATTGAAACTGGTAGTGTTCAAAATGTAATTGGAACGGCTGAAATCAATGGTATTGGAGTAAATATTCGAAGTGGAGCAGGTTCAAACTACTCTATTGTTAGAAAGGCAAGTAAAGGCGAAAAAGTTACAGTATATGAAGAAAAGAACGGTTGGTTAAGAATGGGAACAGGTCAGTGGGTTTATTATGACTCTAGTTATATCAACTATAACAGATGATAAAAAACTAAAGTCTTTAAAGCATCTACATATAGACTTTCGAAAAAAAGAAACAATCTTGCTTATCATTGACGTTACATGAGCTTAGTTTGATGGGCATGAGGGTATAACATTCTCTGCAATACAAAATAAAAGGGGAAACTATTCAATTAGTTTTTCCTTTTTATTTTGTCAAACAAATGGGTTCTGGTGCAAACACTCCAAAACGCTTGTAAGTAACCACCTAAACTTGGATATATTGATACTAGTACTCTAAAGAAGGATGTGATTGGTATGGAAAAGCAAAATCTATTCAAGTGCAAACATTATTAACGGTTCTGGTGCAAATACTTAGGAAAGATATAAAGATGCGAAAAGTTTCCTAGTGAAATCTAGTCTTAAGCAGCAATCCCAAATAGTTGATGGATGAACTTCACTTGTCCAATAAAACAAGTTGCCCTTTTTTCACCATATGCATAGCTTCTATTCCAGAAAGAATGGATGTAGCTGTGCGAAAGGATTTCAATCCTAACATCGAACGAACCCGCTTTTTAATAAACCGATGATCTTGTTCCACTATGTTATTGAGATATTTCACTTGCCTTAGTTGGATGCCTAATGGCATCTTTTTTCCTTTTCTCAATTCTTCAACTGCTATAGGATAAGCTGGATTCTTATCTACTGTCACGACACGAGGCTCAGAAATATGAAAAGACTGCAAAGCTTTCTTGAAGAATCGCTTAGCAGCCTTGTGGTTTCTTGCTTTTCTTAGGTAAATTTCGAATCGACAGCACGATACAGCTACATCCATTGACTTTTCACTTTGATATATGTTTCATCGACTCTCCAAGAGTCATTGGTTTGCTTGAGATGACGACGGATTCTTTTGTCTAATTCAGGACCATACTGATGAACCCAACGCATAATCGTTGTATGAGCAACGAATAAGCCCCGTTCCTCCATCATTTCCACCAAATCACGAAAGCTCAAGTTGTACCGTAGGTACCATCTTACTGTTTGCAAAATAATATCATGATGATAATGTTTCCACTTGAATAAATTTCGCTTTTCCATACTGATCACGCCCCTTTTTTAGAGTAATAGTATCAGTATGTCCAAGATTTAGAGATTACCTGCAATTATTTTGAAGTTTTCGCACCTCCTTAAATTATAGTGTTCTTATATTTTACTACATTTGTATTTTGAAATGTAAGAAAACGAAAAAAGAGAGTTTTTAACAAAATAGTTATTTAAAAACAAGAAGCCCTAGAGTTAGGGCTCTAGGGCTTCTTGTTTTGGTATTCTCACATGGTTCTTTAAAAAGAATAGAACATATTAAAGATAATATATGAATGTTTCATAAATGTATCAAAAAAGTGAACAAAATTGCTATTGCAGAAGAAGCAGAAATGAAGTTTCTAATACGTAAGTACGTGAAAGGTATTATTTCCAGTGAATAAAATGCGCATGGGGCACCTAATCATTATTTTATCAGAGGAAAAGAATATGTTATGAACTCGGTTGAATGAAAAAATGAAAATTTTACTTTTAGAGTGAAACTAAACAAAAACGCTATTTTATTAGAAAAGGAGAATGAACAATGAACTTAAAGGAGTACGTCGTTTATAAAGGTGAATCATTGCTATGTATCGGGACCATAAAGGAATGCGCTGATTATATGGGCGTACTTCCTGCAACAGTTCGTTTTTATACAAGACCAGCGTATCAAAGGAGAATATCGAATCGAAAGAATGCTAGAAATTATATAACTGTTACGGAACTTGAGGAGGATTAATGATGAAAGAAAACAGCGTGAAATTAAACAATATTACAGCTTGGATGATCTTTAACGTTTTTACAATGGACGATTCATTTATTGAAGAGATCGAGGTATCTTGTGGTGAAGATATCGAAAGCTTTATGAAAATGTATTTGAATGAACATTGGAATGAGCTATTTGAAACGAAATCATATTTAAGGGATATATGTGATGCCTCATTTCAAGGCATTCAATTAAAGGCCAGTGATGAAAAAGAACAACATGTATGTTGCGTAGATTTATTGAATGGAGCGCGACATTCTAGTGTAGTAATTGATATGAAAGCTTTAGGAGACGTTAACGCAGATAAGATTAAAAAAATCAGAGAGATTATAAACTCTTAATAAAAATTTCATTTTGTAGAAAAAAAAACCCTAGTTTCCTAGGGTAATGGTATAACAGCTCAATATATTTTATTCTTTTATATTGTAACGTAATATTATGTTAAAAACATCAGGGAAATGTAACCAATTGTAGAAAATAAGAGCAGCTAGCAAAAGCTAACTGCTCCCTGCAAGGAGATACAGAGAAAACTACTTTAAATGAATTTTGGCTAACAGCCTATCTACAGTATTGACGGAATAATTGATAATTAAACGGAGGATGTTTTAAATAGTTTTATTTTAATTTAGGGTTGATTTCAAAAGAGTGACATACCAACAAAATACAAAATTATTACAAGGAAAATTGTTATGAAAATAACTAAAAAAATCATTTTCATCAGTAAACCTCCTTTATGAAGAATATTAATATTTATCCAGAATTTTAACAAAATAATCCTTTGCGCGACACGTTTCCTTATAAGTGTGTAAACACGAAATGGGAGGGTCATCAATTTAATAACAACAACTGATTGACTGAAAGTGGGAATGAAAGCTGTCAGGTTGAGCTGAAACTACTTATCTAATACTCCTACATGCAAGGCGTGATAGTAGTCACAAATTGTATGAAGCTAGGTGAAGTCGGCTGAACAAAACCTAAGTAAGAAATCATATGGTAATGGATAGGTCGGGATGCTACAAAACATCTATGGTGAGAATGTCTAAAATAACGGACTGGCGAACTTGCGAATATACGGGTCTAAATTATTAATACATAAGAAATATGTATGTCGTCAATGACGATGTTATCTACCGAAAAGTAAGATTAAAGGATATGAAATTCGGAACATCTAACGATGATGATGTAAAGATAACAGGCTTACAGCAAGCACCTAAGGATATATGTATAGCTAGGTCAATCGGAACGTGGTAAGCAAGAAACTGTCACCAACGCCTACTAGCGGACAGATGCATATAAGGTTCTAACGAACCGAAATTGCTTCATTCTTGTGAAGGGATAGTCCCTAGTCTTGTTCTTTGAAAACTAAATTAACTAGATGTAACTCACAGGATCGAGTAAGATGATGGGACTTTTCGTAAGAAAGGGGAATTAATACGTTGGTGAGTACAACATTGTTTGTAATCTAGTTGCTTTAGTATAGCAGAATAAGATGGGGCGCTGTATGCGATGAAAGTCGCACGTACAGTGTTAAGCGGGGGAAAAGATGGAGATAACTTCAAAGTCTTACCTATCGCAACTGCACAAAAATTTTTACGATTATACACAAAAACAGCAGGCAACTGATTAAGTTGCCCGCCATGTTCTTGCACGGCACGGAGGAGCGCTTTCCGTTTTGAAAGAGTGCAGCCGGGGAAAGGTCGGCTTAGAGATAGTATGTACGATATAAAAAAGATTATTCGAAAAAGGAAATTGGATACTTAAAATCTTAACAAAATAGTTATTTAATGGGATGTTGATAATAAGCGATTATCATTAAATTGCTCATTGATTAATGATAATTGCTTATATATCGAAAAGCTATTTAGCTATTAGAAATATAGTTTCATCAGCCTTGGAAAACCCATACAACTTTCTTCCGAACTGTAAAATACCTTCTTCACTCTCTGTTAAAGTTTTAATATCATTTTCAAGATAGTGTCCAACGTTCTTTAAATAAGATAATTTTTGTTTTTCATTATTAAGTATAATTTGTTTTTTCTTAATCATTTGCTCCTGCTTATAAAGGGAGATTTGGGCGGAAATAACAATAGGTAGCATAAAAGCTAGCGCTAGTAAAAGACGACGTCTTAGTTTTTTATTCGTTTGTTGGTGATTGTTAGAATTAATTTGGTTTTTTAGGGATGATTGTTGTGATGGTAATTTTGGGATGCTTCCCATTTTAATGCCTCCATTACTAATTATAAATTTAAAATGTTTAAAAGGATTATATTATGCTAAATGGGTAATTTTGAACCTATTTTGGTAAAGATAGGTTTTGTAAAATTTAAATAACATCCTTATTTGAATGTAAAAAAGCCCTCACATGAACGTAAGGACCTTTCTAAAATGAAAGTTTTGGTTTTCAATTATCATTATATACCATAAATGAAGTATATTGAAGTGAAATTTTAACAAAAACGCTATTTTGTACACACAAAAAAGGAACGCTTGACCAAGGCGCTCCTAACCGCTAATAAATACCCAGTCTCATTAAAATTTATGTTGTTTTTATCTAATTATGATTATAAAAATTTCATTTTGTAGAAAAGGGGAATGGATATGGGCCTGAATTTAGAAGGTGTTAAATACTTTATACAAACAGCTGAAGGAGAAAGTGTGGAAATACAGGTTGGTATTCAAGAAATCGATATTTCTTCTGATGAAACAGTTGAATCTGGTTTTGATTTTAGTAGAGAAATAAGTGTTCCTTGCACATTTGAAGAGCCCAAAAATATAAAAGAGCTGCAAGATATAGGTTTTACACGACAACAAGCATGGAATATTCATTTTCGTAAGGGTGAGAGTTGGAAAGAAAACTAAACAAAATAATCATTTTAATAGAAAGCGAGGTTGGCAGAGTGGAAGATAAAGTAAAGCTATTAGGTGCAGACGGAATGTGCGGAATGGAGTTTACAGGAAATAAGGTTAATGTTTATAACGATGCAGGATACGTAATGGAAAGTATGACAACAAGGGAGCATGTTCAGGAAGTTATTGATTTTCTTGAAGGCTGCAAGAAAGAAATGGAGGAATAAAAATGGGACAAGGTAACCGTGGAATGGCTTTTGAAAAGCTTATCAATCTATCGAATGAAATGTATCAAAGAGGGAGAGTGGCGCTTATAAACAAGCGTCCGACTCCTGTAAAGGTATTAAAGATGGTTTATGGCCGTGTGAAAGATGGTTATTACGAATCTAAAAGTACAGTAGACTATGACGGCGTGTATAAAGGACGAGCTATAGCGTTTGAGGCGAAGTCTACAAATGAGATAAATAGATTTGATTTAAAAAACATTGCGCGGCACCAATTGGATTATCTAGAGAAAGCAGAGAAGATGGGAGCGATTTGTTTCTTCCTTATTGGATTTAGCAAGGACAAGTCAGTATTTCTGGTACCACTATCAGTCATTCAAGCTTATGTAAGGATGTCGCAGCAGCCAAAAGGTAAGAAGTCGATACCGAGAGCAGACTTTGATATTTACGGGTACCTGGCAGATCAGACAGAAAGAGCGCCAGTTGATTACTTACAATACATTGATGAGCAAGGATTCACACCGGTAATAGATAGCATGATTCAATTTGATCAGGACCATAAAAAGGTAGCGAATGACATTGAAGCAGCGAAAGAGAAAATGAACAACAAGAAACGTAAATTATTAAAGGCTTAATGGATAGCGGAACGATGGCGAGTAGATGGTGGGGCTACTTACTAACCGTCGTTCCCTTATTCAACAATGAGATATTAAAATTTCACGTACCTTATGTGATGTTAAAATTACAAATTCAGAAATAGGGGGATTCCTTCATGGAGAGACAATTAACTTTATTACCAGCTATCGATGATAAGAAAGTACAAAAGGAAGTAGTGAGCGTATTAAAGGAATACAGAGCACTCAAGATGCGATTCAGTAATGAAGTGGAGCAGGAAGGAATCAGTTTATTCCCTGAGTTACGTGATTCAAGGAATACAAGTAACTGGAAGGTGCAGCAGGTAGAGAAGGCGCTTAACAACTTATTAGATGAAGACGAGCGCAAAATCGTTGAGCGTAAGTTTCTGACAAACGAGAGAGTAAAGGATTCAGACGTTTATCATGATCTACTACTCAAGAAGACATATTTCTATGAGAAGAAGCAGAGTGCGGTTAAATTGATTGCTACAGCATTAGGGATAATCTAAAAACCGCGAACAAAATGCGAACTTTTTGGGGGACTAAATAAAAACGTGAAAATTATAAGCTATTTCCATAAACAGTTCTTTGAAAAGAGAATACGTTTTGGGGATAGCGTTCCCATTATAATAACGTTACTCGGTGACGCGGAGGCTAGAGGGAATAAGAGCTTCCCGAAATTATTTATATTTATCATTCAGCTCGGGATGCGTCCTCTGGGTTGATAATAAATATAAGTCTATTTCTCTAATATGTCGTTTCTTGAAAATGGAATGGGGGTGGTTGCTCATGATTGAGTGACACTTGCGTTCTAAAATTCTAAAAATGTATGCGTAATCTCGTTCATTAGTAATTACTCACGATTCTTATTAATGACCAAAATGAGAGCAGAGAGCTTTCGCTCTTTGTTTGAGCCAATACAGCGGAAACATTCCCCTTCCGTCCCTCTAGTGTATTGGTTCAGACAAGGCGTCGGAAGAAATATATACGTCTTGATATTAATCCTTTATAATTCGATATTGGTCTGCAAAGGTGAAAATGACATTAAGTAGCCGAAGTATTGAGCCGACTCTACGGAGTATAAACGAGAAGATTCTTAGTCTTCTCCCAGTCACCGAACTAACCAAATGTGAAGCGTGTAGCTAATATATAGTGTTGCGGTGACTTGGAGAAGGTTGAGAGTTATCTTGACCTTTGAAGAGGAATTTTTGCCATTTGTTTTTTTATTTCTCTCTCTCTATTAAATATGTGAACTATGGGGAGTTTTATAAAACATAACTTTTGAATTATGTAATGAAAGTATATATAATTATACTGATGTCAATATATTAACTGGTTAAAAATGGGGAAAGATAAATGAAGATTAAATTTGATGTAGTTAAAGATGAAAATTTTGATTTTACTTTATTAGAAACAAAATTGCTGAAAACTTTTAAAGAAGTAGATAATGTAGCAATAATTGAAAAGGTTGAAGATAAAATTTTTGAAAAAGATGATGTGCAAACCCATTTAGCGGAGATTACTATTAATGTTACAGGAAATAATATTGGATATAGATCAGCTTCAGCTAGTATATTCATTGTTCTAGAAAGTCTATCAATAGAGCTATTCAATATTAATATTAGTATACATTAAGCATCCAAAATGGGTGCTTTTTTCCTTGTTATATATAAATTACACATTAAACCAGTGAACATTCTAATAAGACAAGCATATGATGAATTCGTGGGACGAGTTATCATATGAGGTGAAACTTGGGGCGCCATACTTATTTGTTGAAGGGTACCTAATGACGGGTACTCTTTTTATTTTGCACCTTTTAATAAGGACAAGCATATATTGGAGTATGGGGTTGCCCCACTTCATATAAAAGAGCACCTATCGATTATGGGTGCTCTTTTATTTTGTACAAAATGGACATTTGAATTAAATAATTATATAAATAGGTAGAATCTAATTATATGATGTGCATTTTAATCCAAGGGGTACAAATTCGATGCGACGTCAAAAGGATTTGTTGATACAATGGAAGGCGGACTTGCAAGCTGTTCAAGAGGAGAAGAGGCTGAAGAAGAAGGCTAAGAAAAAGAATAAGAAATATAGCATTCCTGATAATACAGCTGACTTCATGAATGGTAAGAATACTTATCGTAAAGAGAATGGGGTATGGAAGCAAAGAAATAAATAGTGTAAGGATAAATGAGTTTGATTAAGTTTATAGCAATTATCGTAGGCGTTACTGTAATCTGGGTGGCGTCTTGTTTTTTGTTAAGGAAAGATAAGGGGTGAAATAGATTTGACACGGTTCTGGTGCAAAGATTGTATTTATTTGAAAGAGGTATATAGATTCCTAATGGAATCTATTCTTATGCAGCCATTCCGAATAGTTGATGAATAAACTTCACTTCATTTTTGACAGACTTGTCCCGTAAAATAAGTGGGCCTTTTTTAATGATATGCATCGCTTCTATTCCTGAAAGAATAGATTTAGCTGTACGAAAAGATTTCAATCCTAGCATTGAACGAACTCTCTTTTTAATAAAACGATGATCTTGCTCTACAATGTTATTAAGGTATTTTACCTGCCTTATTTGGATGCCCACAGGCATCTTTTTCTCTGTCTTCAACTCTTCAATCGCTATAGGATAGGCCGGGTTTTTGTCCACTGTAATCACACGGGGCTTTGAAACATGAAAAGACTGCAAAGCTTTCTTGAAAAAACGCTTTGCAGCCCTATGATCTCTTGTTTTGCTTAAATGAAAATCAATTGTATATCCTTTTGAATCAACAGCACGATATAGGTACATCCATTGACCTTTGACTTTCACATACGTCTCATCGACTCGCCAAGAATCATTGGTTGACTTAAGATGACGTCGTACTCGCTTATCTAATTCGGGACCATATTGATGAACCCATCGCATGATAGTTGTATGAGCCAGGGATAGCCCGCGTTCTTCCATCATTTCGACTAAATCACGAAAACTGAGGTTGTACCGTAGGTACCATCTCACGGTTAATAAAATAACATCCGGTTGATAATGTTTCCACTTGAATAGATTTTGCTTTTCCATACCAATCACATCCTTTTTTAGAGTAATAATATCAGTATGTCCAAGTCTGAAAGACTTTTTTTAGATATTTTGAAGTTTTTGCACCAGAACCCTCTATATTATCCTATTAAACTTTAAATTATTGGTAAGAAATGCTAAAGTTAAGTAGGTTAAAAAACATATAAAGTGAGGCGATATTCTTGAAGAAGTTAAGCTTATTACTAACAGCATTTGTAATGGTTTTATCATTGTTTATCCCTAATCTTGCAAGTGCTAAATCTTTCCCTGATGTCCAAGCTGGCCATTGGGCAATTAAAGAGATTAACTATTTATCAGAAAAAGGCATTATTAATGGTACTCCAGAAGGACATTTTAAGCCAAGTGACAATGTAACTCGCGGACAAATGGCATTAATGCTAGATTTATCGTTAAAATTAGAAAAACCATCTAGCTATGATCATATCTTTTCTGATGTAACCAAAGGTATCTATTACTATGATTCTGTACATAAGTTAGCACATAATAACATTGTACAACGTGAGAAAAACTACTTCCCTGACCGCTCATTATCTCGTGCAGAAATGGCAGTAGTTCTTGTTAAAACTTTTGATTTGAAGCCTACAGGTGCGGACGTAAATTTCCCTGATGTTCCATCTACTCATTGGGGTTACCAATATATCAAAACGCTAGCTCAAAACAATATTACTGCTGGATTCCCTGACGGTACATTTGGTCCAGACGTAAAAGTAACTCGTGAACAATTCGCTGCATTCTTGGCTCGTGTATTAGAACCAAGTTTCCGTCCGTCTCTTCCTAAGCCTCAGGGTAACTTAGAGGTTCATTATATTGATGTGGGACAAGGTGATGCTACATTTATTAAGTCACCAAGTGGAGAAACAATCCTCATTGACGCAGGTAACAATGGAAAAGGTAAAGTAGTGGCGAATTATCTAAAAGGATTGGGATTCAACACAATTGATTATATGATTGCTACTCATCCTGATGCCGATCATGTAGGCGGGTTAGATGAGGTCCTTTATTCTATAAATGTAAAAAATGTTTACGCTCCTAAAGTAAGTCATACGACACAAACGTATAAAGACTTTTTAACTGCAGTAGCTAACAAAGGATTAACAATTAAAGAAGCAAAAACTGGTGTGACTTTACCAATCAATGGTTTAAACTCACAATTCTTAGCTCCTGTTAAAGAATATGGTGACGACTTAAACGAATGGAGTGCTGTGTTAAAAGTAACGCATGGTAGCAAATCATTCTTATTTACCGGCGACGCTGAGACAAAAAGTGAAAAAGATATGGTTGCAGCGCATGGTTCTAACCTAAAATCTGATGTATTAAAACCTGGTCATCATGGAAGTAAGACTTCTTCTTCTCAACCATTTTTAGATGCAGTTAAGCCAAGCATTGCTGTAATCAGTGCCGGTGCAGGTAACCGATATGGACATCCAACACAAGAAACTTTAGCTAAGTTATCTGCAATGTCTGTTAAGGTCTATAGAACTGATTTAAATGGAACAGTAGTTGTTAACAGCGATGGTTCGAATATTTCTGTAAGAACGGAGAGATAATTATGAAAAGAGGTATTATTGACCGTTTTGAAGGAGAACTAGCAGTTATTGAAATTAATAACTCCACAATTGATGTACCTAAATCGAAACTCCCTTCTACTGCAAAAGAAGGTGACGTTCTTATTATTGAGGATGATAAGTATACAATCGATAAGAACGGAACAGATAAAAAAAGACGTGAAGTCCAAGATTTAATGGATAAACTATTTGAATAGCAAAATTAAATATTAAAATGAGAAGAGCCGCCCGACAGGACGGCTCTTCTTTCACATATACATAGGCTTTATTTACAATTAAGCAAATTTTATTTTATATAAATGTTAAAAATCTGAATCTACGTAAATGGGACTGCCCTTCTTATCGTACACATCATGATAGGGATATTAACGCAAGTATTAATTTAAAGAATGAAGCGATAAGGCTTCTAACCGTAAGGAATCTCCCACTTCTAAACGAAGTGAATGTGGAGGTAGTTCAAACTGTTTCTTTTTAGTCATATTGAACACCCTCTAACTTATTCATAGTTATATAATACCCTTAATTAATTTCTATAAATTTATATATAAGGTTTTTGATATTGATGTATAAGAACTATTACTATAAAATGAAGATGCTGTGACTATCGGAATTTTACCTCTTATCATGTCTATCCTCATCTTTTCTACAACTGTCATAGTGATGAGTATTGTCTTATGGTTAAAAACTAACCAGCTTTATACTCCCGACATCATAAGATTAACCTGCGCAATTATATGTTTAATTAGTTCTGTAATTTTACTTATTTTTAAGAATAAATTCGAAGTCACTTATAACAAATTCACTGAAATATTTAGTCAGTATACAGGGGTCTCGTTGCATGTAATAGTTTTAAGTTTATTTGATTATTTCTGGTGTTTGCTATTGTTAAAGTGATTAGGCCATAAATAAATTTAATACGTTGTTAGGCGAAATTGTGGCGTACTAGCATAGTAAGGTAACGTATGAAAACGAGCATTTAGCAAATGGACCTTTGTAAACTATTTAAAAGGAGATTATACATGTTAGAGACTCTTGAAATGAGAAAAAAGCAACACGAAATAAAAATACAAAAATATAAAAATATACAAAAATACTACAATCCATTTTTGTGGGTAATCTCAATTATTTATTTTCTCTATTTCATGTTCATTAATAATTCTCTCTCAGTATATCTATTACTTTCTTTCATTATCGGTTTAACCCTATGGAGCATCGGTCTAGCTATAAATTTAAAACTCATACATGAGCTAAAAGGAAAAGAAAAAATCTTAAATATAGAAACAATAAACGAAATGAAAAAAAATAAATATATGAGTCCAGGAAGAAAAGAACGTTATATCACAGATTATAATGCGAAGAAAGATGAACTAGAAAAGATAATGATTTACGCTAAATTTATGTTAGAAGCTAAAGAAAGAGAAAACGAAATAAAAGATGATAATAGCAATTTAGATATATAATTGTAGTGAGAGGAGTATAAAAATATGTCGATAGAACAGTATATAAATATTCGTAAAACAGGGAAAGAAATTGATGAAATTCAAAAACAATATCTGTTAAGTGAGGCTACGGTTTTAACTTTGGAACTAGGCTATAAATGTTATGAAAAAAATATTTCGTTGGATAAAGCTATTAATCTTGTAGATAAAATTGTAGTATTAAACGCAAATGATAACAAACATACATCATTTAGTCCATCAGTCCATATGTGATTTATAACTAACATGAAAATTTATTAAAAGAATTGAATGAGTTAGAAAAACAAATAAAAGGGTGGTATAACATGAAATCAACAGGTGTTACACGTAAAATAGATGAATTAGGGCGTATTGTTCTTCCGAAAGAGTTAAGAAGAACATTAGGAATTGCAGAAAAAGATCCTATAGAAATATTTGTTGACGGTGAGATGATAATATTACAAAAATACAAGTCATATGATGCTTGTACAATAACTGGTGATATTTCAGAAAAGAATATTTCATTAGGTAATGGACAAATTGTTCTTAGTCCTGAAGGGGCTGAACTTTTAATTAAGGAGATTCAGCAACACTTAGTGAAATAAGATCATTTTACTTAGCACTAAACCATATTAAAAGCTGACGTTGGAACTCTCATAAAAATGGCTGAAGAACAATCTTTCTTACTTCAGAAAATAATCCTGGTATTTGTCTTTATCGGAACTATATTTACATCTCTTTACAATATCACTCTTCATAAAGAAGAAGCAGATGAGAGAAAAAAAGCAAAATCTTTATTACCTATGTATATAGTCGTTACATTTATGGCATTGTTTTCTAGTGACATAGCTAATTACATTAAAAATTTTATTTAACCTAATTATATATATTCATCCACAAAAAGAAAAAAGACATCTTTAACGATAAGATGTCTTTTTTCTTCAACTTGAACCACCATAACTTTACTAACATTACTTTCACAATAACAAATATATCAGCAATCTTTCATATCACAATCATTCTAACATAATAAATCATATTTTCGTTATATATAAATTTAAATACAATGAAAGTTCACAAGTCATATAAAAGGTGCTATACGAAAAACTTAAATTCATTTAGTGAAATGTTTTTTAATGAAATTAGTATAATCAATAAGAACATCAAAAACTTCCTGTTGTTTTTGAGGGGATAGATCTGACGCTGCTACTTTAATTGATTCTAATTTACTTTCTAGAGGTGCGTTTCGTCCAAACAATTCATCAATGGATACATTGTATAAGTCTGCAATACTCATGATTGAATCTGCGTCTGGGTCAGTTTTTCCATATTCCCAATTGGCATATGTGGTACGTGCGATATTCAGGCGATATGCTACATCGAATTGAGTATATCCCTGTTTTTTCTCAACTCAGCAAGTCGCTTACTTAGTTGAGACATATCATCACATTTCCTTTCTGATTTATAACGTTAGTGTAAAACAGAAAAGTTAAATTGCATCCTTATGACTTATAATAAGTCATAAATTATTTTTATTTGTAATAGTTAGTCTTGATGTTGTGATAATAGAAAGCCATTTATAATTCTATACGCGAAAAAATAGGAAGAAATCGATACATCAAATCGAGAATCTTCCTATTATATATGTTTACTAAAACAATGAATTTCCTATATCTATTGTGGCCAAGTTTTGACGTCTTGTACGTTCCCTTAAATAGCGTTCCGTCGTCATAATAGATTCGTGTCCTAAATAGTCACGTATTTTCTTAAGTTCGACACCTTTTCCCATCAAATGATTCGCAAAGAAATGTCTGCAGGTATGGGGGGTAATTCTATCCTTTCGGTAACGTAAAAATGGTAAGTTTGTTTCTTCAATTTTTTCTGCTACATATTTTGATAAGTAGTCGGCCCTATAGTAAGAGCCATCGGCTTTAGGTAGAAAAGCAGATGTACTAGAGGCGTCCAATTCACTTGTTTGTTTACGCAATTGACGAAGGTGACAGATATCGTCGAGTACATCTTCAAAAATACGAACTTCCCTGGCTTTATTCCCTTTCCCAACTACACGCAAGAGATAAGCATTTAATGAGGAATGGAATACAAGATCTGCCCATTTTGCGTTTGCAACTTCCTCAATCCGGAGTCCAGTAGTCGTAAGAAGGAAAAACAATGTATACATAAAGAAACTTGTTTTCTTCAGTGCATCTAGTATTTCATTTACTTCTTCAGGAAAGAGGTCACGATTGACCAGATCTTCTTTTTTTACAGATATTTTTTTGAGACGACTACTATAGTCATCTGAGAGACCCGTGTTATCATAAACGTATTTTAGAAACTGCTGGACTACCGTTTTCTTTCGACGTAATGTAGTGGCAGCATACTTCTTACTTAGTTGATAGAAGTAGATTTCCATCTCATTATGGGATAAATCGTGAATGGTTCCGATTGTTTCTTTTATGTAGCGAAGAAAATGAGACAGATCATGCAGATAAATCTTTTTTGTTCGTTCACTTCTTTTTTTCGTTAAAGAAGGTTCATCGTGTAGAAATAAATAAACCAATGATTCTTCACTTAATTTAGAATAGTCAATATTCCTGATGCCCATACCCATAATTTTTTCAAAATGACTGCTATCAAAAAAATCTGATTTTGATTTTACAAGTTGTTTACTATGTTCGTAATTTATAATATTCAAATTTAAACACAACCTTTAGTAGAATGAAATATTAAACAAATAATTTTTATATAAATTTTTATCATTCTAATTATACCACAATAAATGCATTATTTATTGTGGTATAAAATGAAATGTTTAAATATATATTTTTACCTTAATATTTAACGTTTCTGTTTAGATGATGTATAATGGAAATGTTTAATTTATTTTTTGTACATTTCAATCCAAGTGCGGTAGGAGGAGATTTTTTTGACTAATCTTCGTCGGAAAATTTTACATGAAATCTATAATTTAGAAGATACCCATTGTTCAATTTGCCCTCTGAACAACCTATCAGTGAATTGTAAAGATGAGCAAGAACAGGCAAAACAAAGAAACTATAAACATTGCAAAGGTTGTCCCATTTTCGATTCCATCCGAGAGAAAGGAGAGAAATTGAATTCTTTATCGAAAAAGAGTACATTTAATAAGGTACGAGAACGTTATATGGAAAATCCATTTAAGTATCTGCAGTATAAGGAGTACTCAATCACAGATGTAGTAAAAGAAACAGGTTTAACAAAGTATCAACTAAGAAAATTTAAACAACAGCTAGAATGAAAGTTTCGGATGAGGTGAGAAATGGACTATTTATCTTTAGAAGAGGTATGCGATAGGGTAGGTTTAACAAAAAATCAATTAGGCTATTTAATTAAGTATAAACACATCGAGCCTATCAATCTGGATACCTGGAAAGCAGATGGTGGATATCGTTTTGAGCAAGAAGATGTAAAAAGGTTAGAGGAATTATACAAAGACTCTTTAACATTAAAAGAAGCGGCTGAATTTCTAAATAAATCTAAGACTTACGTTCATAATGCAGCTAAAGATGGGATATTGCCCTTTAAAGAGATTGCTAAAGGGAAATCTACTGAACGATTGTACTTAAAAAACGATCTGGAAATTTTCAAAGAAAGAATTGAAAATAGATCAAAAGAGGAGTCGAAAGAAAAAAAGCAGCATTTAAGTCTATATCTTGATGAAAAGGTAGTAGAAGCAATAAAGAAAAAGGCTGCAAAGAAAGGATATAATGGCTACAAGAAGTTTGCTGAAGACATTTTATCCGCAGAAGTAAAAGAAGACATAGAAGAATAGAAATTCTAGTGAGAATAGACCCCTAAAAAACACAAAAACGTTCTAAGTGGTCTATTTTTATTTTCAAGAGACTTTTTAACTATCAGGTCTAAATACATTACCTAAGATGACAATGTTGTTTACAGATGAATTTGAGAGGTCGTTTTTTCGGGTCCGTTCCGGGAAAAATTCATTGTAATTACAAAAAAGGGTTTATATATATAATATAGAAAATAGAGGGAAAGATAACAGATAATTTTAAGAGCGTTTTATTTAAGTTGAAAAAAGTGTAAAGAAAGAAATGAGAGGTAAGGATCCCAGGATTATAAATACAAAGACTTCATTTGGAACTTGGTAGGCCTATGAGAATGCTAGAGAGTTCGGGCAGACATATATCGCGGAATACATCAAAAAGCATACAAGCTTTATTTGAAATTTACATAATAAAAATCAGCATATCAAACTATAATAAATTATGAAAAAACAAGAAATATAGTATACATATTTAGATTATAGTAAACTAAAATATTTCAAAATCCTAAACTAATAGATTATGAAAAGACTGAATTGGCTTTAAAATTTACGGATGAAGAAATTCAATTATTTAAAATAGGAAAAACTCCAGAGCATTATACATGGCATCATCATCAAGACACTGGAAGGATGCAACTTGTAGATTATCAGACTCATCATGATACTGGTCATACAGGTGGATATAAAATTTGGGGAAAAGATAGCGATAAATAGGGAGGTACTTAGCCATGAGTCACATTACATGGATTAATATAAATGAAAAAAGAGTAACAGATGACCAAATTAAACAATTAGAACAATACTTAAATATTAAATTTCCTAATGATTTTCTTGAGTGTGTACAAGAATATGATGGTGGATATCCAACGCCAGATACATTTAATATTCCAAATCAAGATGAAAATTCACTTAATAATCTTTTAACCTTAGATTCTGATAGAAAATATTCATTTCTAGAAACATATAATAATACGAAAGATAGATTACCTGACAAAATATATCCTTTTGCTAGAGATCCATTCGGCAATCTTCTATGCTTTGATTATCGAAACAACACTGATTCACCAACAATCGTATTCTGGGATCATGAGGAAGAAGACATAGAGGAAGCAATATATGGTTCTGGTGCAAAAAGTATAACACTTGTGCAATGAATCTGTAAATCTTGGACATACTGATACTATTACTCTACAAAAGGGTGTGTGATCAGTATGAAAAAGGAAACTTTGTTTAAATAGAAGCACTATCAGCCAGATATTATTCTATTAACTGTACGTTGGTACCTACGGTACAATCTTAGTTTTCGTGATTTGGTAGAAATGATGGAGGAAAGAGGACTATCCTTGGCTCATACAACGATTATGCGGTGGGTCCATCAATATGGGCCGGAGTTAGATAAGCGAATTCGACGTCATCTCAAACAAACGAATGACTCCTGGAGAGTAGATGAAACGTACATAAAAGTAAAAGGACAATGGATGTACCTATATCGTGCCGTTGATTCTCAAGGGAACACGATTGATTTTTATCTCAGTAAATCTAGAAACCATAAGGCTGCAAAGCGATTCTTCAAGAAGGCTTTGCGGTCTTTTCATGTTTCAAAACCTCGTGCAATCACAGTTGATAAAAATCCCGCCTATCCCATTGCTATCAGCGGGCTGAAGAAAGAGAAAAAAATGCCGTTAGGCATTCAAATCAGGCAGATAAAATATCTAAATAACATCGTAGAGCAAGACCATCGTTTCATTAAAAAACGTATACGCTCTATGTTAGGACTTAAATCTTTTCGCACAGCTACATTTATTCTTGCAGGAGTAGAAGCCATGCATATGATAAAAAAAGAACAGATTGATTTACGGGATCAGTCTGTTCAAAATCAAAAACAATTCATTCATCAATTATTTGGATTAACAGCGTAAAGAACGATTCCGGTAGGAATCCTCATTGTTTTTTGGAATGTATCCTTTATTTGCACCAGAACCAAAGTTAGCACCCCGGCAATAAGTAGGTTAATTTTCTTCATTATTGATCCGCCTCTTCACCTTTGTTTTGTTGTAATAACGATGAATCGATGTTCACGACTCAACCTTCGTTTGTAATTTGTTCGTTAGAAAATGAACAATTGATCGTATTAGAAAAGGTTTAAAAATAAAACTTTTCTTTTCATTTAATAAATTTACCTTTAAAGACTACATAAATACCTTTGACCATATTTGTAATTCTTTGTAAAATGATATATATAGAAAGATTATGAATATACAGGTAATCTATGGATAGTAGTTTCTAAGAAATTATTCGGGGAAAATTTCTTAGTTAAGTATATTAACTTGTTTGCACTAAATTTTACAAATAAAGGGGTATTAGGAATCATGAAAGCAAAGAAATTAGTAAGTTTAGCGTTACCAGTTATGTTATTGAGTGGTTGTATTACAATTGAAACTGATGGTAAGAAAGCTGAACCAAAGAAAGAAGAAACGCAAAAGATAGAAAAAGAGAGTAAGTCAACTGATAGCAAGAAAGAGGATAGCTTATCTGTAGCGAAAGGTGAAGATAAGGAGACAAGTAAGTCAAGTACTTCTAACTCTACTAGTTCTTCCAACTCTTCTAGTAAGGTAACTGGTTCAGAAGTTGACAAATACAAGCAAGATATTTTAGACAATGCAAATAAAATAGACGAAACACTACGATTGATTGAGGACTCAGCAAAATCAGAGATTAAATCAGTAAGCTTAAAGAAGAGTGAAATACAACTTGTAACAGGTGGGTCACAAGCATATGTAAGAAAAATAAAGTATCTTGAACCACCAAATGAACTGAAAGCAGAGCATGACAAGATAAAAGAATCAATGGACTTATACTATGATGCATTCCAACTCCTTTCAGATGCAGTAGGTGAAGAGAGTGAAAGTAAACTGAAAGAATCAATTACAAAGTCACATCAAGGTGCAAAGTTATTCGAAGAAGCAACAAAGAGTATTGCAAGTAAAACAAACTAATAATTAAAATTCATTCAGAATAAGGGGTATGATGTATGAGAGCGAAGAAACTAGTAACATTAGCAGTACCGTTCATGTTGTTAGTAGGTTGTGGAACTGATAAAACAGAAGCAAAGCCGAAAGAGAAAGTAGAGTCTAAAGAAGAGACGAAGGAGAAGTTGTCAAAAGAAAAGTACCCAACACGTATGACGAATTTATCTTCTGAGTTAGTACAGAAAATTACGGTTATAACTGAGTTAGCAATGGATAAAGACAAAGATGAAAAGTCTTTAGTAAAAGAGATAGTGAAAGAAGAGTCTGAGGTACAGAAAAGTATTGATAAGTTTAAGAAAATAGAACCGCCAAAAGAGTTTGAAGACTCACATAAAGAAATCTTAAAAGCTGTAGATTGTTACAGTAAAGCCTATGCATTACAAGTTGAAATTATAAAAGGCAAAGGAAAAGTTACAGATGAAGACCGAAATAGGTCTCAAAAGTCAATGGACTTAATTAAAGAAGGTAATGAGTATTGGCAAAAAGGCTATGCACCACTTCAAGACGCTCAATTAGACCAAGCAAACGCTATTGGTAAGAAAACAGGAGTACAGTTCGATAAGCCTTCAACTTCTAATTCTGATGATGACAGTGTACAAGTATCAAAAGACGGTAAGGAGTTACTAGGTGAGTGGGGTAGTTACAAAGGTTCTGAATTCCATAAAGGGTTAGACTTCCGTGAAGATAATTCATTTACTGCTTATGATGATACAGGTAAATCTTCTTATGAAGACAATCACATGACAGGAACATGGCTTTTCGATGCAGACAAGAAACAAGTCACATTGTTACCTACTGAGTTTGTAAAAGACGGTAAGAAGATAGATGCAAAGAATACAAATGCATTTGTAGAGTATAAACTTGAATTCTTACGAGCAGGTTCTCTAAAAATGACTGACAGTAAAGGCAATACAATAACAGCTGAAAGACGCAAATAATCATACAATCAAAGGAGCATATGAATATGAAAGCAAAGAAACTAATTACGTTAGCTTTTAAGCATGGTTGCTTTATTATTCTGTGATGTTTTAGGAATCAATGTGTTTTATAGTTTTTCTACGATGATAATAAATATGATTTGTTCATGCTACCTATATATTCCTTATGTGAAAAGAAGGAATAGAGAAGTCCATTATGATGTTTAAAGGTAACTGGTATAAATTAGTAAAAATACTTATTAGTCGATTCTGGGAATAATGATTGTGAGGGAAAAAGATGAAATGGGGAATAGAAGCGATAAGACATACTGAATGTAGTGGTACTAATAGCGATAAGAATTTAAATTTGGGAGAGGAGTATCAAAGTACTTCATGGACATATTTATCCTTATCGTATCTTCAAGATTTTTTAGAATCATCGGGATTAAGTAGAGATACGATATTGGAACTACTCCCAATTAATTTTAAGGGAATTGTATGGGGTTTTTTGGAGAATGAGGATATTAAGTTTATACGCACGCTTCCGAGCCCAAATAGATGTTTGGAAATTCTAGAGGAATATAAACTGATGGAAGTAGCTGTTACCTATGAACCAAACATGGAATTTAAATTGCGGTGGTTAAAAGAACGCTGGGAAAAAGGATACTATGTATTTGCGAATTGTTAAGAACGTAACGTAATAAAAGTAAAGAGTGGAGAAAAAAGAGATTAAATTCATATAATAATAGGGGCCGTATTTTCCTTAGGTTTTCAAAAATACTTGGAAATAGAGGATACCCTTGCTTTTGTTAACTGCATCATCTATTGCAGAAGTGACAAGGAACGATATTTGTTTCGTTCAATTTCTTTTCAATAAAAGAGTATTAAAAAGGTTGAGAGGAAAGTCGGAATGAAGGAATTTTGGGGAATTAAAGTTATTGTTGTAAACGAACATTCTGCGGAAACAGTTAAGAATATAGCGAATTATTTATTCAAGATGGCTCAGAAATGAGTCATCTTTTTTATTTGTAAAAAATAGGCCCTAAATTCGTAACAATCTTGTGTGTGAAAATAAAAAAACATCTTTGATAAGATAGTTTTTTACTTATTTATTGAATTAAAATATTTTTACCGTGGATTCTCTCTGCAAGCATTTTGACAGAACAAGGTACTATGACCATTCCTTATGCACTGGGCGTAGCACTCTGGATCTATTGGGAAAATGGAAGAATAAATTGTTGGCTGTGAGTAGGAGTTTTACCCGTAAGCCCAAGGTGTACCATAAGATGATATAGGTGCAGATGTTGTTGGTATTGAGTGAGGGTTGTACCCGTGAAAATTAGCACTAGATGGATTCATACGACATATATCTTCACATTCAAACCTATGTCCACCTTTCATAATGCAATCCCATACACATTCTTCAAATGTTTGACGATACAAAGACAGTCACTCCTTATCTTAATCCTATTGTTCTCGATATTATATTTATCTGTATATTTTTAGATAATTGTCCATACGTATTTGGGTGATTGTTAAAGATACATAGCAAAGCTTATGATTTTGCAGGACTTGAAGATGGTAAAAAACGAAAGGACCAAAAAATAGTCCCTAGAAAACTGCATAACGTATTCAAAAAAATCTATTTAGATAGGAACCTATGCATTGGATAAAAGGTTAATAACTTGAGCAAAAAGAACTGGGTATTTACATACTTAACATACATATTAGTTTTGTTAATTAAGTCCTTTTTTGGGAATCTGTATATAGTTAATGTGCTAAAAAGCTTGAGAAATATCAAAATGTGTAATTTTTTTGATGATTTTGACAAAAGTGTTTAATATTTGTAATTTTTTGTTTTATAATGATAATTGGGTTGATCGTGAATGATTTAAATATTTCGATAAATACTCAGGTTAATTTATTTTAGGGAGGTTTCAAGATTGGGGAAAAGAGTTATTTTAAGAGTTTTTACATTATTATCAGTACTGGCATTATTCCTTAATGTGTTTTTACCAAGGGCTAGTGCAGAGGTTATGACGCATGAGAAATATTCAATGGATTGGAGTTATAGTAACAGTCTAGGTAAGCACATTCGAACTGAAATTATTAAAAATTCAAGCGGTCAAATTGCTTATTGCTTAACTCTTGGACTAAAATCACCAAATGGTGAAGATCTTCCTGAAATGGGGAAAACAGATAATGTAGTATATAGGGTCCTATTAAACGGTTTCCCACAAAAAAGTGTTCAGCAGTTGGGAGTAGCTAATCAGAATGAGGCACACTACGCGACTCAGCTTGCAGTTTGGAATGCATTAGGTCAACTTGATGTAAATGAACTGAAACATGCGAATAAAAATGTTGAAAAAGCGGCTAAGGCAATTATCAATGCTGCTAATAATAGTGGGGATACGCAAGATATTTATATGAATGTTATCCCAGCTGAAAAACAAAAAGCAGAATTAAAAGGTGAGTTCTTCGAAACAAATCTATATACAGTACAAACAAATGCTAAGAGTGGTTCTTATAAAGTAGTAGCGAAAAATGCACCTAATGGAATAAAAATTGTTAGTGAAAATGGTGAAGTGAAAGATCAGCTTTCAGTTGGAGAGAAATTCCGTATCCAAATCCCTAAAAATACAAAAACAGGTGAATTTAATCTAAGTGTTGCTGCAAACTTAACAAAAGTTCAAGCAATTGCTTACCGCGGTACGGATACTGTTCAGAATGCTACAGTACTATTAGAAAGAAATGAAGAAAAGCTTAGTAGTGACCTTGCAGTAAATTGGGAAGCTGCTGGTTCTTTAAAAATTAAAAAAGTTGGAGAAAGTGGAGAAGTATTAGCTGGTGCGGTATTCGAGGTTTTTAATGCGAATAATGAATCAGTTGGAAAAATCACGACTGGTGCTGATGGTACTGCAGAATTAAATAACCTACCAATTGGTACTTATACTGTAAAAGAAATAAAAGCGCCAACAGGCTATGTTTTAGGTGATAAACCACAAACCATTGAGGTTAAGACTGGAGAAACTGGGGCTGTTCAAATAGTAAACAACAAGGCAAAAGGGAACATGGAAATAAAAAAACTTAGTGATTCAGGTAAAGTGCTACCTAATGTTGAATTCACTGTTTTTACTGAAGATGGAAAAGAAGTGAAAAAGGCAGTAACAAAAGAAAATGGAATTGCAAATGTTGAAGGCCTTACATTTGGTAAGTATTATTTCTTAGAGACAAAAACACCAAATGGATATATTGGAAATAAAACAAAGTATCCTTTTGAAATTAAAGAGCACAATAAAACACTGACTTTTACAGTAGAAAACACCGAAGTAAAAGGTAGTGTAAAACTACTAAAAGTAGATAACGAAGATATTAGTAAAAAATTAGAAGGTGCAGTATTCGAGTTAAAAGATGCAAGTGGAAAAGTAATTGGCGAATATAAGACAGATAAAAATGGCGAAATTAACGTTAAAGATCTAGCGTATGGTAAGTATTCATTTGTAGAAAAGACTTCTCCAAACGGTTACGTTCTTGTTACAGAACCAATTGTGTTCGAAATAAAGGAACATGGAAAAATTATTGAGCTATTAGCAGTTAATCATCTTATCAAAGGTGATCTGGAAATTACAAAGGTAGATGTTACGGATGGAAACAATAAGCTTCCAAATGCAGAGTTTACGATTTATAACGAAGCAGGAAAAGAAGTAGTAAAAGGTAAAACAGATGATAAAGGTATCGCTAAATTTGAAAAGCTACCATTTGGAAAATACACATATAAAGAAACAGTTGCACCAAAAGGTTATATCTTAAATGAAGAGACGTTTTCTTTTGAAATCAAAGAGAATGGTCAAATTATTAAACATATCGTTAAAGATGAGAAGATTCCTTTGATTAAAACAACAGCAACTGATAAAAAAGATGGTACAAAAGAAATGCACATTTCTAAGTCTGTAACAATCCAAGATAAAGTGGAATACAAAGACCTACAAGTAGGTAAAGAGTACACTTTAAAAGGTAAATTAATGGATAAAAAGACTAATAAACCATTAGTTGTAAATGGTAAAGAAGTAACTGCTGAAACTAAGTTTACACCAAAAGAAGCAACTGGTTCTATTACATTAGATTTCACTTTTGATGCAACTGGTTTAGAAGAAAAAGAAGTAGTAGTATTCGAAGAGTTACTGAAAGACGGAAAAGTTGTTACTACACATGCTGATATCAATGATAAAAGTCAAACAGTTAAGTTCGTTAAGCCATTAGTAAAAACAACTGCTACAAACAAAGCTGATGGTGGAAAAGAGATTCATTCAAAGGATTCTATCACTATCCAGGATAAAGTGGAGTACACTAACTTAGTTGTTGGTAAAGAGTACACTGTAAAAGGAAAATTAATGAACAAAGCTATTAACGAACCATTATTAATTGATGGTAAAGAAGTAACAGCTGAGACTAAATTCACTGCAAAAGAAAAGAATGGTTTTGTAACATTAGACTTTTCTTTCGTTGGTGCTGAACAGCAAGGAAGAGAAGTAGTCGTGTTTGAAGACTTATTACATGAAGGTCAAGTAATTGCAACACATGCTGACATTAACGATGTAGGTCAAACAGTTCGATTTGTAGAACCTTCTATTAAAACGACAGCTACAAACAAAGCTGATGGTTCTAAAGAGTTAGACGCTTCTAAATCTGTAACAATCCAAGATAAAGTGGAATACAAAGACTTAATTGTGGGTAAAGAGTACGTTGTAAAAGGCAAACTAATGGATAAAGCAACAAAAAAACCATTATTAGTTGATGGTAAAGAAGTAACAGTAGAATCTAAGTTTACTGCAAAAGAGAAAAATGGTTCTATCACACTCGATTTCACATTTAATGCTTCTGCATTACAAGGTAAAGAAGTGGTAGTGTTTGAAGAATTGTATCAAGATAATGTCTTGGTAGCTATACACGTTGACATCGAAGATAAGGGTCAAACGGTGAAATTTAAAGAAGTAAAACCGGAGCAACCAAAACCAGAACAGCCGCATCAAGATAAAAATACTCCAACCTCAGAACAACCAAAAGAGCAAGTAAAAGAACAACCACAACCTAAGAAAGAAGTTCAATCTAAAATTGGATGGTTACCGCAAACAGGTGCTGATCTTACAAGTTGGATCTCTATGGCTGCAGGCGCATTACTGTTAATTGTTGGTGGAGTTATTTTCTTAAAACGTAAAAACGCATAAAAATTAAAAAATAAGCACATCTGTTTTTACAGGATGTGCTTATTTTTATGTTAGTAATTTAGTTCTATTTACAGTATTTTAATCTATTTGATTATTTTTGAGTTGTTGTAATAATTCCAGGGCAGCAAAACAGTCAGCTGCTGCTCGATGTTTAATCGTTAATTCCGTTGCATCACTTAATGAAATCCACCTCTTTGAATCTACATAATCGGCATACATTTTCATAACACATGTGGATTTAAAATTATTAAATTCTACATTGTTAGCAATACAGGTGTTTTCTATCATACCTAAATCAAATTCAGCGTTATAGATAAGTAAAGTTTTTCCTACGGTAACTTCACGTAACTCTTTGTATATCGCTGTCCACGATGGTGCACCGTGAACCATTTCATTTGTAATACCGTGAATGGAGGCTGCTTCAGCTGGAATATTTATAGTTGGCTTAACTAAAGAGTTTAATAGGATTTTTCCTGATAAATTAATTACGCTTATATCAATAATTTGATCTCTTAGAGTAAGTCCAGTTGTTTCGGTATCTAAAATAACAAACTGATCTATGTTTATAAACATTTTGTTGATAAATGTTTTGATTTTTAATTTTGTTTCTTTTAATTGATTCATAATTACTTGGTGTTCGTAACAGCTAGGGCAGAGACTTAGACGTAGTTTAGATTTACTTTTAACGACATGGCCACACTGTTTACAAGTCCGTTGCTCTATACCTAGTTTTCTACCATTTGATAGTGCTAGTTTTTGCTTATCAGATAATTGCCTTTTTTTTTCTGGTTTTGAGCGTTCATATAGTTCTATATATCTATTGTTTGATCTCTGATAAACCTTAGCCACAGGAGCCTCTAAGGGCTTTAAACCTTCTTTACTTAGTTTAGTTTTGCTTGCGAGTTCTAAGGGGACCTCACTCCAATTTTTATAACTTATCATTTATCTTCACCCCAATGGTTAAATTAGCTATGGAAATAAATATGTGGGAAATTTTTTGATTTATTATTAACCTTATCTAAATTCTAACCTAATTCTAATTTATGGTAAAATTAAATGGCGGATAGGAAGAAAAAGGGTAAATGGTAAGGGATTATTAGTATATCGGGGGAATAAAAATGTTAAACAATAATGTATTAGATGAACTATTTAATGAGGTAGCATATGAAGATGAGTCGTATTTTTATTATTTTTACACTATGAAAATGGCAGCAACATCAGAATATATTAAATTTGGTCCTGGTGCATTTTTAGAAAATCAACATCAAGTGATTTGCTTTACTAATAAGAGGATAATGATGCTTGAATTGAATCCGTTAACTGGTAAGTTTAATGGCAATAAGATAATAATTGATATTGAAGATGTAGAGGGTATTAAAGTAAAAAGAGGGCTAATAAAGTCTAAAGTTATTGTTACATTAAAAGATAACAAAGGAGATATCGTTATGAATCCAAATAGTTTTACAATTGGATTATCAAATCATAAAAAAAACTTAGTGAAACTGCAAGAGATGTATAGTTAAAAACCAGTCTCTATAAAATTAAAAAATCCATTTCGATTAAGATCTTGATAAAAGACTTATTAGAATGGATTTTTTGTTTCTTTTATAGGGGGGGTCCTGCCGCATGCCCATCAACTTAAGAAAACAAATCAGCCCCAAAACGAAAAAATGAGCTTTTTTATTACAAATTAGCACAAAATCTCGTTCTGGGGTAGTTGTATTTTCTTAGCTTGATAGCGATGTGACTCTATCCCTATTAGGCAAAACAAAAATGGATATTATGCTAAAATTAATGTGAGATTGTAAAAAATTGTACCTAAACCAAAGGTCAAGTTTGGTCAAGAGAATAAAGTGGAATAGGAAGTGGGATAATCTGTGAATAGTTCAAGAAACAGGCTTGAAAGTATTCGTGTACTTGTTAATGAAATACTTGATTTGGACAGCTTAGTTAACAGACAAGAAGCTTATGCTCAACTTAATGGAGTATCATCTTTCGCTTCGATGCTTGCAATGAAGCGAGGATTAGAGACAGAGATTGCGGCTATCACAGGTTTGCTTCACAACTATTATTTCTATAAAACTGGTATTAGTTATTTTCCCGGTATTAATAGTGCTGAAACCGTTAGACCTATCATAAGAGATTTAAATATTTTTTCTAAGGATGAACAACTTACCATTCTTCGGGCAATATTCTACCAGAATCAGCGTGGGAAAGTCCACGGTCCATACGATGAATTAATCAAAGATGCTATTATGCTCAATAATTTCTTTCAGAACTTGGATCACACCGTATCCCATATGGATGTTCAAAGATTTCATAATGTATTTGGCGAATTATCCATTCCAAAGGATCAATTTGAAGAAGTAGTTCCAACCAATCATAATGAAAAGATTACCAAAAACGGAAAAGATAAACGAAGCTTGTTGGCCGATATTTCAGAAGAACTAGCAAGTCAAAACATTATTGGAATTCCAGAAGATAAACTGTATACGGAAATTTGCCATTATTGGCCTGATCCCGATAAATATAAAGTACTCCAAGGGAATTGGTGTGCAGCATTCGTATACCATTGCTGTATGCAGGCAGGAATTTTGCTGCCGATACGTTATCCAAACGGTAATTATCGACTAGCTGGTGTAGGTGCTATATTTGAGTGGGCTCAACTACCCGAAACTGGATTTTTTTATTATGATGACCAGAACTTTAGACCACAACGCGGAGATATAGTTATTTATGAAAAACTTTTATCAAATAATTCTCACGACCATATTGGAATTGTCCTTGACTGCGAAGACCAAGAAATTCTTGTCGCAGAAGGGAACAAAGATAATGAGAACTATTCAAGCGTTTTTTGTAGGTGTAGGGAACGCAACATTCTAGGCTATATTCGAATCGACAATAAATACGAATTTCATTTCGATGGTGACTATAATCCTATCATTTAAATACTATGTACCAACAGTTTAATTAATATTTAAGTTTGATATTTCTCCCTTCTTGTTAAACTAATGAGCGTTAGAAGAATATTGCATTATTTTTTAAAAAAATATTCAAAAACAAAAATCAGGGTTTTTAACCTCTAAAAAATAGCTTAGCGTGGGCCTTATGTCAAAAAGATGGTAGTATTTATTGCTTAACGTTGTAAATCCGCATTTTCCTGAAGCTACCGCCTATCAAGCGAAGTTAAAATTATACCCTCAAAATGAAAAAACGCTATGCTTAGTGTAAGTAGTTTATGAGAAAGGATGGTGTTTTTAATGAATCCTATTATTTCAAATGAACTGAATCTTTTCGCACAAGAGCTACAATACTTTTTATCTCCAGTAGTCCTACAAGATATCGCCAAACAAGTTGGCTTTGTACAGCGATCTAGTAAGTATCAAGCAAACGAACTCATTGCCCTTTGCGTATGGCTCAGTCAAGAGATTGCTAGCACATCACTTACACAATTGTGCAGTCAGTTAGAAGCTTTCACTGGGGTACTTATGAGCTCAGAAGGACTGATGAGTACTGCTGTTGATGTTTCTAAACAGCTAGATAACTGAGTTAAAGAAGTCATAGCTACATTTTGGCTCACCCATACACATAAAGCGACTAAATCTTTTGCTTGGTACTTACTGGTTCTTTGTACAAAACCAACATCTCTAGCAAGATCCCGTAAGGTATTTGGAGATAAAAAACTTTGAATCTCTTGAGCAAATAGTTGTAATTCGTCAGACACAGAAACAGACATAAAAAACGCCATCCTTTCCTATGATTCTATAGAAAGAATAGCGTATTTTTTTATTTTAGAAAACCATGCAATTTTTAATTTGCTGACAACGTGGAGTAATACAAAACATAAATAGAAAAAATCCCTAACAATATCCAAAAGAATTGTTAGGGATTTTTTTAGTCTTTTAATAAAGACTAACAGGTGACTTGCAAAGCAAGTTACCTGGTGTTACACTCTAACTACATACTAACTTGCATAGCAATCTACTGAAAGGAGATGAATCGATGCATAGCCAAATGCTAAAAGGTGTATTAGAAGGCTGTATTTTATATATCATCTCACAAGAAGAAGTATACGGTTATGAACTAAGTACCAAATTGAATCAATATGGCTTTACGTTTGTAAGTGAGGGCAGTATTTATCCACTTTTATTGCGTATGCAAAAAGAAAAGTTAATCGAAGGAACTTTGAAAACCTCTAATCTAGGACCTAAACGTAAGTATTATCATTTAACAAAGAAGGGATTAGAACAATTAGGGGTATTTAAGGAAAGTTGGGATATGGTATCAACAACTGTAAATCGGTTACTAGGAGGGGAAAAACAAAATGAAACCAGATGAAATGGCTAAAATGAATAATGAAAAAAGAGAGCTACTAACAGAAGAAAATGAACTAGCTTATGGAAATATGTTAGTGTATATTCGCTGTTCAAATGTTCCTGAAAGGCAATCAGAAGAACTATTATTGGAGATTTTGGACCACCTTCTTGAATCTCAAAAAGAAGGAAAAAATGCTTATGATGTATTTGGGGAGGATCTTCCAGCGTATTGTGACGAATTAATTGCCGCCCTACCTCAACAAACAATGTTTGAAAAATTTTCAACAATTGGTTTTATTATTAGTTTACTACTTGCTATTCGATTTGGAATAGATACGATATCCGCTGTAATAACTTCGTTTTTTTCAAAAAAATATCTAACTGAAGTTGTGTCATTTGATATTCTGGAAACCACATTATCTGTCATAATTCTTATTGGAGGTCTTTATATTATTTTATATGTAATGAAAGGATTCTCGTTTAAATTCATAATGAATTGGAAGAGCCGAATTATATTTGTATTATCAATTTCTATTCCATTTGGAATATCAGTATTATTACATATGTATTTTAAAAAATACCCTTATCTTTCTTATAACTTAAGTTTATGGCAAGGTGCCTTGATAGCTCTATTTTTCTATATTTTATATAAATTTTTATTTAAATCATCAAGATTCTAATAACTTATTTAAAAAGCGTATATATCGCTATTAAGCTAACAAAATTAAATTTTCTTAAAATGAAAAAATACGCTATTCTTTTGGTAGGCTCATAGGAAAGGATGGCGTATTTTTTGCTTTATGGATAATAAAAAATTAGATTGATAGGGATTTGTTTTGACTCCCAGTACACCAATTAATCAAAAATAAAATAATTCTTCAAATTTTTTATCTAGTGCTATACAAAGTACTAATGCTAACTTTGCAGTTGGACAAAATTGTCCTGTTTCAATAGAACTAATTGTTTGCCTAGATACTCCTACCATTTCAGCTAATTCTCCCTGTGATATTTTTTTCTCAGCTCTTGCTACTTTCAAACGATTTTGCAGTACTAATTCATCTTTCAATTATCATCCCTCCAGAAAGAAAGCTATGGCACTTGCAATTGTACTCATTATTGCTAAAATGCTTGCAATAAGAAATTTTTGTGCTTTCAATTTTTTAAACTTATAAAAGCTTGTACTAGCTATATAACCAGAAAAAATTGAAATTAATTCGTAACTTTTAATACCATGCATCAATTTCCAAGAACTAAAAAATAGGACTAAAACAAGCACAGCCATTAAACCGTAACTAGATGAATCTAATTCTATAAGTTCTTTACGTTCATCTCTCCCCATTTTTTTGTATTTTCTTAATATCTCCTCTTTTTGCATCATTAGTAACCACCCCTTATTAATTATATTTTTATTGTACAGTTTTATTATCATTATGACAAGTTAACTTGTCATAATGATAATAAAACTTGTCTTCAAGGTGCATAGTAATACAATTTGTATAAATATAAAATTTTCATTCTGGGGGTAATTAAGAATCTTAGCTTGATAGCGATGTGGTGCTACCCCAAACCCATCAACTTAAGAAATATGACTATCCTCAAATGTAAAAAACGTTATTCTTTTTGTAAAAATATACAGAAAGGATGACGTTTTTTCTGGAGTGTGTGAAAAAGGATCGTTCCTTCTTCATGAAGTAGGATTTTTGCTTCATTTCGAAATGTTGATATTGTATTCAGTCCTTTCTATATATTATATATTGGTGTTATTAGGAAATAAGATGAGGGATGTATTTGACTAAAAAGAAGGATTATACTCGTTTTTATTTTCTCTTTTCTAGTAAAACATCTATTATACATTTTAATTAACGGAGTGATAAACATGGGTAAAAAATCGAATTTCACCCCATCCATCTATTTAAGCAACTTTATTTATTTTTAAACGACTTTATTGTAAATTAAACAGCTTTATTATCACTGCACACCCAGAACGAAATTTTTATCTCTCTACAGTTATTTATGTGAATTCAGCTCATTTTTTTCGTTTAGGGGGATAATTAATTTTTTTACTTGATGGCGATGGGGTATAGCCGAGATACGTGTAAAAATAGGTCGTAGACTTACTTTTATTTCCAATAAGTTTTGGAATCGGATTTTTTCTTTTTTGGCTTTGTTAAATTATATTGTTAGTAATTGAGATATAAAAATGACTTATCAATAGATAAGTCATTTTTTAATTGCCAGTTCGGCTATTTATTATTCCCAAGGACCTTTTGTCTTGAGTACCATCTACACAATATTTTCCTTTCGGGCCCTTTTTATTGCTTCTTCGCGGTTGTTGACGCTGAGCTTCGAGTAGAGAGTCGAGCAATAATTGCGGATCGTTCCCTCCGATAAAAATAATTTGGCGGCGATCGACTTATAACGCAGTCCACCTGACAGATGCTCCAGAATCTCCATTTCACGTTTCGTAAGCCCGTAAGGGAAGTTTTCCTGACTTGAACCGATCTTCTCCAATTGCTCGCGTTGACTTTTCATCTCTTCGAAAATTCGCGTAGCGACCGATTGATCGATCCAGATTCCTCCGTTATAAATTAGTTTCAAGGCTTCCTTCATCTCTCGCGGATGAATCGACTTCAGCATGTAGCCCTCCGCCCCGTGCTCCAATGCAGTTGCTGCCTGCAAGGAATCCTCAAACGTTGTCATGAACACAACCTTCATATCAGGCCATCGTTGTTTCATCTCAAGTAAAGTTTCAATCCCGCTCATTCCCTGCATACTAATATCCATTAGCACGATATCCGGTTGGGACCGCTCACAATGTTCTAATGCTTCGCCACCGTCCCTGGCTGTACCAAACGTTAAAATCAGTATGCTGATCCAAAATTTGCTTCAAACTGTCGGTAATGATCACCTGGTCGTTAACGAGCAGCAGGCGGATTGTATCATGTGCAGGCTCTGTCCGCAACGGAATATTACATATGACGAAAGTTCCTTGTTCTGGCTCGGAATGCACGGACACCGTGCCGTGAAATAGCTTAAGTCGTTCCTTCATCCCATTAAGTTCAAATCCAAATTGGATTTCTTCCATTCCGATGCCGTTATCTTCGATCTGTAACCTGAGCTGCTGACTCTCGAAATACAACTGAACGGATATCAAGCTCGCCGAACCGTGCCGAACCGCGTTGTTCAGAGACTCTTGAAGGCAACGATATAGACAAAAGTTTATTTTTTGCATAACGAGAGTCTCGCTCCGATCACACGGAATTTGACCATTATACCTGTTGACTTCATAAAATCTTCGGTAAATTGCCGTAGAGATTCACTTAACGAATGGTTCAATGGAGTATGAGAGAGCTGATGCAGATGTTTTCGGATATCAACCAGACCGTGTTGGGCGATTCCGACAAGCGAATCGATCCTCTCTATCTGTGAATTCGGTACGGACGATCGCAGCGATTCGACGCCGACGATGAGTGAGGTAAGCGTATGGCCAATCGTGTCATGCAGCTCATGTGACAGCCGGCTGCCCTCTTCCATCAGCGTAAGTTCCTCAATCCGCTCAATATGCTGCTCCAGCAATAGCTTTTGCTCATGAATAATTAGGGCTTGCTTATGGGACTGAATTAATATATTAAACGTGAAGCCGATGGCGAATCCAAAACCGTTGCTAACGATAAATTCATACGGGAGACGACCAGCGATCCAACCGTTCAATGCCGGCAATATGATTCCACAGAGGATACCTGTCCATACATAGGTTCTTCGATTGCTGGCCAAGCCGATATTCATCACAAGTAAAACGAAAGACCAAAGTAACTCCGGTGCTGTATAGGCTAAATAAAGATGAAAACCCCCCGCTGCCATGACGTCGACTGCAAGATACCAATCTGCATTTCTACACCAGGCGATTAATGGAACGAGATAAACGACGAAAGCAAAAGAAAATAAGACCCAAAAAGACGCATCGATTAATGACGGTTTGATAAAACTAGCGCTTATGATAATGACCATCCAAAGCGTTCGTATGGCCACAAATATCCAATCATACCAGAACCATTTTTTTATTATAGAGAACACGGATTATGCACACCTACTTGTATTTTTTAAAATAAATTCTGAATAAATCAAACCTATCATGCACCATAAACTTCTGATCCGTCAAGCGAAAAAGAGGGTAAACAGTTAGAATTTACTGTAACAAGCACGTCACATGAGATATTTGACAGTTTGTCATATGGTATATGTGACAAGTCCAATCCCGAGTGTCAACAAAAGTTTGGCGGTTTCATCACTATCCGATTTAACAATTTTGGGGATAAGGTGAGGATGTAAAGCAACACAACATTCCAAAATAATAGGAGCGATACGTTATGAAATTACTCAAGATTCAAAAAGGAGCTGTACTTGCATTAACAGCTATATCGGCGAGTACACTGGTATTTTCTGCTTATGGGTCTGTAAACCCGGTACAGACTGAAGGCGCGGTACAAGTGGAGACAGAGAAGGAAAAGAAAAGCAAGCATCGGGATGAAGTCAAACGCGTCATTGATGAGGTGGTAACCATCAAAGGAGTCCCAAGTGTCATAGCTGGCGGGTTACAGAACGGGAAACGCTGGTCTTACGCTACAGGTACAGCCAGTTATGAAGTACCACACACGGTGGAGTCCAATTTTTCATTCCGGATTGGAAGTATTTCAAAGACTTTCACAGCGTCCGTTGTATTACAGTTGGCTGACGAGAAAAAATTGAATCTGGATGATTCGGTTGAAAAATGGCTGCCAGGTGTCATAAAAGGTGAAGGGTATGATGGCAACAAAATTACGATCCGTCAGTTATTGAATCATACAAGTGGGCTTGCTAGCTATACAGATTTGGATTTCCGAGATATTACTTTGCCTCAAAATCCATACCGTTACTATTCCGTCGATGAGCTTATCGACCTTGGACTTTCAAAGCCACCTGTATTTGCACCAGGGAAGGGCTGGAATTATTCCAATATGAATACTGTACTAGCCGGTCAAATTATTCAAAAGGTAACAGGAGAAACGTATGCGGAGCAGATCAGGAAACGGTTTATCATACCGCTTGGAATGAAAGGGACATTTGTGATGGGAAATAGTCACGAAATTCCGGGTAAGCATGCCACAGGATATAATATGGACAGATCGGGTCATTTGTATGATTTAACAGAAATGAATCAATCATGGGCAAATGCGGCGGGAGATATAGTCTCAACAGTTAATGATTTGACTACCTTCTTCAGTGCGTTGTTGGGCGGGAAGCTTCTGACTCAAGAGATGATGGACCAGATGCACACAACAGTAGATGGACCTTTTGGTAAAGTCGGACTAGGGATTTATGAATTTAAAACAGCGGATGGGCAATCTTACTGGGGGCATGCCGGAGGTACTTTCGGATATGAATCGAGAGCCGTCGGATCTCTAGACGGGAAGCATATTCTGGTAACGTGCATCAACTCGGTAGGTCCACAAGTAGCGCCAGCTCACGATAAAATAATCAATAAGGAATTTAGCCATTACGCAAGTCTAAACAGACAGTGAATTATATTTGTTTGACCTGCTTGGAAAACGAAAACATACCGATCTATACATGGTTACGAGTGCCGGATCATATCTATCACTCCTCATGGGATTTATACACAAAAGGACCGTTAGGATGTTTTCCTAGCGGTTTTTCTTATGAGAAGGATAACGCCTTTTTTTCTTTATGAATAGTAAAAAAAAGATTTAAACATCATAAATCTTTTTTTACAGCATATGTGATTGCATTTGTTTTTAATAAAACAGACTTTTTATTTTGAATAATTTTATATTCGAGCGTTTTTACTATGATACTCAATACTTCCCAACATTATATTAATTTATTGTAATATAATAACATTATAAAATTGATCTTTGAAATACATATCATAAATCTATTAGTTAGTAAAAAAGACTAAATCTTTCTACCTCATTTTCATTATATAAAAGACAGTAAATATCTGCTTTTAAAAATGGTCTAAGCATAAAGAACTACCATAATAGGACAAAAGGTGATAATTTCGGAAAATTGGTAAACAGCCTGTAGAAAGTAAATGGGAAGTTGAAGGACAACAAGAGAGACTTTAACACAAGGAGCGGAGCAAACAGAGATGAGTAAGCAGACATTAAAAGAATTCATGATCTTATTAGGGCTTATAGTTGTTGTTTTAGGTGTCATCATCTACAACGGAATAAGAGAAGGAGAGCGCGATCCATATAAACCATTGCACCAGGAGCAAACAGAGCAGAATCAAACAGAGAAGGACAATCCTTATTTGAACGATAAGAAGCGCCAACAGATTAACGAATTGTACAATTCTAGGGATGAGATTGAAAGTAGAATGAAATAGTATAATTCGGTTATAAGGCTCTCACATCAATTGTGAGAGCTTTTTCTATTATAGGTATAAACATGCATTAGTAGAGTTATAGAAATGCTTATACTCATCAGGTATTTGCAATTTGGAGTATCGCCACATCACTATTTGGCTAAAATTTTATAGAATTTAAAACAGAAAAATTGTAGATTTTCAACTGTAGATGTTAATTTTCTTGTTTTGGGGTATTTGTTTTTATTAGCTTGATGGCGATGTGGTGCTACCCCATCGCCATCAAGCTAAAGATTTATTGCAACCCCCTGAACGAAATTTTTAGGCTGTCTTGTAATAAAAAAATGTTGGCTGTCTGTGTGTAACTCCTCAATGATTTATAAAACCATCTTACGAAACCGCCTCCTATTATAGAATGTGCCCTATATATTGGAAAATTCAATTTGGAATGTACCTAACTTAACCATTTAGTATATAATAGCATTAGGAAAATAAAGGGAAATTAAAAGGTTTGTTTTTAATTATAGCCCTGGATATTTCTCAGTGTGTATTAGTATATTGAGTTTATAAAGGACTAATTAAATTGTAGATAGGGAGAAGATTAAATTGAAAGTATTTAATAAACAAGTAATTCGTTTTATTATAGTGGGATGCACGAATACCCTGAATTATTACATATTCTATCTTTTATTAAGCCAATTAATAGGGTTAAATTATTTATCAGCACATATTATTGCTACTGTAATAGGCATAATAGGTTCTTTTTTTCTCAATACGTACTTTACTTACAAAACAAAACCGACTTTAAAGAAATTTTTACAATTCCCATTAACATATGCTGTTAATATTGCAGTTACAACTATCGGCATTTATATTTTAGTTGACTTAGTAGGTTTAAATGAAATAATTTCGCCTTTCCTAGCATCACTGACTGCGATACCTTTTACATATTTATTATCGAAAAAAATATTAGTTACGAAAATCGAAAGAATAGTATAGGGAGAAATTTACATAGGAAGCAACATTTTTATACCTAATGAAACTTGTAATGGATGAAATGGCTGCAGAATTGGAGTGAAATAATAGTGAAGACTGGTCTCTTAGAAACCAGCTTTTAAAATACTAACTAACAATGTGTTCTTAAGGGTCAATCAAAATAAACAATACAAATACCCTCTAAAATGAAAAAATGCGCTATTCTTTCTGTAGAATCATAGGAAAGGATGGCGTTTTTGTATGTCTATTTCTGTATCTGATGAATTACAACTATTTGCTCAAGAGATTCAAAGCTTTTTATCTCCAAATATCTTACGAGATTTTGCTAGAGATGTTGGTTTTGTACAACGAACCAGTAAGTATCAAGCAAAGGATTTAGTCGCTTTATGTGTATGGGTGAGCCAAAATATCGCTACGACTTCTTTAACTCAGTTATCTAGCTGTTTGGAAGCATCAACGATTTAATAAAGCGGCCGTCCAATTTTTACAACACATATTAGCTGAACTACTAAACCAAAAGTTGGTCTCGTCTATGCTGATTTCTTCTCCATATACTTCTGTTTTCAAGCGTATTCGTATTTTAGATTCAACTGCATTTCAACTTCCAGATCCCTTTGCATTCATTTATCCGGGTGCAGGAGGATGCAGCCATACAGCTGGGATAACAAAGCCACTTGAGTATGATTTGTTAAGTGGAGAGTTCCTACATATTCATACAGGTTCAGGTAAAAAACATGATCGCACTTACGGCTCTCTGTGTGTCCCAACTGTAACAGCAAATGATTTATGTTGTTTTCATTTAAAAGACCTTCAATACATACAATATAAAGAGGCAAACCAGTATGGAAAATAAAATTAACCCAGAATTATTGGAATCATGAAATGAGGCTTTTAAAAGGAATGCTTATTTCTTCAATCACTATCAATTTTGTTTTTGAAATATCCCTAATTAATCAAAGGTATTAAAAATCATATAACAGGAGGATTTATATGAAAAAAAATACAATTTTGATATTATTGATATTTATTTTTTCTATTTCCCTTACAAACCATCCCCTTGCAGCCGAAACTTTAAATAAACTTGAGTTTATAAAAGAACAACAGACTAAAAATGAAAATCTTATTCATATTGATATAAGAGGAAATAATGTGGAAGAATATCAAGAGGCACAACATATGGTTGATAGAATAAAAAAAATAAAAAGCGGCATACTTGATAAATTAGTGGCAGACGGAACATATGTAAAACTTGTTAATTATCCTATCACTGAGTCTGACGAGTACAGGGACCTAAAGGGATTAATTCCACGAGGATGGGAAGGGCAAACCAATGCCGAAGGAAAGCAATTGACCTGGGATGATGTACCAGGTGTGGGATCTGATATTGGTGGAAAACCTGTAATGGCTAGAATAGGTTTTAGTGAAAGAGGAAAGGGGCATGGTTCCATTAATTTAGAACTTCATGAAATAGCGCATGCAATTGATCGAGTGGTTTTTTTAAATATAAGTCATACTGATTGGTTTGATGTTCCTTTCAGTCAAGAAAGACAGAAATTTTTCCCGGATAAATATTACGAAAATAAGGAAGAATATTTTGCGGAATGTTTTACATATTATTATTTTAGCGAATCATCCAAGCAAGAGCTAAAAGATAAGGCTCCATTGACTTATAGTTACATAGATTTATTAATTAAAAATGTTCAAGGGGATTCCAATTCAACAGAACCTATTAATGAACTATTAGACGGAAATCAATTTTCTTGGTCCTTAAAAGGATATAGTGATCGAGAATTCGCAAAAGTAGATTATAACAAGAAGGCAGAAGAGATGAAGATAAAATTAGAAGCTGGCATACCACATTCCTACTTTAATAGTACGTATGCAAGTATTAAAGTTCAGAACTCATCGGGTATTGTTGTGTACAATAAAGAAATCGTGGGTAATAGACAACAAAATTCTGAAATCCAAACCGTTCCCGTAAAAGTGGGAGATTACATTAAGTTTACCCATATAGAAGGGGAAGCAGTAAAGGAAAAGACACGCGCTACACTAACTAACCTTGAGAATAGTAAACAGGAATATATAGGTAAGAAAAGAACCTATCAAGTTACTTCTACGGGATTAAGCAAAATAGATTAATATGAAGAACCTTCGAATTATTAGTAAGATGCTAAATAGTCGTTAATTATGAAGGTTCTGGTGCAAAAATAAAATAAAAGAGAATACAGCGCATATATTCCTAACGGAATCGTATCTTATGCTGCAAGTCCAAACAATTGATGGATGAATTCTTTCTGATTTTGGATAGACTGGTCCCGTAAAGCAATCTGTTCTTTTTTAATCATATGCATGGCTTCTACTCCAGAAAGAATGGATGTAGCTGTGGCGAAAGATTTAAGACCTAGCATAGAACGGATTCGCTTCTTTATAAAACGATGATCTTGTTCTACTATGTTATTCAAGTACTTTTGTTGTCTAAGTCGCATACCGTTAGGTATGCTTTTTTCTTTTTTCAACTGTTCAATTGCTATAGGATAAGCTGGATTCTTATCGACTGTTATCACACGTGGCTTTGAAACATGAAAAGACCGCAAAGCTTTCTTGAAAAAGCGCTTTGCAGCCTTATGATCTCTTGTTTTGCTTAGGCAAAAATCGATTGTGTTTCCGTTCGAATCAACAGCACGATACAGGTACATCCATTGACCTTTTACTTTGATATATGTTTCATCGACTCTCCAAGAGCCATTTATTTGTTTGAGGTAACGTCGGATCCGCTTGTCCAATTCAGGACCATACTGATGAACCCAACGCATAATTGTTGTATGAGAAATGGATAAACCCCGTTCCTCCATCATTTCCACCAAATCGCGAAAACTTAGGTTGTACCGTAGGTACCAACGTACAGTTAATAAGATGATGTCTGGTTGATAATGTTTCCACTTAAATAAATTCTCCTTTTCCATACTGATCACACACCTTTTATAGAGTAGTACTATCAGTATTTCCAAGTTTGATAGACCATTTTCATATACTTCAAAGTTTTTGCACCAGAACCGGAAAAGGTTTATATTAGGGAAAAGAATAAGAGTTCAGCAATGCAAAATTGCTAAACTCTTATTCTTTATTTTTTCCTATTCGTCCTAAACTATCTTTAATAGTTGTTTCTCCAAGTTGAGTGTATAACAAAGCCGTATCTTGACTGGTATGCCCAAGTTGCTGCATCACTTGTAACGAGTCTTTTTCTTCCATATATAATTTATTTGCTAATGTATGTCTTAATTTATGAGGAGACATTCTTTTTCCGTATGCCTTAGTATATTTTTCTACTATATCTTGAATAGCCCTAACCGAAAGAGGCTGTGCAGTATGTTTATACTTCGATAAAAATACATTTTTTAATTCTTTCCCTGGAGCATATTTTTTATCTCTAATTTCCATATACTTTTCAAGATCATTCAATGCAATTGGGGTAATCCATACAGAATCTTCTTTGTTTCCTTTTCGTATTACATCAATTAGCCTTTCTTTTAAGTTTATATCTTCCATACGAAGATCGGCCAATTCACTTACACGAATACCACTACCAAGAAAGAGGGAAAGAATAGCTACATCACGATCTTTATCTCTTAGGAAATAGAACAACTGATGTTTTGTTAAAGATTTTTCATGTTCGTACTTAATGTAATTCAAAAACTCTTGATCGTCATCATTATGAAATATTTTAGATCTCATACGTTTTGCACGGGCATTTAATGTTTCCTTATCTTTATGTATTTCAATTTTAGCCATTACATTTCTATAAAAATAACATTCTCCATCATCATTCTCTGATAGGGAGGTAAGGTACTTAAATAAAGATTTTAAGGCTGAAATTTTTCTGTTAACAGAGGAATTCTGCATATTTTGTTGTAGTTTTAAAAACCTCATAAAGTTCTCAACATCTTTTTTCTTTAAATTCTCCAAATCAGAGAAGGATATGTCTTTAATGGGCTTAAATTCAATAATTTGTTCAGATAATAGCCAATTAAAGAAAACTCTAAAATCATATACATAATTCAGTAGGGTGGAGGGAGAGGCATCATGCAATTCTTTGTACTCCACAAATTCTTCTATGTAAAAGGGCATTTCATTTAAATTCTCGTATAATTTCTTACGATGTACTGATTTTTGACGTTGCTTGCTGTAATCCATAAAAATCACCTCATATATACTATAACAGAAAAAATACACGAACACAAGTTCGCGTTAAATTCAATTTTTACACGAACTTATTTACATAATTTAATTATGAAATACTAAAATTCACTCGAAATTGAATGGGAAAGTGTAGTTATTCTAATAAAAGTTATAGATAACCAAGTGATAAATTCATATTTGGCGATAAAAATTATATATGTATATAAAATTAAACGATTTTCAAATATATATTCTAACAAAATGAATACATGAACACAGTTTAAAATTCGTTATAAAATGTGAATTGGTTAATTTAATCAAGGTTAATTAGGAGTTAGATAGATATCAACACAAGAAAAGCACTTATAAATTAAAATGTAATTCACTATAAAAATTGTTTATGAGTAATTCAGCATTTGATTATTCTTATATAAAATATGAATTATATGGCGTATACCAATATACTACGATTCATGCATTTGAGCTTGAAATCCCTAGATACTGTATTTGATTTTTATATAATCGCATTATTGTTCGTAAAATTGGTATTTCGTGCGAAGTTATAAGGTGTTTATTTTTCCCCCTTTTTATAATTCTTTTATGTTCATCCAACAAAATGCATCATGCATCTTTCATCCGTATGAATATCTTTTAGTTGCAGATACATTCACCTATACATTTTAATATTGATTACATGGTTGCTTATAGGGTATAGCTAGCATATAAATACATGTTAAAAAAATTTCAATGCAATACGGGTAACTTTAACCACTTAAGACTAAATAGGTTGTGCTTTACCCAAAACTTAATTGTTTTTATTTTGAAAGAGAATGTTTCCTATAGTCCTGTAAAAAGTATTCTTTATTGTACTTTGTTTATGTGAACATACAGTGATTTTTAATTCTAATACAGATTTTAAAATATAACTTCGCAATTTTCCCTTTCGTCTCAATAAGATAAGAATTCTTTTCATTTTGAGACGGATTTTACTCCTTTTTTCAAATATCTATAATATATCTTATGTAAACTAAATATAAGTAAGTAAGTAAATAATTTTTCTTTTTGAATGTGCTTCCTTGTTTTCTATTGTGGTAATCCACACAGATTGTTTCTAGATTATCTATATCTAATACGAGTGTTGAATGATGTTCGAGTTCTTTTATATGATGGATAACGAGTTGCATCTTCCTATGCTTCTGTTGTTTTGCTTTGTATTCATTCATGAAGCTTCCCCCTCCAACTAAGCAATATCAAATGTTAGAATGATAATCCATTAAGGTGTTAAACAAGTGTTGAACTACCCCCACTTTCACTTCGTTTAGAAGAGGGGGATTCCTAAGTAAAGAGTTCTATCGAACTCTAATTTATTAGGCTATCTCCACAGTCCTTGCGGTTAGAAGCCTTATCGCCTCATTCTTTAGATTAATACTTGCGTTAATATCCCTATCATGGTGTGTACGACAAGAAGGACAGTCCCATTTACGTAGGTTTAGATTTTTAACGTCTTTGTTTTGATATCCACAACAAGAACATAATTGGCTTGAAGCAAATGTTTTCGATACGACAATGATTTGTTTGCCGTACCATTTCGCTTTATATTCCAACATGGTTCGAAACTGTGACCATGATACCTCACTAATTGCTTTTGCTAACTTATGATTCTTTAACATATTAGATACTTGCAAATCCTCTATACCAATAACATCGTGGTTTTTGATGATTTCAGTTGAGATTTTGTCCAAGTAATCTTTTCTAGCATTTGCCATGTATTCATGAATTCTAGCTACCTTTATTCGTTGTTTATTCCAGCGAGAAGATCCTTTCATTCTTCTAGAAAGAACACGCTGTGCTTTTACCAACTTCTCTTCTAACGATCGAAAAAACTTCGGATTTTTATAGATTGTTCCATCTGACAAAATGGCGAAATCTTTTAGTCCCACATCCATTCCAATGTAAGAATTTGTTTTCGGAAGTTCTTGCACTTCTGTTTCAACTAACAATGACACAAAGTATCTGCCAGAAGTGTTTCGTCTAACTGTAGCATTTAAAATACGTCCTTTTACTTCACGACTTTTGGCAAATCGAACAAGACCGAGTTTTGGCAATTTTATTTTGTTTCCTACAACGGCAATGTTTTCATTTGTTTGTTTTGTGGTATAAGATTGCACGTTGTTTTTCTTAGATTTGAAACGCGGGGCATTGTTTTGTTTTTTGAAAAGGCGTGTATACGCATCCGCAAGGTTGCGAACAGACGACTGAATCGCAATACTATCCACTTCTTTTAGCCAAACAAACTCTTTCTTCATGGCAGGAAGTTTGGCAGAGCATGTACCATAGGTCAAACCTTTTCCTGTTTCTTTGTATGCATTATCCCATAGAGATAAGAAATGATTGAATACAAAACGAGAACAGCCAATCGTTTTATTGATTAGGGTCGCTTGTGCTTTATTTGGATAGATACGAAATTTATATGCTTTATTGATCATCATTCGTTTCACCCCCATTTCGATATGTGTCTATTATACAACAAACATACATTCGATAGGTAGTGAAGTAACACTTTATGTATGTCGAACAATTAAGATGGCTTCCTGCCATCCCTTGTCCGAAGCCAATTCATCTCCCACCTACTCACTTCGCGTTCCTTGAGGAAGGAGTCTTCTTGGCTAAAATGATAAAAATGATGAAAAAATGACCCAAGAAAAGAAACAATTTTTAAAAGAAGCACCTGAATTTCATAAAACAATTCTATCATCTTTTAGATTTGCAAGATCATCTGTAGTAATAAACGAAAATTACAAGGATTCCGCAGTTATTAATCTGCCCCCATGGACAGGTACCAACATTCAATTCCATATGTATAAAAAAAATGGAACATGGTTTATATACGACGTTCCTTTTCAATAATTAAATAATATATCTTACTGATTTATCAAAAAGATATATTATTTAATTATTGAAAGTAAACTTTTAGATATTTGTTTACTTTCAATACACCTTAAACATTGACTTCACAACATTATCATTATCAAAAATTGAAAAGAAAGAAAGAAAGAAATAATTAATAATAATTTACTGACATACAACATTATTAATTCGAATAACATACTAAGGTAGATTATTTATCTAAAAGGAGGTAATTCTTTCATGAGTAAACATCCACCAGATAAGAATATACCAAAACCAATACCCAAACCAAAAGAACAAAATAATACAAACACCCTAGACGAATGCGAAATTCAAACACATGTACATGAATTTACAGCCAGTACTAAGTTAGCCGAAGAATGTGATGACAGACATAATCATCGTTTTGCAGGTGTTACTAGTGAAGTAATACCAATGGGGAATAGTCATGTACATACTATATTTGTTAATACTGCCTTTTTTAATCATCATCATGAAGTAGCAATAACAACTGGTCCTGCTATCCCTGTCGGTAATGGAAAGCATATACACTTTATAAACGGAACAACTACATTAGATGATGACCACGTTCATGAATTAGAATTCACTACTTTAATTGACCGACCTCTCTTATAAAAAATCACTATTCTTCGAATAGAATAAACAAAAATCCTAGTTTTCACTAGGCTTTTTGCATGAAAAAATACCATTTTCATCTTAATACATATTAAATTTGGTTCTGGTGCAAAAACCTCAGGACGATTGCAATAAATCTACAAATCTTGGACATACTGATACTACTAATCTAAAGAAGGTGCGTGATTGGTATGGAAAAGGAAAATGTATTCAAATGGAAGCATTATCAGCCTGATCTTATTTTGTTAACGGTAAGATGGTAACTACGGTACAACCTCAGTTTTCGTGATTTAGTGGAAATGATGGAGGAACGGGGCTTATCCATTTCCCATACAACGATTATGCGTTGGGTTCATCAGTACGGTCCTGAATTGGATAAACGAATCCGACGTCACCTTAAACAAACAAGTGACTCCTGGAGAGTCGATGAAACATATATCAAAGTAAAAGGTCAATGGATGTACCTTTATCGTGCTGTTGATTCGAAAGGAAATACAATCGATTTTTACCTGAGCAAAACAAAAGACCAGAAGGCTGCAAAATACTTTTTCAAGAAGGCCTTGCAGTCTTTTCATGTTTCAAAACCTCGTGTTATAACAGTCGATAAAAATCCAGCTTATCCTATAGCAATTGAACAGTTGAAAAAAGAAAAAAGCATACCTGGTGGTATGCGACTTAGACAACAAAAGTACTTGAATAACATAATAGAACAAGATCATCGCTTTATAAAGAGGCGAATTCGTTCTATGCTAGGGTTCAAATGTTTTGACACAGCTACATCCATTCTTTCTGGAGTAGAAGCCATGCATATGATTAAAAAAGAATAGGTTGATTTACGGGACCAGTCTGTCCAAAATCAGAAAGAATTCGTCCATCAATTGTTTGGACTTGCAGCATAAGATACGATTCCGTTAGGAATCTATGCGCTTTATTATCTTTTATTCTATTTTTGCACCAGAACCATAATTTACGTTTCATTGTTATGTACCCCTCTGTTATTATTTCTTTTTACTTAACTCTTTTGTTGCTTTGTCTACTAACTCAGAAGCTTCGTCTAAATCTTTTCTAGCTATCTCAATTGAATCTTTAGCATCCTTTTCCAAACCCTTTTGTATGCTTTCTACCCCATGTTTTGAATATATCATTGCTTTACTTACGTTTAGTTGTGGTTTAATGTCTTCAGTTAACTTATAATCTAGTTTATCTATCTTACCTGTTAACTCGAAATAAGGTTTTGATAATTCTTTTAACTTTTCAGCCTTCTTCTTATTAGATTTTCTGCTATCTACAAGGTCTTTTATTTCTTCTGATTGTTTTGTGTAATCTTCAAGTAGATATAATGCATTTTTATTATAGTCTTCTTTCTTATTTTCTTTAACAGAGACTTCCATTGCTTCGTCTTTCTTCTTATCTTTTGATTCACAACCTGCTCCTGTTAATAACAACATTGGAACGACTGCAAAAGCTAACATCTTCCGTTTCATTAGTATCTACCCCTTTACACTCCATTTTGTACATTTTGTATTTCATTTAATGTTGAAGACATTGTATCTAAATATTCCATCATATAGTCTATGTTTGCTTTGGCTTTTTCAGTATCATTTTCATTTAAAGCTATAAATGCTTGGTCTACTACCTGTTTAATTACTTTTGCATCGTCTCTTAGCTGTTCTTTGAAGTAATAGTAACCCTCAGGAGGGTCTATAGTTGCTAGTCTATTAACCCTTCCGCTTATTACACTTAATTGTCCTTTTAACCCTGATTGATTTGTTTTAAGGGTTTCATCTTTTTCGATTAGTGATTTACTAGATTGAACTGCTGTTGATAAATCCTTAGAAGTTTCCTTTACCTCCTCTTGATACTGTTCTAAAGGTGAGGATTGACTAGAACCTTTATGTAACTGCTTGCCTATGTGTTCTCGTTCCTCAGCTAAGGTTCTTCCACCACCAATTATAGCTTCTTTTACTGGTTTATCGGTTGAGTCCTCATTCTTAGAAGTAGATTCTTTATCAGTCTTAGTTGATGACTCTTTCTCTTTAGCTTCTCTCTTAGTGGTTACATCTTGACCTTCTTCGTATATCTTACCTACTTCTGCATATAGTGGTTTTATGACGTCTTTCTTACTATCTGTCTCTGATACCTTTAAGCTATCAGTTTTCTTTTCTTCTGCAACGTCTTTATTAGAACAACCTACTGCTAATGCTAGTGTAATTGGTAGTGCAACTGCTAGTACCTTACGTTTCATCTGTCTACCCCTTGCTAACTATTTTACTTCTTTCATCTTTTTATCTAAGTCTGTTAGTAGTTCGGATACCTTTTTAAAATAGTCTGCACCTTGATGAACTATCCCTTCGTCTTTCGCTATTAAACCGTTTTTAGTTGAACTTAGTCCACCCTTTACTGCATATGTAACTTCATTTACGATACTTTGCACGTCTTTGTATTTATCTCCAGGGTCTAACTCAACCATCTTTTCTGATATATCGTACATAGTCTTAGATTTCTCTTTATACTCTTTTTCTTTTTCTTCTATAGGTTTATTGCTAGTTATTACATCGTTTAAAACTAGTGCTTCTTTAGTTAAATCCTCTAGTAAAGCGTTTAATTTTGACTTGTACTCTTTCTCTGCTTTACGTTTATCATTTGATACTTCTTGAATATCTTTATCTGCTACTTGAAGACTATCAGTCTTCTTATCTTCTGCAACGTCTTTATTTGAACATCCTACCCCTGCTACTAATAAAATTGGTAATGTTACTGCTAATAGTTTACGTTTCATTGTTATATACCCCTTTTGTTTTATGATTTTATTCTTCCGTTTTTGTTAGGCTTAGAATAGTACCAAGTTCCCTCATAAGACCGTCACTACCTTCATCAATCAGGTCAGATGACTTATTAATCTTTGTTTCATCTAATGTAATAAACCCCTCCACCATTGTGTCTAATCCTTCATCAAACACAACTAAAGACTTAGATAGGTCTTCTTGTAGACTATCATACTGTTTTGGTGGTTTAATCTCTCTTAACTTTTTGTTTGCTAACTTCATTTCTCCTATTACTTGCTTTAATTCCTCATGTGTGTTAAGGAATGTAGGGTCTTTCTTCTCTAATGCTACGAATTTCTTTTGGGCTTCTGTCCAAACCATACATACCCCTCGTGTTTTTGCCACATAGTCTAATGTACTCGTTAGTCTACCTTCTTCGTCTGTCTCAAATACTCTTTCGATTACTTTGTTAGTAGACTTCTTTTCCTTACTCGTGTATCTCTTTACTATCCATGCTAGTAGAAGAATAGGTACTACTATGGACATTACTCTCGCCCCTACCGATGTTTCCCCGTTCCCTAAACTAGCTATTGCCCCTGCAAGAGCGAAAAAGAGAGCAGGAACTATGATTACGACTACTAGTATTTTTCGTCTCATATGTAAAGCCCCTCTGTTTGAATACTGTTATTCTATCTTTTGGTATGGTCTACAGCTTTTTCAATTGGTTCCATACCTTCTTCTAAGTAGTCATTACCTTTATACATTAATTCTTTTAATTGTTCCGTCTTCTTTTTTGTTACAGAACCACTTTTTGCTAGACTTAATTGTGTGTCAAACGCTTCTTTATAACAGTCTACTGCTTTTAAAAGAGTTTTGTGTGCTTCTTCAAACTCTTTTGGTGGGTCTATCTTGTAAAACTTAACAAATATTTGTTGTAATTCATCTGTACCTTTTAAGATTTCCTTATTTTGTTCTTTCACATCCATGTCTTTTCTTCCTGCTAGTGCAGTTATTTCTTCCATCTTTAACTTTAATTCATAATGTAAGTTTGACATACGTGAAGGGTACGCTTCTGTCGATAGTTTTTCCTTATCTTCTGCTTTTATTTCTATCTTCGTGTCTGCTTTCGTCTCTGCTTTGTCTGTTCCGCACCCCCCTAATAACATGATTGGAAGTGCTAAACTTACTAGTTTCTTTGCTTTCATTATGTATCCTCCTTTTAGAAAGTATTGTAATTAACATATTGTACCATAACATAAATTATATAAATAAGATATAAAGATTTCCCATCCTTAAGAGAAATTTTGAGTGTTTTAACAATATGAAAAAATGTATTACGGTTGTAGAAAATCCCGCTCCATATGCTTTTTAAAAAATTCCCTTATTGGTTCCTCAGCGTTTGGGAGTTTTTTTATACTCCCATAAACTCACTATCAAAGTAGAACTTGTCCATTAAGTTATTTACAATTCCGTTGAAATAAGCGAATTTACCTTTATTCATTTTTGTACCAGACTTGATTTTCATAACAAACTCTTTAATAGCGTTTAAGCCGATAGTAAGCTCCTGGTCGTTATCAAATGCTTTATCACCGGTAGTAAAGTTAATAGTTTTATTACACTGTCTTACGACCTTCCACAGTTCTTGAATTGTTTTTGATTCAGAATAAAAAGGGTTCTGGTGCAAATATTTGAAGAAGGACACGAATAATAGTAGATTCCTAACGGAATTGTATTTTATGCTATAAGTCCAAACACTTGATGAATGAACTCTTTTTGATTTTGGACAGACTGATTCGGTAAATTAATCTGTCCCTTTTTTATCATATGCATGGCTTCAACACCACTCAATATAGAGGTTGCTGTTTTAAATGACTTGAATCCCAACATAGAACGCACACGTTTCTTAATAAAACGATGATCTTGTTCCACTATATTATTGAGATATTTAGCTTGCCTTAGTTGTATGCCTTCAGGCATATGTTTCTCTTCTTTCAACTCTTGAATCGCTACAGGATAGGCAGGGTTCTTATCTACTGTTATCACGCGAGGTTTAGAAACATACGAAAAAGCCAAGGCTTTCTTGAAAAAGCGCTTGGCTGCTTGTTTATCTCTTGATTTACTTAGATAAAAATCAATTGTATTGCCCTCTGAATCAACCGCACGATATAAGTACATCCATTGACCTTTTACTTTAATATAGGTTTCATCGGCTCTCCACGAGTCATTTGTTGATTTAAGATGATGTCGTACTTTCTCTTCTAATTGAGGTCCATATTGATGAACCCAGCGCATAATCGTTGTGTGAGCAATTGATAATCCTCTTTCCTCCATCATTTCCACCAGGTTACGGAAGCTCAAATTGTACCGCAGGTACCACCTTACTGTTAATAAGATTAGTTCGGGCTGATAATGCTTCCATTTAAACAAATTCTCCTTTTCCATACTGATCACGCACCCTTTCTAGAGTAATAGTATCAGTATGTCCAAGATTTATAGATTCATTGCAATTTTCTCGAAGTTTTTGCACCAGAACCAACAAGTTAATATACTTAACTAAGAAATTTTCCCCGAATAATTTCTTAGAAACTACTATCCATAGATTACCTGTATATTCATAATCTTTCTATATATATCATTTTACAAAGAATTACAAATATGGTCAAAGGTATTTATGTAGTCTTTAAAGGTAAATTTATTARATGAAAAGAAAAGTTTTATTTTTAAACCTTTTCTAATACGATCAATTGTTCATTTTCTAACGAACAAATTACAAACGAAGGTTGAGTCGTGAACATCGATTCATCGTTATTACAACAAAACAAAGGTGAAGAGGCGGATCAATAATGAAGAAAATTAATCTACTTATTGCCGGGGTGCTAACTTTAGGGTTAGTCGCTTGCGGTACAGAAGAAACAGAAGTCAAAACAAAAAAAGAAACGAAGAAAGCAGCAGAACAATAATGCCAAGAACGAGAAAGATACAATAAAATAATAGTTGAATGGGAGTCCAATACATATTATTAAAATTAAAGTGGTTCTAGTCGGAGGAAGGCACCTTAGGGTGTCTTTTCTTTATTTTCAAAAGGACCTGCTCAATTAATACGTAAAAACATAAGGTAAAGTGAATCCATTAAAATTTTTGGTAGCACTGATTATAAAGAAAATGGAAGACTATCAATAACACTGTTAAAAGAAACAGCTAAAGCCATTAAATTTCCAGTTAATCAAGGGAGACTCTTTTTCTCTAAGGGTGGTAAATTTGAAGCAGTTAAGCTGAACATTGCTGAAGTATTTGATAATTTAGAAGAGTTATCAACCATATCAAGATTTCTAACTGGGTATGCGGATTTTGTATTAGTTGGTGATGATTTAGAATTCGGCGTATGTATTGAGAGAACGGAATATCATTATGAATTCAGTATGTGGGGATTAACGAAAATCTAAATTATGAAAATAGACAAAACCACCTTTTTGATAGGTGGTTTTGTCTACTATTTCACATACACATAGGCTTCATTTGCTGTTACATAGTATGTTTTACCTTTGCTATTGTGTACTTTATATTGTGGTGAGCCATTGACACTTACTTTCGCATCAATCATGAATCCTAATCCTATATCTACAGAGCCAGCAACATCTTTGTCTTGCCAAGAAGGGTATTATTGAAACGTAGATTATTAACCTTAGCAACAACATGCTTACCTACAAAGGGACTCCACAGTAATTTCTCCTATTATATATATAAATCATGCTTAGTTAAATTGGTTTAACTTTATATGGAGCCAAAACCTCTAAAAACTTATTTTATAATTACATAAATAATCCCAATATATTTAAAATATGATATAATGATGCATTGATTACTAGTAATTAGGGGGATATACAGCATGAACTATACACATATGCCAAAAGGAATAGGAATGGTTAAGCGGACTCCATTCGCTTCGATACCGAATAAATTCATCGGTATTGGTAAGATTGTTAAAAAACAAACAAAAGTAGAGTGCCCTACATTAACCCAAGACGAACAAGAAATTATTGAAAACAAATTATTATGTTCATTTCTTTCTGAAGAGAAGATATTGATTACTTATTATAGAGATGGTCATTTGCTTACTAGATCTGTGACTGTAACTGACATAAATCCGATAAAGAATTTAATAACTTGCACTGATGCATCTTATAACAGAATTTTCCTTAAATTTATAGATATAATTGATTTGAGATAAAAACATACAGTTTTTCAAATATATCCGGGAATAAAAATGAAAGAATCTTGTATTCTAGGTTAAATACAGATAGAGAAAAATTGTAAGTTCTTGTGAGAGTTAGCAAGATAAAGGCTGTTTGTTTATGTTTTGGACTGTCTGTTATGGTTATCGAATTTACAAATACAAAAGAGGAACAGAACTTAATAGAGAAAGCTAAGGAATCATTTAGATAATAGTTAAAGCCGCCCAATTAAGGATGGCTTCAACTATTACTTCACTTTGATATATTCGTAAAACCATTTACCTTCAGGTCGAGTATCCATCCACCAAGTAATTTTATCTAATTCTGTATTAGGTAAAACTTCGGTTTCGATATTGCATAACCCTGTAAATGGATCAGTAATAATTCTACCTTTCGTTCCTCGTTCAACCATAGCTTGAATCGCTTCGTATAGCAAATTAGTACCAAATCCGCCAGACTTAACGTATTGATAACCACCGTTAGAAACAGATTGTTCTAAGTGTTTCTCTCCTGTATACCAATCTAATGTTTTGTCACCTTGCAATAAATTAATATCCACTTTCCCAATACCATCAATATAACCATTATCGGTATATTGCCAGATATCACAAGGATAAGAGGGTTTCTTTTGTGGACGGCCATCATTTGTTCCATAGCGCGGTAACCAAATAAAATCAGCTTGTACACTTTGTAAATTATAGTCACCGTACATGTGATGAGCTACATAAAATCCTACTTTCCAACCTACAGCTTTACATGTATCAATGAAAGCTGGTGATGCTTTTGCTAAATCATTAAGGTTACCTTTGCTTTTCATTGACTTTTTTGTATCGTCTTCCACATCTAATACAAGGAATTTAGCATTAGGATTTACTCTTGCTAAGAAGTCCTTAGCTTCCACAATTGCATCAGCTACTGATACAAAACATCCATAAGCATATGCCGCATGTGGAATACCGTATTGCTCTAGTTTCGATACATGCTCATTATATAAATGATCTACTAATTTCGAACCGTATTGTACACGACAAATAGCTAATTCAATTTGCGGTGCTGCTACATCCCAACTAATATTATCATTCCATTTTGAAATATCTACAATGTGTCCCATTATTGAACATCTCCTTTTTCATTTTGATCAGCGTCATCTCCATGACTTGTCCAAATGCCTAGTGCAATACCAAATAAATAAACAGATTGCTGCACCTTTTCTAAATTACCTTCAAATCCAGTTACCCCGAACACTGATAAAATCAATCCAAGACATGAAAAGAGCGCAACCCATGTTTTCCAATTGCGCAAACGTTTTAAAATATTTTCTTTTGTAAGTGGCATCTTTAATTTGCCTCCTTTTCTAAAGTATCCAATCTTTTATGAGCTTGTTTAGAACTTTCTTCTACCCTTGTAATACGTTCACCAAGTACAATCATCTGTTTTTCATTCGCCTTTATATCAATACGAATATCATCAACGCCTTTGCTGATGTATTCTAATTTCGCGTTCGTTTCTGCACTTTGTTGGCCATCCGATTTAATGGACCTTGTTTTATACCCAAAATAACTAATTGCAAGAGATAGCAATGCAATTAATAAACCAAGTTCAATTGTCATTTTTTCGCTCCTTTCAAAATAAAAAAGCCTACATTTCGCACGCTTTGAAGATGCTTATTCTGCTGGTTGATATGTTACACCAGTAATCAATTCATATTGCTCCGGCGTAATATTCCCTCTTCTTACAAATACCGCTACATCTTCATTTGATAGGAAGAAACTCGTTATAACTCCTCCTTATGGTAATTCTTCTTGTAAATCCATTCATTTAAATGTATCATTATATAAAAAAATATAAAAATTTGAATCGAGGTGAAAATCATGAGAAGTTTTAGTTCATTATTGATCTCTACTATCTGTTCAACAATCCTTTTAGTTTGGAATTCCCTTTCTTTCTATACTGGATTCACAACAGGACATACATACTACTGGGTTAACGGTATCATAGCCTTGATTTTCCTTCTATTCTTTGTCTTAAATATGCGAGATATCATAAAGAAAAACTACAGAACATCAGGACAATAGGAGTTGATACATATGTGGGAAAGATTTAAAAACTATAAATATTCCTCAAAAGAATTAAAGTTCATGCTTTGGTTATTTGGTATTACTTGTTTTGTACACTCAGTCGATTTCTTTGGCGGACTATTTTCTTCCGAGTTCCTTTGGTTTAAAGGGCTTTGTGCTATAGGAGCATTGTTAGCTTTTATGGATGTTAAGCGACAAATCAATAGGTACAAGATAGCGTTGTAAAAGGAGCCATTGTAGGTTCCTTTTTCTATGCAAAATAAAAAAGCAGCTGTTAAGCTACTTTGAATTCTTCTTATCCCCAAATGAAATGATATATATATTCTCCCGTTACACGTTCATTAATTCCAGCAATCCTAGCGAATCTCATTAAGTCCGCCCCTTGAAGAAAATACACCGAAATCGTAACTGGTACTTGTGACCACATGAATTGATACAGCTCATTCACTCTCTGATTCGTCGAAACGATTAAATCATTTACAGGTCCATGATTCCATGCAGAGGTTTGAACTGAAGTGAACGGAAGGTCTTTCCCATTAACCACTATTCTTGCCACACTTTGAGTTATGTCCACAACAATCCCCTCCACCATTACAAAAATCATCCTGTTTCTATACTCATATTCTTGATTGAAATTAAATGTTTAAGGCAAACCCCTATTTTTATTTCGACTCAGATACAATTTATTTTATAAAATAAAAAGCAGCGGATTCGCTACTTTAATTCTTCTTTATTCGCTTCTATTTCTTCTTCATTAAATGATTTTTGTACATCTCTTTTTAAATCCAATCCCTTATAAACAAGTTCCTTAAACTCTTTCATAAATAATGAATCCACTAATGGATCATTCACCACTTCCCATAACCCTATCAGTTCTGTATATTTAGGCGTTCCCATGAAATATTCATGTGATTTTACAGCTTCAAAGTGTCTATGAAATTCCCAATGACATTCTTCACATAGAGGAATAAGGTTATCATAATCATTTGTCCCACCTGTTTTTAACGGGATTTTATGATGCAGATGAACATCTGTTTTTGAAAAGCATTTTTCGCACATTTTAGGTTTCTTAGTCTGCTTCCAGTATTGCTTACTTATATTTCGGAATTTCTGCCGAAGCTGTTCATATTCCTCCATCATAATTCCTCCCCTTTTAATTCTTTCGCTTTCGCATAAATAGTAGAACGCGGAACACCTGTCATTTTTGAAATATCATTTACACTCAAACCATTTTCCTTCCTATTTAAAAATAAGTTCATGGCTTGTTTAACTTGCTTTTCATCCTGCCCTTTACGTCCCATATGTTTACCCATCGCTTTAGCCCTTTCTCGACCTTCAGCTGTTCTTTCATTGATTAAATCTCTTTCAAACTCAGCAATAGCCCCTAACATAGTAAACATCAATTTACCTGCAGGTGTTGAAAAATCAATTTGTTCTTTAAGAAACACCACCGCTATTCCTCGATCAGCTAATTGATTTACAATCTTATGCAAATCAAATATTGATCTGGCCAAACGATCTATTTTACAAACAACAAATTTATCTCCTTCTCTCATATACTCTAGTGCCTTTTGCAATTCTTCCCGATCACTATTAGCTCCACTGTACTTTTCAGAATATATTTTGTCACATCTATATTCTGTTAACCTTTCAATTTGTGCATCTAAGTTTTGATCTTTTGTACTTACCCTTGCATAACCAACGATAGCCATCCAAATCACCTCAAAATAGTCTAAAAGTCTTAAGAATTATATACTTTTATTTTAGACTATCTTTTAGACATTAACAACTATCTGTTTACAAAGTTTTTACCCTATAAATTTTAATTGTACAAAAGGGTCAACTTTTAGACAGGCAAACAGGACATTTATTTTCGTTCGTTATGTTCGCTTGTTTTGTTAGACCTTAAATCGAATTGCAACTACATTCTTCTTATTTAATAAGTATTAGTTTAGAAAAAACCCATAAACAAAAAAAGAGTGCTGTGAAGAAGCACACTCATTCAAAGGACTTTACCAATCCCGATGATCATCATGATCACGGTCATGATTACGTCTGCGACGACACTCATCACAATCACAGTCACGGTCACGTCCACAACGACGGTCATCACAATCTCTATGTCTGCGTCTGCAAAACATTAAATCATCCCAAAATCTATTACAATCTCTGCAATGTCTGAAATTACAATTACATCCCATAAATATGATTACCTCCTCTTAACAATAGAATTCCTCATATTCTATGATTAAAAGTTAAAAACAGCTTGTTTATTAGTCTACTTTCTGCATTTTAAAGTAATAATATTATTATCTAATCTTCAAATTGCAAGTCTATTTCACCCCTTATCATCTCTTAACAACAAACAAGACGCCAGCCAGATTACGGCAGCGCCTACGATAATTGCTATTGGTTTAATCATTATTCCGCTAATAATCCTAATTCGTGTTGAATCCCTGAGAACGAATAGCCATATGCAAATCCAACAATACGAATACCTGGAGCGTATCTATATTCTAAATCCTCGTTGTACGTTTTCCTATAATACTCTAACTTAGTATCAATATTTTGCTTATGATTAATAATTACTTCATCACTAGGGAATCCGTCCATTTCGATTTGAACAGCTAAATACTCTGCACCTTCATTTACAGCCTCATTAAAACACCGCTCTAATCCATCTAATGTTAAATCCATTATTCATCCTCCTCCAAAATAAAAAGCACCCGAATGGATGCTTTTATAGCAATTATTGATTTGTGTTTTAATTACGGTAAATGAAGTTTTATTCTTCTTCCAATCACCAAATGTCGCTACACTATTCCAACAATATTAAGTAACTGGAAGAAGAGCAAAAGCTCTCCTTAATAACGGTATCATTCAATCACTACCATCTGCTGGTTTCGGATTTTATGTGCCGTCATTATGAAACCGTTTAGACAACATATAGATTATAAAGGAATCTTTATGAGTTGTGTTTTAAGCCACTTCTCACAATACAAATATATCACGTTAACTCCAAAACAACCGGCACATTTACTGCCAAAAAGCGGTCACGACTCTGCCATGTTTTTAATTAATTGTTGCTTTAATTCTGTTTAATAATTTTTGGTATAATTCGTTTTCTGTTGACCACTTAATATGACTAAATTGTCTAGTATCAAAATGAATATCTTTAAAATCGTCATCTTTACATGTCCATATAACAGTCTTACCTAGTCCCATCGCATAACCAGCTTCGAAATAAACTCCACCTCTGTGTCCGGTAAAATCTGCAATTACAAATTTACTTTGTCTTATTTTGACTATAATTTCATCAGTTATGTCATTATTATGTTCCGCTTCTTCAATTCTGATAGGCTGGTATCCTGCCTCTTTTATAGCTTTTGTGATTGCATTCTTATATGGACCATCCATTTTTGGACTAAACGACATTGCGACAAATGCCTGCTTATTATCCGCTTCTCTTCCTTTTTCTAATTCTGCAATACGATTCCACCCTTTCGCTGTAACTGTAATATGTGCAGGGAAATCTGCTGCCGATAGCTTAGATATCTCAATCAGTTCGTCCTGAAATAGTTGGGTCGCTATATATTTCATTTCCAACAAGTGAACACTCTGTACAAAAAATAGAGATTTATCTGATTCACGAATATATACTGGGTCACCTGGAAATTTGGACAATTTAGCTAAGTTTATTAATGACTCATCCAACCTATCAGAAGCACTATCTGGATATTCACTTAATAGATCCTCTAAAAGATAAATAGGATACGGAAATTCTGAAAGATTTTTATCTGGTCGATTAAGAAAAATCATTATTTTCCCCATCCCTCTAATGGTTCTCTTTCTTAAAATTGCAGAAAGTTTTCTCTTCTGCTCTACATTTAATTCAAATCTCGCTTCTTCAGCCATGGAAAATGTACCACAATTCTCACATTTATATTGCTCTACACGTCCTCCTCCCACTCCCACTAATTTTTGTTCCTCAATAGAGTTTTGACAAACCGGACATCTTTCACTCATCACAATCACTACTTTCTTTTTTATAGTATAATCTTAACATATAAATAATCGACTTACCCATATCTTATATTGTGTGTAACTGCCCCCTTCGCTAAATCCCTTGATATCATTGATTTCATTTAACTTTCTCTTTTGGGTTACACAGTACGAAAATTATGAGTAACTGTATAGGGATACCACCAACATTTTGTAAAATAACCTACGCTATGCGGAAAAATAAAATAAGCTGCCCATGTGGACAGCTTATTTACATAATTATCGATATGGGAAGTGAAATTTATACTTTTTCATTGGTCTTTTATAATCTACTAGCCCTTAATTCTTTGAAATTCTTGATTAATTCTTCTCCGAAAATATAAATAACTTTTTCCCATGGATGCCCTAAATAACCCCACTTAAAGTCTTTTTGCAAAAAGAAATAATAATCTCCATCCGGAAAAAATGGGATTTTCCATTGATGATCCTTTTCGTTTAGATTTAAATTTAAACTAGGATTCATCCAGTAGCTATCATGATGCCAATCTAACGCATATATATATTCATGTTTCTCGGTACATAAAATAAGAGCTTTCAATAATATATGATCAAAAATATAATCATCGTCATCAGTCCATTTTCCTTCAAAATAATTAGGTAAATCATAAGTAATATATGGACAAGAAAATTTAAATGACTGTTCACCATCTATATTAGGATTAAAAGCAAATTCATCATAAAATCTATCCCAAACATTCTCATATTCTTGTTCATTTAACAAAATCCATTCTTTCAAACTCCGTACCTACTTTCTAATATTATTATATAATTAAAATACCACGATGAAATTGTATATTCTATTCATTGCTAATTTACATAACACATTTTATCGGTAGCAAGGAAAAGGGAGGAAACCGTACTCTCACCAAGGAACCTTCTTTTTTTGTTCTATGGATCTATGCACTTTTTTATACATTCCTATCCTAGCACGGTTTTTGGATTCTTGTTTGTTACTAGAACTGTATAAAATCTTGCATACTCTTAGCATGAGTTTTTCCAAAATGCTGCAATACCCTAGATTTAAAAAGAAATAAGCAGTGATTAGATTTTAAACCTAGTCATTGCTTTATCCATTGCATCTTGATTTACACCTATATAACGTAACGTGACCTTCTCTGACGAGTGATTGAATATCTCCATAAGTAATGCTATGTTTTTCGTTTGCATGTACATGTGATACCCGTATGTTTTTCTTAACGTATGTGTTCCTATTTCATCTAACCCAAACTCTGCCGCTGCTCCGCTTAATATCTTATATGCCATGCTACGACCAATTGGACGATTCTTACCTTGTCTGCTTTGCATTAAATACTCATTGTCTTCTCTTTCTACAATAAACCATTTAAGTTCTCTTTTCAGCGCTGCAGTAATTTGTATTCGTTTCTCTTTCCCTGTTTTCTTTTCCCGCATAGATATATGGCTGCCTTTAACATCCCCTACCTTCAATTTCAAAATATCTGAGATTCTGAGACCTGTATTAATACCCATAATGAAAAGAATGTAATTACGTAAGCTCTTTTCCTTAAAATACTCTTTTAGCTGTTGTATTCGCTCTGGATCACGTATTGGCTGAACAAAATTCATTATTCATTACCTCCAGATTCTTCAGTCTCATAAACTTCTAATCTAAGAGCAAATGCTAATTTATAAAAAGCATTAGATTTATTTCTTCTATATGTACGTTCACTCATACCAATATCGTTATAAACCATATAATCAAAGACTTCCTCATCTTCCAAATATCGTTTTACAATGATATCTCGTTGATTTTTGCTAAATCGACTTAATGTTTATCAATTTGAAAAGATAAACGTTGTAATTTTAATTCTCTTTCACTCATTGCAACATTTGCTAAAGCAACATCTTCAGCTGGCTTGCCTACCATGTTTGTTGGGCCATGATATCTTACCTCGCAAGAAGCTGTGACCTTCATCTCATTTCTAATCATCCCAAATTTTCTATAAATACGAACATTTTCAAGAATCTCTTCTAAACGAACTTGTGTTGCTTTACGATCAATTTTAGGTAAGAAAGTTAATTGCGTCATATATAAAAACACTCCTTATCTATTTTATTAATAAAAAAACAAAAAGCGGACACCAAACCATAGAGCACTATCACTTATGCTCTTTATGGTTTGATGTCCGCTGGTTCTTCCAGTAGGACTAAATATTTAATTGGTATTATTATATCATTTTCTCATATTGTAGTAACTTTGTTATTAGAAAAGGATTATTTTATTAAGTCCTCTATGAAATACTTTCTTCTATCTCTTGGCTTTCTTCTCTTATTTGACCGATTAATGAAACTACTGAACCGACCGCTTGGACCCAACTCCCCGTAATCACTATAAGCTGCCCATCCTCCTCATCGTCTTCCGAAATTCCCTCCACTTTATCCCGACTAGCTTTCAATTCATCTATTCCACCTATTGCCTGTAATGAATTACCAGTCGCTTGTAACACATTCCCGATAATGATATACGATTCATCCATATTGGAACTATCTTCTATTTCCCCACCTATTGATGTAACACCACCTAATGCTTGTATCCAATTTCCTGCAATTACTAATTTTTTTTTGTTTCATCTTCAAATTCTATAATGAGTCCTGTTAGAACCGTTACATTACCAATTGATTGGATTTCGTTCCCAATCAATTCAAGGGATATTTCTCCTTGTCCATCAGCTTCCAGACCATTCCCCGTTGCTTGTAATACATTCCCCCATACGCTCAAATCTTTTCTTAATTCGCTGTTCAATCTTTTTAAAGGTGTACTCCCAATCGCAGCAATAATTGTCCCTAATGCAACAAACCATGCGCCAACTATCTCCTTAATCGGATCATCCATTCTCAATCTACCCCGTCATTAATTTACTACTTGCAAGATATGTATTGGAGCATCTTCATGTTAATGGCCTACTTCTCTCCCTCCTGAATAAAGCTCAATATTTCGTAAATACTATACATACATCTAGAGTTACATCACTGTTTGGAGCAGTTAGCTACTTCAGCTAGCTGCTTTGTTGTGCCAAATTAATTTTGGGTTCAAATAATTCACACCTTTTGAAAAATACACATCCGATATTACGTATTCTTTTACAGTAATGGTACTGGTCATAAGAGCAACCTCAAAGGTTGCTCTTTTAAATTTAATCTTCTCTTTAATCTGTTCACAATTTTATGCGGTAGACATATTATTAACAAGACAAGACATAGTTTATATATAGTGGTGCACAAAAAACTTTGTGCACCATTTTTCATCTCGATAACTTAGTATTTAAATAGCTTTTTTGTTCAAATACTTCACGCCCATGAAAAAATTTCATTTGGTATCACGTACTCTTTTACACTAAGAGCTTTGATACGAAGAGCACTTATATATAGTGCTCTTTTTGGTATGGAATGCGAAATAAAGGCTCGCTCTTAAAACCTTTTATGTAATTATTATAGGTTTCTTCCTTACACCCGTGTGTCTGTTTACTCATAAGTTGTTAAAGTATAAATATAAATTGGTAGTTAATTTATAAGGGAGGTGTAAAAATGAGTAAATTTAAAAAGAATTGTCACATACCCTTTCCATGTTCCTTTCCTTTGCCTCAAATAGGGCCTACTGGAATAACTGGAGCTACTGGACCTTCTGGGCCAACCGGCATAACCGGAGCTACTGGACCTCCGGGGCCTACTGGACCTACTGGAATAACTGGAGCAACCGGACCTTCTAGTGGACCTCCGGGGCCTACTGGACCTACTGGAATAACTGGAGTAACCGGACCTTCTGGTGGACTTCCGGGGCCTACTGGACCTACTGGAATAACTGGAGCAACCGGACCTTCTGGTGGACCTCCGGGGCCTACTGGACCTACTGGAGTAACTGGAGTAACCGGACCTTCTGGTGGACCTCCGGGGCCTACTGGACCTACTGGAATAACTGGAGCAACCGGACCTTCTGGTGGACCTCCGGGGCCTACTGGACCTACTGGAATAACTGGAGCAACCGGACCTTCTGGTGGACCTCCGGGGCCTACTGGACCTACTGGAATAACTGGAGTAACCGGACCTTCTGGTGGACTTCCGGGGCCTACTGGACCTACTGGAGCAACCGGACCTTCTGGTGGACCTCCGGGGCCTACTGGACCTACCGGACTTACAGTATCTGGGTTATCTCATTATGCTTATGTTTTCAATACAGCAGCTCAAGTTGTTGCCTTAGAAGCACCTATTCTTTTTAATTCACATGGTAGAATGACACCTGGTTTTACTCATACGCTTGGAACTTCTCAATTGATGGTTCTTAATGCAGGAGATTATAAAATTTCTTTTTCTATATCAGGAGTTGAGCCTAATCAATTCACACTTTTTTTAAATGGTGCTTCGGTTACCAGCGCAGTTTATGGATCAGGTGCAGGAACTCAACCAAACAACGGCCAAACAATCCTCACTTTAGCTGCAGGTGATATTATTACCCTTAATAATCATACTTCCGCTGCTGCAGTTACTTTGCAGACTTTGGCAGGTGGAACACAAACAAATATAAATGCTTCGATTGTAATTGAAAAATTAAATTAATTTAATCATTTATTTCTTGAAACTCTGGCAGTAAATAACCTAGAGTGGATTCTTTTTTTAACAAGCAGTTAGCTTTTGCTAGCTGCTCTTTTAATTAAAATAACGATTTTGTTTTAAAACTACACAAAGCGAAAGAAATACGCATACAATGTCGCGGATTCTTTTTCAATGTAAGTTTGGGTAGAAGAGCACCTTGGTAAGCGCTCTTTAATTTCTACTGTATATTTTTATACGCAATTCATATACTTTAAATAACCTGTTATGTCTTCAACAAATATTTTAGTGACATTCCACTTTTTTGAGACAACAAGCCCTCCGGTTGTTGTCTTTTTTCTCTATTCAAATAAGGATTTTGTTTTAAAATTGCACCTACCTAAATAGCACGTATACAATATCGTGTGTATTCATATTCAATATAAATTTTAGTCAGAGAGCTCTTTTCAAAGAGCTCTCTATTTTTCAAATCAGGACCTTGTTCTATTTTTTATTTAAAACGTATAAATCAAAATGGTGGTAAGTAATTATCTTGACAATTGAATAATTCTTATTTCGGCACCTATACGAAGTGCTCTTTTTTGATTATTACAAAATAACTATTTTATTAAAATCTTCACGAGCAATAACTTCGAATTCTTAGATCAAAATGAACCTCTAGATGATTACAACATATGCTAATTTAAATACTTTCTAGGAAATTAGGTGCGTACTATGCCCTCAGTTGTAGCAAACCTTGTCGCACAAAATAGTACTGGTTCTTTCAACTTAGGCGATTTTTATAATGTTTCTCCAAAAGAGAATACAAAATCTTATAATGGTTCAGGATCATCAAATGTTGGTTTTGTTATCAATACCTTTAGCGGTGTTAGGTTCGTTGTGTTATTATTTTTTATAATAAATACGGTACATGAAATTATTTTATTGATTTTAAAAAAAGCCCCATGTAAGGGCCACTTATTTTACAAGGTACTGTTTTACTTCTTTTATTAATAGTTCCGCACCTTCTGGATTTAATGTTATCTTACCATTTGCTAATACTATGTTACGATTTGACACCTCTTCTGTTAATGCACAAACACCACCAGGCTGATACTTCTGTAAAACAATGTCTTCACCTTCTACAAAGATCTCTAATGGTGATTTTTCTTTAATACCTAGCGTATTTCTAAGTTCCTTTGGAATTACCACACGCCCTAACTCATCTACTTTTCTAGTTACTCCGGTTGCTTTCATCTAATATCTTTCCCCATACATGAAAATTTAGTTTCATTTACAAAAGAACAAGTAAAATAAATAGAGGATTTTTGGCACGATAACAAGATAAGTAATTGAAATGAAGCAATTCGTCAGCTAGTAGAAAAGGGTTAAGTCTTAAATAATGACTAGCCTTTTTATTCCCCCTAAAAACCCCAAAAACACATTTAAAGTCCTTATCTGTCTTTACATATGTTTTTAAAATGAACAAGACCTATTTTAACTTGTCCATCGAAACGCAAAATAAACAAACCTGAAAAGTCGTTTTTAAATTAAACTTCCTTTTTTTAATACACTCTTTAAAAAATTGAAAAAGAGCTGAATTTTTATCACAGCTCATGTATTTATTAGCTCTGTATGCGTACATGTAGAGTGTTGAGAACATCCAAAAATCTTGCTTCCTGTTTTATTTGATGTACAAAATCAGTCTTTCCTAAATCAGAAAGATTTCATTCACAGAATTTTTGGACTTATAGTATAAAATACGATTCCGTTAAAAATCTACTATCGTTCCTCTTCATATATTGGCACCAGAACCTCCTTTTTAACCAAAAAAGTTGAGGATTCCCCCAACTTTTTGATTCATCTATTGTCTTATTAGTCCTGTAGATGTAACCTGATATATTCTCTTCTTACCCATATATTCCTGTTTGCCATTCTCAAGGTTAGTTAAAGTAGCTCGTATCTTTTCCTTTTCTGCTTCCCCTTCTATATGGGTAAGTTCAATGTAATCCCCAACTTTTACAGGAACGGTTTGGGTTTCAGCAGTTCGTTGTCTATTTCCCACAATTTCTTTATTGTACACAACGCTACCCGATGAGTTCTGTACTTTTATACTTGCATACGTACTATTAAAGTAGGAATGTGGTATACCAGCTTCTAATTGTATCTGCATTTTTTCTATCTCTTTATTCAATGATGTTTCAACAGAACCTGTATTTTTCACCTTTAATATTTTTATTTTTCAACCATAAGTATACCTAGAAATATTCTAAAAACTAGTTGAAAATCTTTTAGATTCTAACTTTCTTATAATACCACTTGCTATTTCTTCAATATTTTCATTTAGAAAGAAATGATTACCTTCAAATGAATTGAAGGTACACGATTTACTTGTGTATTGTTTCCATTTTTTCACCTCATCATATGTAGTTAATTCATCTTTTTTTCCGTTCAATACAAGAAAATCAATGTCACATGCTCGTATATTGTTGTTATGGATATATGTCTCTACAATTTTAAAATCTGCTCTTAGAATGGGGAGAAAAATTCCCATTAATTCTTCTGATTGTAGTACCTCGGTTGATGTTCCCCCCATTGCAATAACTTCATTTTTGAATTGTTCATCGGGTAGGTTATGTCGAATATTTTTTATCTTACTATTAGGATGATTTCTACCGGATAAAACAAGAAATTCAGGCAATACATTATTAGAATCCTGTATTTTTCTAGCTAATTCATAGGCAATCAAGCTTCCCATGCTATGCCCATATAAAATATAGGGCGAATTATCTAGTTGCTTGACTATACTATTGTAGACATCATTTACAGCCTCTTCCATACTCTGGTACAGGCTTTCTTCAATTCTATATCCTCTACCGGCTAACTCTATTGGAACTACTTCAATATGTGGATTAAAGTAATTTTTCCATTTTGAGTAACTAAACGCAGAGCCACCAGCATGTGGAAAGCAAAAAAGTTTAGTCTTATTCATAGATTTTCTCCTTACTTTAAAATTTGTTTATATTTTGGCCAATTGTATAAAAGTCTTTAATTATTATCTCATTCGGTAATTCATCACGTGTTGCACAAGCAGATATCTTATAATTTGGATCAATATTATATTGTCTAAAGTAAAAGTTTTGAGGTATATTCGTGTATGAAATTAAAGTTCGTGACTCTTTTTTTACAGAGAATGAATTTAACGGGATATAAAGTCCTTTACCAATCATTTTTATATGGCTTTCTTTTAATGTCCATAAATCAAAAAAATAATTGATTTGTTCATCAGAATTCATATTAGATAAATCATAAAATTCTTCCTCTGAAAAAAATTCATTTGCTAATTTAAGAGCCTCTATGTCTGAAACTCTTTCAATATCAATACCTACATTAGAATTAGCAGTGGCACAGACCACCCATTCTCCTGAATGCGAAATATTAAAGTGAAAGTCAGAAAAATTTTGAACAAAAGGTTTTCCGTACTCATTATATATAAATTTAATTTCTTCATTATTCATTTTATATTTTTGGCAAACTAGGGAACGGATTAATAAATCTCCTATCAAAGTCCTATTAATATCACATAAATTTAATAAACGCTTCATTCGTTCTCTCTTCTCATTTGAAATCAAGTTACTAAATTGATTAAACAAATGATTTTCAATATTTTTTGGTATTTTCACAGCATGAATTTGTATGATAAATCACTTCCTTTTTAAAAGGATTTCTTCCTATGTATACGTTATAGAAATTCAATTTCATTTTCTAACTTGCATTTATTCAAGTGCAAATATAATAGAAAAGGTGCATATTTACATATCAATGAAAATATACACCTTTCCTCAGCAATATCATCAAAGCATTCGCTTCTGGTACAAAAACCTCAGAGAATTTACAGCATACTATGAACAACTCATATATGTTTCTATGTCCCTATCAAGCAAGCCCCTTAAAAAGTAATGCTCTTGATATATATATACATAATCTCCTACACTTGATGTGCAGTTATTGGACTGCTCTCTTTATTTACACTACTACTCACAAATAACAACTTTAATAATAACAATGTTTGTTTATAAAGTTGCCTCTTTTGTGCTCTCTACTTTTCCGTTAGCGAAAGGGATGTCTCTTTTATTCCTTCTAATTCATTTAGTAGATACTTAGCTAACTTTTCAACTGCGGGGGAAGCTACTATTTCTTCGTGTGATCCAGGGACCGAATACATATTCACTCTTCCTTTTAATAAAGGCTTCCAATCCGTAAACAATTCTTTACCTTCCTCAGCACTAAAGTAAATAACTTCCCCAAAATATGGTGTTAAATCATGCTCTGCCATTAAATTCAGACATTTCCTGTGAGCATTGATAATTTGCTTCAAATTCGTAAGATTTGCATCAGGCGGGAGCACTCCTTCCACAATTAATTGTTCAACAAGCATGTCCTGTTGATGAACAAGCTCTTCTTCCTGGTCCACTAGCTCTATATGGATGAAATGCTCCAATATATAAGATAGCATTTCATCCTCTGTCTTGTAATCCCGTTCTGAAGGCACCTTGGTATCCAATAGTACCAACACCTCAACTTCTTCTCCCTGGTTCCGTAGCATAGTTGCGATTTCATAGGCGATGGCACCGCCCAGAGACCATCCTCCCAGACGATACGGCCCCTCTGGCTGAGCCCGCTTCATTTCCTCGATGTAGAGTTGCACTACTTCCGATAAAATCAACCCGTTCATTCCTTCTTTCTCTACGAGAGGATTCTGTAGACCATAAAATGAGCAGTGATCCTTGAGTAACCTTGCTAGCTGAATGTAACAGAGTACATTACCCATAAATGGGTGAACACAGAAGAAAGGTCTTTTCTCTGATTCTTGTAATGGAACCAGAACCGATAATGATTCTTCCATACGATGATTCTCACGGATGAGACAAGCGATTCCTTCCACTGTCGGATTCTTAATTAGTGCGGGCACCTTAATCTCTTTTCCAAATTTCTCTCTGACCTTTGAAATCAATTTGATTACAAGGAGAGAGTGACCTCCTATATTGAAGAAATCATCGTTTACATGGATATCTTCTAACTGTAGCAAATCCTGCCAGATTGTAATCAGCTGATACTCGATTTCATCCCGTGGGATGATTGGTGTAGAAAAGGTACTTTCTCTTTGAATCGTTAAGCTGTTCAGTGCCTTTCGATCAACCTTCCCATTTGTTGTAAGCGGAATCGCATCCACCTCAATAAAGTGTGCAGGAATCATATAATTCGGTACTTGCCTCTTGAGATGCTCACGCCATTCATGCATACTTCCTTCACCCACCACATAGGCAACCATTCTCCGATCTCCTGGTTGGTCCTCTCTTATCAAGACTATAGCCTCTTTCACCGATGGATGACTTTCTAAATTCGCTTCAATCTCTCCAAGCTCAATCCGGAATCCTCGAATTTTCACTTGATTATCGATTCTTCCCAGATAATCCAAATGGCCATCAGCTAAATAGCGGACTAGATCTCCCGTCCGGTATAACCGTTCCCCTTCATTAAATGGATGAGGAATAAAACGTTCTAACGTTAACTCTGGACGATTCAAGTATCCTCTCGCTAGGCCTGCTCCACCGATATAAAGTTCACCCGTTACACCAACTGGAACAGGTAACAACTTCTCATCCAATACATAGGCTTGAACATTTGGCAACGGACGCCCAATGGTTACTCTCTTACTATCTTTTTTGATACGATAGCATGTCGCATCAACCGTACATTCCGTAGGACCATATACATTATAAAAATGGATATGGTCATTCTCTACTAGTTGTTCCCACAGTGATGGCATAATCGCTTCTCCACCGACCAGTACCTTGCTTGGAACATGAACACTATCGTTTTTTTCTAACAACCCCTCATCTATGAGTAATTGGAGTAGTGAAGGTGTTATATCAAACATTTCCAACTTATTCTCCCGAATATAAGATACAAACTTTTGAGGATCACTGCGAACTTCTGTTGAAATAATATATAAACTAGAACCATACAAAAGCATTTGTAATTGTTTAACGGATGAATCAAAGGCGATTGAGGCATTTAGACCAACGCGCATGTTATCATGTGCCCGATGTGAAAAAACCTCTTTCTGTAAACCATAGGATAGATTTAATACCGAATGATGCTGCACCATAACCCCTTTTGGATTCCCGGTCGAACCTGAAGTGTAGATAACATACGCCAAGTTTTCTCCTGTTACTTTACATATTGGTGAAAGGGTGTTTTCTTGCGAAATCATTGCTTGATCTCGGTCCAAACAAACTGTTTCAACTTCTTCAGGTATCCAACCTTGTGATACTTTGTTCGTAACCAATATTTGAATTCCTGTGTCCTCCAGAATATATCGTAGGTGACTTTCTGGATACGATGGATCCAGCGGAACATAGGCTGATCCAGCTTTCAAGATTCCCATGAGACCGACAATCATCTCAACTGAACGTTGGAAACAAAGCCCGACCAATGACTCCGTCCCAATCCCACATTTCTGAAGATAATGGGCCAATTGGTTTGCTTTCTCATTCAGCTCTCGATACGTCAACTGCTGATTTTCATCTACCACTGCCACCGCATCAGGTGTACGATCCACTTGATCTTCAAACAGTTTGTGGATCACACTCTCACGTGGATACGCTGCTGCATTATCATTCCATTCTTCCAGTAGTTGTTTCTGTTCTATTTCCGTAACATACACCAGCTCCGACAGAGTTTGATCAACGTTCTCGATCATTTGCTTAAACACCTGGCTTAAATGCCCCAGCATCCGTTCAATAGTGAGACCATTAAACTTGCTACGATCATACTTCAACTTTAACAACAACTGGCTTTCTGGGACAACTGTCAATCCTAATGGATAATGAGTTTGCTCTACTCCTTCCAACTCACCAATTTCTAGATTTCCTGAGGACTCCTCTTTCACTGGGTAGTTTTCAAACACATACAAGCTATGGAACAGCGGGGTTCCTCTAGGAACTTCACTCCATCCTTGAATCTCTGTCAAAGAAGCATATTCATATTGTCTTCTTTCTATCTCTTCCTCTTGTATCTTCTGCAACCAATCCATTATTTTTATATTATCTATCAACTGAATTCGCGTCGGTGATGTGGCAATAAAAGGACCTACAATGTTTTCAACATCAATAATCTCAGTAGGGCGTCCTGAGCTAGTTACACCATAGACAATGTCATCTTCTCCACTATACCGGCCCATGAGATACGCCCACGCACCTTGAATTACCGTATTCAAAGTGAGCCTATTGCGCTTCGCCCAGTTTTGTAACGCTTGGGTTTGCTCTTCTGATAAATAAGTTACCTTCTCTGTGTAACCTTTTTCTTGCTCTTTACTTTCTAAACCCAGCAGAGTTGGAGCTGTAAAACCTTTAAGTTTCTCTCTCCAGAATTGCTCCGCCTGATCCTGATTCTGCTCTCTTAGCCATTGAATATATTTCTTGTATGGCGATGACTTAGGTAAATGCACGGCTTCTCCATTCATTCTCTTCTGGTACACTGTAAGCAATTCGTTAAAGACCAGTGGTAGGCTCCATCCATCCAACAGAATATGGTGATGTGTCCAAACAATCCGATATTCTTCCTCACCTTCTTGAATGACAGTCACCCGCATCAATGGCGCTTCATCAAAAAGAAAGGCTTGTTTTCGATCCAATGCCAAAAAGGCTTTTCTTTTCTCCTCTTTTTCTTCAGCAGTCAGCGTACGCCAATCTTCTACATTCACCTTAAATGGAACACTCTCATACACCACTTGTAAAGGCTCTTCAACTTCATCCCAAAGGAAAGATGAGCGGAAAATTTCATGCTGCTGAATTACCGATTTCCACGCCTGTTCGAAAGTTACAATATCCAATTCTCCTCTAATCATGAAACTTAATTGCACTATATACGGCGCTACATGTTCATCCCCTTGGTCATGCAATGTATGGAAAATCATACCTTCTTGCAAAGGCGATAGTGGATATAAATCGGTAATCTGATAATTATTTCCACGATTCATCTTGGATAATACTTTTGTCAAACTGGCTTGGTCAAGATTAGCCATCACAAAATCTGAAACGGTCAGTGCAGATTCTCCATCCGCAGATTGAATCAATTTACTTAGTTGATGGAGCATATTCTCTGCAATACTTTTTATCGTTGATTTCGCGAATTGTCCTACATTGTATACCCAAGTGAACTGAATTTTCCCATCCGTTACAATTCCAATTACATCGATTAAATGCAAGCGCTTGGAACCAGAAGCATGATCTAAGCGCTTAAATCCGTTCTCCGGAATAAGCATTGCATCGTCAGAAAACATTTGGTCAAATTGTCCAAGATAGTTAAAACTAATAGACGGTGTATGTTGAGACCCCCATTTCTCACACATTGTTGTGTTCAGATACCGCAAAATTCCATGGTCAACACCCTTATTAGGAATTTTACGCACTTGTTCTTTAACTAATTTTAATGCTGCAATTGGCGTGTCGGCACCGGTAATATTTAAGTGAACAGGATAAATACTTGTAAACCACCCCACAGTTCTAGATAGGTCAACGTCTTCGATAATCTCTTCCCGACCATGCCCCTCCAAATCCACGGTCAGCGCCGGATGACCTGTCCATGCTGCCGTAGCCTGTACCAATGCTGTCAATAGTACCTCATTGATTTGGACACGATGAGTGCTTGAAATTTCTTTCAATAACGTACGGGTCTCTTTCTCATCCAGCACCACGGTAATCTCCTCGGTTCCTGTGTTTGCTGGAACTTCGAGGGTGGTATCCACTGGTAGCATAGCCACTTCTTGTTCGGATTGCTGCTCCCAATAATCACGCACTTCTTGCACAATCCCAGCTTCAGCGTAATAATGCAATTTCTCCGACCACGCTTTAAAGGATGTACTCTTTGTAGGTAATTGGATCATCTGATCCTGGCTCGCTTGATTATACGCCGTTTGCAGATCCTCCAGTAAAATCCGCCAAGAAACACCATCCACTGCTAAGTGATGAATCACCCAGAATAATCGGCCGGCTCTTTTCTCACCTTCATCAAAATAAACCATTCTCATTAGCGGTCCTGCGTGTAAGTGCAAGCTTGCTTGTGCAGTGTCAATCTCCGTTTGAATCACTTGATGCCATTCTGCTTGCGGCACTTCTTCTAATGAAATAACGGTCAGCGTCGATTGTTCTTCGATTCCTTCGTTCCGCTGTTTCCAAGCTCCATTCGGTAACCGTTCATATCTTAAACGCAAGGCATCATGATGGATTAGAAGGGTACGCACAGCTTTCTCCAGTAATACTATATCCAGTCGCTCTTTTGTTCTAAAAAACATGGATTGATTCCAATGGTGTGGGTTTGGATGATCTTGTGCAAAAAACCATTGCTGGATTGGTGTAAGGATCAGTTCTCCAGTTACAACTCCCTGCTCTGCTTGTACACCCCGTTCTTCATTGACTACTTGCGCCAACTCAGCAATCGTTTGGTGTTCAAACATTTGCTTTGGCGTCAATTGCAAACCTGCTTGCTTCGCACGAGAGACAATCTGAATGCTGAGAATCGAGTCTCCACCAATTTCAAAGAAGTTATCATGGATTCCCACCTTTTTAATCCCTAATACTTGCTTCCAAATGGTGGCCAGTGTTTCTTCGTTACCATTCCGCGTGGCAACACATTCACTTTCGATTTTCCTCTCCTCTGGTACAGGTAAGGCCTTACGATCAACTTTTCCGTTAGCAGTTAGTGGAATGGCTTCCATCATCACAAATCCTGAAGGAACCATATGGCTTGGTAGTTCCGCCTTGAGATAATCTCTCCACTCGCCTACATTCCCATCACCCACGACATATGCCACCAACCGTTTATCACCCGGCTGATCTTCTCGAACAATTACAACAGCCTCTTTTATGGAGACATGTGCGTTTAAAGCAGATTCAATTTCTCCGAGCTCAATTCGGAAACCACGGATTTTCACCTGGTGATCAATCCGCCCAAGATAATCCAGATTTCCATCAGGTAAGTATCTCGCTAAGTCTCCTGTCCGATATAATCGCGCTCCTGGGTCACTACTGAATGGATGAGGAATGAAACGCTCTGCAGTCAATTCGGGTCTGTTTAAATATCCACGTGCAAGTCCTGCTCCACCAATATATAGTTCGCCAGCTACGCCAATAGGCACAGGTTGTTGACAAGCGTCTAGTACATACACTTCTAAATCTGGAATCTGTTTTCCTATATTACTTCTTGAAGCATACTGCACATCATCTTGAGTAATTGGATAATACGTAACATGAACGGTAGTTTCTGTAATTCCATACATATTAATTAACTGTGGTTTCTGCCCTCCATACCTTTGAAACCATGGTACCAAGCTGGTAGGATCGAGTGCTTCCCCACCAAATATGACATAGCGCAGATGCAAGTCTTTCTTCTCATCTTCTTGTTCACACACTTGTATCAATTGTCGAAATGCGGATGGTGTCTGATTAAGAACCGTAACCTTTTCCTTTACTAACAGTTGATAGAAATCCTTGGGCGATCGACTAATCCAGTAAGGAACAACAATCAATCTTCCGCCATGGAGTAATGCCCCCCAAATCTCCCATACCGAGAAGTCAAACGCATAAGAATGGAAAAGCGTCCAAGTATCTTTTTCATCAAACTGATACCAACATTCCGTCGATTTAAATAAACGAATCACATTGTGATGCTCTACCATAACTCCCTTCGGATTCCCTGTTGATCCCGAAGTATAGATTACATACGCCAAGTTTTCTCCTGTCACTTCACATATTGGTGAAAGGGTGCTTTCTCGCGAAATCATCGCTTTATCCCGATCCAAACAAACTGTTTTGATTTCTTCAGTTATCCAACCTTCTAATGCTTCGTTCGTGACCAATACTTGAATCCCTGTGTCCTCCAGAATATATCGTAGGCGACTTTCTGGATACGATGGATCCAATGGAACATAGGCTGCCCCAGCTTTCAAGATCCCCATGAGACCGACAATCATCTCAACTGAACGCTGGAAGCAGAGACCAACCAATGACTCGCTCCCAATCCCACATTTCTGGAGATAATGTGCCAATTGGTTTGCTTTTTCATTCAGCTCTCGATAGGTTAACTGCTGTTTTTCATCTACCACTGCCACCGCGTCAGGTGTACGATTTACTTGCTCTTCATACAGCTGATGAATCCCAAATTCCTGTGGATATGCTACAGCATTATTATTCCACTCTTCTAACTGTTTTTGCTGTAATCCTGACAGTATCGGCAACTTAGCTAATGATTTATCAGGATGTTCCACGATTAAATTCAACCAGTTTCCAAAATTTTCGGCTATGGATTCAATAGTTAAACTGTCAAATAAATCAGTCCTATAAACAAAAGTAAGCAATAAGCCCTCTTCCACTTCTGCGGCAGTTAAACTTAAATCAAATTTGGCGATTGAAGCGTGGCTGTCCATTACTTCTATACTTCGTCCATGTAGCTGTGGTAGCTCTTGTCCCGTATTTTGCAAAGTAAACATGGTTTGGAAAATCGGAGAATGACTTGTACTTCGTTCAGGTTGGATAACCTCCACAATTTTCTCAAACGGAACATCTTGGTACTCATATGCCTTCAATGCTTTTATCCGCACTTGAGACAACAACTCTTTAAATGCCGGTGCGCCACTTAAATCAGCCCGATAGACTAACGTATTGACAAAGAAACCAATCAATCCTTCAATCTCTCGATAATTTCGATTCGCAATTGGGCTTCCAACAAGAATCTCTGATTGTCCTGTATAACGGGCAAGGAAACTTTGATAAGATGCCAATAAGGTCATGAAAAGCGTTGCCCCTTCTTGACGACTAAGTTCGTTTAATTTATCCAGTAATGAGCGTGACAACAACACATTATGAGTTAATCCATGGTGGGTTTGTACCGGAGGACGGGGACGATCCATCGGCAACATTAAGACTGGTAACTCACCAGACAGTTCTCCCTTCCAATATGCAAGCTGTTGATTTAGTACTTCCTCTTTTAACCAATCCCTTTGCCATTGAGCAAAATCGGCATATTGAACTGGTAATGGTGCGAGCTCTGCTGGTTTTTCGCCAATCGCCTCCTCATAAAATACCATCCATTCTTGGAGCAAGATTTCCATCGACCATCCATCCGAGATAATATGATGCATATTACACAGAAGAACCCATTCTTCTTCTGAAATTTTCACGATTTGTCCACGGAACAATGGCCCTTGCTCTAAGTCAAATGGGGATTCGACTTCAGTTTGAATCCATTGCTCCACTTCTCTTTCTCTCTCTTCTGGAGAAATCTTAGTTAAATCAATTTGTGAAAGGGAACGGAAAGTATACGGTTGAATCTTCTGCACAGGATGACCGTCCACTTCATGAAATACTGTCCGCAATGATTCATGACGCTCTATCAACTGATTCCATCCCAACTCCAATGCTTCTAGTAACCAATTTCCTGTAAGACGGCATACCATCGGCATATTATAAAGTGCACTATTAGGTGTAAATTGATCGATAAACCATAAGCGCTGTTGAGCATAAGAAAGTGGAATGGCATTTCCTCGTTCCATCGGCATCAATGGTGGAGTTTCTCGTTTTTTGCCTCCCTTACGTAACTGATCTAATCGCTTCGCCAGTGCCTCCACCGTTGAATACTCGAACAGTTCACGCACCAGTAGTTTTATTTGAAAGACTTCTTGTAAACGTGAAACCACTTGAGTAGCAAGTAGAGAATGACCACCAAGTTCAAAGAAAGAATCCTGAACACCTATATTTTCTATTCCTAGCACTTGACTCCACACTGAAGCGATAAGTTCTTCTAGCGGAGTTCGTGCGTGAACGGTATTTTCAGTAGATAATTTGCTAGGTATTGGCAATGCCTTTAAATCAAGTTTTCCATTCGGTGTAAGTGGTAAAAATTCCATCTCAATAAAGTTTGTTGGGACCATATAATTTGGTAAATGTGTTTGTAGATGCTCTCGCCATTCTTGGACACTTCCTTCACCAACTACATAAGCTACTAATCTCTTGTCGCCTGGATCATCCTCTCGTACCAATACAACCGCTTCTTTCACAGAAGTATGTGCCTGCAAAACTGCTTCTATTTCTCCCAATTCAATCCGGAAACCACGAATTTTCACTTGGTCATCTATACGACCATGGAACTGGAGAGCACCATCAGAAAGATAACTTGCTTTGTCTCCGGTGTAATAGAGACGCTCTCCTGACTTGAATGGATGCGAAATAAATTTTTCCTTTGTAAGGTCCGGACGATTAGCATATCCACGAGCAAGACTCTTCCCTCCAATATAGAGATCTCCAATCACACCACTTGGTACTAGCTGAAGATGAGAATCTAACACATAAACTTCTGTATTCGCAATCGGTCGACCAATCGATGGCGTACCTGTTGTCACTCCTACAGGTACATAACAATCCGTGGTAACAACGGTATTTTCCGATGGACCATACTGATTGATTACCGCAAAAGGAATATCGTTAGATGGATACTGCGTTAATTGATCCCCGCCGGTAATGATAAAACGAAGATCCGTTTTACCTGGCCAAGATAATTTCAAGAGTCTTTCCAGAATAGGCGTAGGTGCAAAACTAGCTGTTATTCGCGAATCAATGAGCCAGTCTCTTAGTGCTTCTGGATTAATTCTCAGTTCCTCTGTTGACAAGTAGAGTGCTGCACCAGCAGTTAGATACGGCCAAATCTCCTGGACAGCCGAATCAAAAGCAATCCCTGCAATCTGAGTCGCACGATCCTCTGCTGTAATACGATAAACTTCTTGATGCCAAGAAACCATATTCATTAATGAGCGATATTCAATCATGACACCCTTTGGCTTTCCTGTAGAACCAGAGGTATAGACAATGTAAGCTAAGTTCTCTGGATTTATCTGCCGTGTAGGTGCGATTACGCTTTCCACTGTTAACTCTTCTAACCTCACCATTTCGACCTGTTCGAAAAGGCCTTCTTGTCCTTCCGCCGTCACTACAAATTGAATTCCTGCATCTTCAATCATGTATTCTAACCTTGATTTTGGATACAACGGATCTAAAACGACATAAGCTCCACCAGCTTTTAATATGCCTAGTAAACTTACCATGAGCTCAGCCGACCTCGGAAGATAAACTCCCACGACTGACTCTGGAGCAACTCCTTTTCGCTGTAAAACATTTGCCAACTGATTTGCTTGTGCATCCAGTTCACCGTAAGTCCAATCTTTTGTTTGATCAACTACCGCAATCGCTTCAGGACGCTTTGCTACTTGTTCCTCAAATCTGTCGCAAATAAGACCCTGTGGGGGCATTTCCATTACAGTGTCATTCCATGTTTCTAATAACAAAGTACGCTCAGGTTCCGATAGCATGCTCAGACTATGCAACGGATTTTGCGGGTAATGGGAAACTTCGTGTAGCCATTTCTCAAAGTGCCCTGCCATCCGTTCAATAGTTGTGGCATTGAATAAATCCTTATTGTATTCAAAAGTAAAAAGTAATCCCTCTTCCGTCTCAGCTACCATTACGCTTAAATCAAACTTTGCGATTGGACTATGGCTTTCTATCATTTCAATACTTCTACCAGATAACACCGGGAACTCTTGTTTCATATTTTGCAAGATGAACATAGTCTGGAAGATTGGCGAATGACTTGTACTCCGCTCTGGTTGTACAACTTCCACAATTTTTTCAAAAGGGATATCTTGATACTCATACGCCTTCAATGCTTTTTGACGAACCTGAGACAGAACATCCTGAAATGTCGGTCTACCACTTAGATTAGCCCGATATACCAAGGTGTTGACGAAGAAACCAATAAGTCCTTCAATTTCTCTATAATTTCGATTAGCAATTGGACTTCCGACCAGAATATCTTCTTGTCCCGTATAGCGGGATAGAAAACTTTGATATGCAGCTAACAGGGTCATGAAGAGTGTAGCCCCTTCTTGACGACTAAATTCATTTAATTTGTCATGTAGCGTGCTTGGCAGAACCAGGGTGTATGTCGACCCATGATAAGTTTGTATTGCGGGACGCGGGCGATCCATAGGAAGTTGGAGTACAGGAAGCTCCCCAGACAATTCTTCCCTCCAATATTGGAGTTGTTGATCAAGCACTTCCGCCTTCAGCCATCCTTTTTGCCACTGAGCGAAGTCGGCATATTGAACCGGTAATGGTTCAAGTTCTGCTATCTTTCCATCCGTAGCTTTCTCATAGAATGCCATCCATTCTTCAAGTAGGACTCCCATTGACCATCCATCTGAAATGATATGATGTAAAGTACAAAGGAGAATCCATTCTTCCTCTCCCACTTGCAAAATACTTGTCCTGATTAGTGGGCCCTCTGTTAAATCAAATGGCACTTCTGTTTCTTGTTGAATCAAACGTTTAACTTCTTCTTCTCGGTCTTCTGGAGAAAGCATAGTTAAATCCGTTTTCGGAATTGATCGAAAAGCATACGGTTCAATTTGCTGCACGGGCTGACCGTTCACTTCATGAAAGACCGTCCGCAATGATTCATGACGCTCTATGAGCTGATTCCATCCCTTTTCCAATGCCTCAGGTAGCCAACTCCCTGTAAGGCGGCATACCATTGGCATATTGTAAAGGGCGCTATTAGGTGTAAATTGATCGATAAACCATAAGCGCTGTTGGGCATAAGAGAGCGGAATAGTTTCCCCTCTTTCCATCGGCATTAGTGGCGGAATCTCTCGTTTTCTATCTCCTTTACGTAACTGATCTAATCGCTTTGCCAGTGACTCCACCGTTGCATACTCAAATAGTTCACGTACCGGTAATTCGATTTGAAAGATTTCTTGTAAGCGTGAAACTACTTGAGTAGCTAGCAGCGAGTGACCACCAATCTCAAAAAAAGAATCCTGAACACTTATATTTTTTATACCTAACACTTGGCCCCATACGGAAACAATGAGCGCCTCTACTGGTGTTCGTGATGAAGTAGTAATATCTTCACTTATGAACTGTGCCTCCAATTCCAATAAAGCTTTCCGATTCACCTTACCATTTGGAGTGAGTGGCATCCCTTCAACTTGGAAGAAGTATGCCGGAACCATATAATGTGGCAATTGCTTCTTAAGATATTCACGCCACTCTCCAGTATCCCCTTCACCCACTACATAAGCTACTAACTGCTTATCTCCTGGTCGATCTTCCTTCACCAACACGACAGCCTCTTTTACAGATGAGTGATCATGTAAAGCTGCTTCGATTTCTCCCAGTTCAATTCGGAATCCTCTGATTTTGACTTGGTTATCCATTCTTCCAATATACTCCAAGTTACGATCATTCATATATCTCACCAGGTCACCCGTTCGATATAATCGTTCCCCTTCCTTAAAGGGATGCGGAATAAAACGCTCAGTAGTTAACTCTGGTCGATTGAAGTAGCCACGTGCCAATCCTACTCCTCCAAGGTAAAGTTCCCCCGCCACACCAATCGGTACCACCTGTTGATGTTGATCTAACACATACAACTCTGTATTATCAATTGGACGACCAATTGGAATAAGCATAGGTTCTTTTTCTAAATCACAATTATAATAAGTCACATCCACAGTCGCTTCGGTAGGACCATACAAGTTAATTAACTTTGTTTGCTGAACATCGTAAAATACCCCCTTAAAGCGGCGAACCTGTTCAGTATTTAATGCTTCTCCACTAGTAAAAACCTGATTTAAAGACGCTACATCCCTTTTCGAATTATATTGTTCCATATAATCCAAGAAAGTAGATAACATCGACGGAACAAAGTGAATGGTGTTCACACGATATCGTTCGATATACTCCTCAATCACCGCAGGATCTTTCTCTCCTCCTGGTGGAAGCAAACAAACACGTGCTCCTACAAATGACCACCAAAATAATTCCCAGACAGAAACATCAAACGAAAACGGTGTCTTTTGTAGAATTGTATCCTCCTCAGATAATGGATATTTTTTCTGCATCCACTGTAGGCGGTTGATAACCGAATGGTGTTCAATCATTACTCCCTTCGGATTTCCCGTCGAACCCGAAGTGTATATGATATAGGCTAAGTTATTTGCAGTTACTCCACTTACCGGAGCCAAATTACTCTCTTTAGAAATCATTACTTGATCCCGGTCTAAACAAATTGCTTGAATATCTTTAGGTAACCAGTCCTGTAGTGCCTCGTTTGTTAACAGCACTTGAATTTGTGAATTCTCTAAAATGTATCTCAGGCGGTTTTCGGGATAACTTGGGTCCAGTGGGACATAAGCCCCTCCTGCTTTCAAAATCCCAAAGAGACCAATAATCATATCAGGAGAGCGTTCAACACATATACCAACCAATGATTCAGGTCCTATACCTCGTTTTTGTAGATAATGTGCCAATTGGTTCGATTTTTCATTGAGTTCTTGATACGTTAACTTTCCACCCTCATAAACTACCGCCACTGCATCAGGTGTACGTGCCACTTGCTGCTCAAATAGCTCATGAATCATACACTCATGACCATAAACTATGTCAGTATCATTCCATTCTTCTAGGAGTTGTTTCTGCTCTGTGTCCGATAACATTGACAGCTTTGTATATGATTCATCTGGATGATACGCGATTTCATTTAACCAGTTCTCAAAATGGCCTGCCATACGTGCAATGGTACTACTATCAAATAAATCCGTGTTGTATTCAAATGAGACAAATAGACCTTCTTCCACTTCGTAGGCAGTTAAACTCAGATCAAATTTTACAATAGACATATTACTTTCTACCATTTCGATACTTCTACCAGACAAATCTAGTCGTTCTTGTTTTATATTCTGTAGTGTAAACATGGTCTGAAAGATAGGAGAATGACTCATACTTCGTTCAGGTTGCACAGCTTCTACCACTTTTTCAAATGGTATATCTTGATATTCGTAAGCTTTTAACGCCTTTTTCTTTGTTTGGTTCAAAATCTCCCGAAAAGTAGGGGTGCCACTCAAATCTGATCGGTAAACCAACGTATTAACAAAGAAACCGATTAATCCTTCTACTCCCTTATGATTCCGATTTGCAATCGGACTTCCGACTAGAATATCTTTTTGCCCCGTATAACGAGCAAGAAAGCTCTGGTATGCAGCCATTAAAGTCATAAATAAGGTAGATCCTTCTTGTCGACTTATATCCTTTAATTGATTGAGTAATCTATAAGGAAAAATCACGTGATGCGTATCCCCAGCGTAAGTTTGCGTAACCGGTCGAGGTCGGTCCACTGGCAGTTGTAATATAGGAAGCTCCCCAGACAATTCTTCCTCCCAATACGTAAGTTGACGATTTAACACATCACCTTGCAACCACTCCTTTTGCCACTTCGCAAAGTCTGCATATTGAATGGATAGTGAACTTAATTTAGCAGGATTCCCGCCCGTTTCTTCTTCATAGAAAGTAAGTAATTCATTCATGAGTATACCGATGGACCAAGCATCAGAAATAATATGATGCATCGTACATAGTAATAACCATTCATCCTTCCCTAATTGAACAAGCTGATTACGAATTAAAGGGCCATTCATTAAATCAAATGGTTCTTGCGCTTCTCTCGCAATTAAACTATCTACCTCTTTTTCTTTTACTTCTAGAGGAAGTTGCGAGTAATCCCTTACAGGTAATGCTCTAGGAAGGAATTCGACAATTTGTTGTACAGGTTGTTCTCCTACTTCTTTAAAAACGGTTCGTAATGATTCATGACGTTCAATGAGTCGATTGAATCCCTTTTCTAATGCTTCAGGAATCCAATTTCCTTTTAGAAGCCATACCGTTGGAATATTATATAAAGAACTGTTTGGGTTAAATCTGTCCATAAACCACAAACGTTGTTGTGCATAAGACAACGGAAGTGCCTCTTTATTCTCCTTTTTTTGCATTTTCTTCTGAAGCCAAGCTCTTTTCTCAGGAGAAAGTGAACTCAGCTTTGCATGTAAATCACTTCTCATTTTTTTACCCCTTCCTCAACTAAATTACTCTCGAATATTCCTTGTGCTTCTTCCTCTGATAGCTCTTCTAATTGCTTAAGTAGTTCAAGTAATTCTTCATCATTACTCACTTCTGCTTCTTTTTGAATATAGTCTTGAAGACTTACATTCTCCTTACTATCATTCTGTATTTCTTGATTTTTGTTATAGAACAATTGATCAATCTGTTTTGCCAATTGTTGCACCGTATGAAACGTAAATAGATCATGCAATGGTAACTCGATTCCAAAAGCCTCTTTAAGATTGGAAACAGCTTGTGTAGCAAGTAATGAATGCCCACCTATTTCAAAAAACGAATCCTGCACTCCAATATTTTCTACACCTAAAACTTGATGCCATATTGAAACGATTGTTTTTTCCGTAAGTGTACGGGGAGCAATATACCCCCTCACTATCTCCTGTCTCTCTGGTACTGGTAAGGCCTTCCTATCAATCTTTCCATTTGGAGTGAGTGGAAATGCATTCAATCCGACAAAATAGGCTGGAATCATGTAATTTGGTAGCTGGTCCTTGAGATAATCACGCCACTTATGAGCATCCCCATCTCCCACAACATAGGCAATCAAACGTGGATCACCAAGATAATCTTCCCGCACCATCACAAGAACTTCGTTAACTAATGTATGCTTTTGCAATGTCGCTTCAATTTCTCCTAGTTCAATCCGGAACCCACGAATTTTTACCTGATGATCGATTCGGCCAAGATACTCCAAATTTCCATCTGGCAGATACCTTACTAGGTCTCCAGTCCGGTATACTCGCTCTCCTTCTTTAAACGGATGCGGTATAAAACAATCTTGCGTTAAGTCAGGACGGTTTAAGTATCCACGTACTAATCCTGATCCACCAATGTAAAGCTCACCAACTACACCAATTGGAACCATTTTTTGTTCAGCACTCAGTACATATACTTCTGCATTGAAGACTGGTTTACCAATTGGTGGTACCCTATACATGACACCCTTTTCTAATTCCATATATGTGGAATACGTAGTATCTTCGGACGGTCCATATAGGTTGTACACCTTCTCAATCGTACTTCTCTCGTATAAATCTTGAACGAGTGAATATGGTAATGGTTCTCCAGCCAAATTCATCACCTTTACCGAAGAAGGAATTGTTTTTGCGCGAACCAGTTCCTTCGCTGCCGATGGCACAGTATTGACCAAAGTCACACCCTTGGTAGACAACTTGTCTAGATGTAGAGCATTTTCAGCGACAATCACCTTACCACCCATCGTTAAGGGAACAAACACTTCAAAAACGGATAGATCAAAGGATAGCGAAGTTGAAGCTAATACTCCCGCTAATTCCTTTTGGGAATATGTGTGATGCGCCCAATGAATCATTGTTACTGTATTCCTGTGCTCAATCATTACCCCCTTTGGATTTCCAGTGGAACCTGAAGTATAGATAATATAGGCTAAATTATCGCCCGTCACTTCACTGGTACACACTGTAGTTACTTCTTGTTCTATTTCTTCTCGATCACGATCAATACAAATCACGGCAACGGATTTAGTTATAACCATTTTTTGTTGTAACTTTTCCTGTGTCACCAGTACCTTTATTTGAGCATCCTCTAAAATGTATTGCAGTCGACTTTCCGGATACGCTGGATCAATTGGGACATATGCTCCTCCTGCCTTCATAATTCCTAAGAGGCCGACAATCATCTCGGATGAACGTGTAACGCAAATCCCAACCAATGATTCGCATGCAACACCATTTTTCTGTAAATAATGTGCCAGCTGATTCGAGCGTTCGTCCAACTCTCGATATGTTAGTTCTTCATCTTCGCACACTACTGCAATTGCTTCTGGTGTTTTTTTCACTTGTTCTTCAAACAATGTATGAATCGTGCTTTCTTGTATATCTACAACACCTGATTCATTCCATTCCTCTAGTAATTGCTTATATTCTGCTTTCGATAACATATTCAGTTCAGATAATAAATATTTTGGATGAGAGACAATTTGATTTAACCAATGTTCAAAATGACTTGCCATGCGTTCAATGGTTGTATCATTAAACAAATCAGTATTGTATTCAAAGGTTAGCGATAATCCTTCTTCCGTCTCAGAAGCAAATAAACTCAAATCAAATTTCGCAACAGAAGCATGACTTTCCATGAGTTCCATGTTTCTTTCAGATAGCTGAGGAAACGCTTGTTTCGTATTCTGTAAAGTAAACATGGTTTGAAATATCGGTGAATGACTTGTATTCCGTTCCGGTTTTACAGATTCCACCACTTTCTCAAATGGAATGTCCTGATACTCGTAGGCTTTTAGTGCTTTTTTTCGTACCTGCGACAAAAGTTCTTGGAACGTCGGATTTTCACTGAAATCTGCTCGATAAACCAACGTATTTGCAAAGAAACCTATTAATCCCTCAATCTCTTTAACATTTCGATTTGCAATTGGACTTCCAACCAAGATGTCGTCTTGTCCTGTATAACGAGAAAGGAAGCTTTGATACGCTGCCATCAATGTCATAAATAAAGTGCATCCTTCTTGCAGACTTAAATCTTTGAGCTTTTCCTGTAGGGAATTCGCCACCGTTAAGGACTGACTTGCACCACGGTGGGTTTGAACCGCAGGTCGAGGACGATCCATCGGTAATTGTAAAACCGGTAGCTCCCCAGATAATTCTTCCTTCCAATATTGAAGGTGCTGATCCAAATTCTCTTCTTTTTGCCATTCCTTCTGCCACATGACAAAGTCTGCATATTGGATAGATAACTCCTTCAATTCCACCGGTTTTCCGCTTAGTGCTCCTTCATAAAAAGCCATCCATTCTTCAAGTAAGATTCCCATTGACCATCCATCTGAAATAATATGATGCATCGTACAAAGGAGAACCCATTCTTCCCTGTCCACTTTCAATATTCGTGCTCGAATTAGAGGACCTTGTCCAAAATGAAATGGTTCCTCCGCTTCGTTTTGAATGAGCCGTTTCATTTCTCTTTCCCTATCTTCTAAAGAGAGATCTGTTAGATCCGTTTGAGAGATATGTCTGAATACATGAGATTGAACCTGTTGAAAAGGTTCACCCTCTTGTTTTAGAATTATCGTTCGTAATGATTCATGACGCTCAAACAACTGATTCCATCCGGATTCCAATGCTTCAATTGACCATTTACCTGTTAAGCGACACGCTGCATGAATATTGTACATCGCACTATTTGGCATTAATTGTTCAATAAACCATAGACGTTTCTGCGCATAGGAAAGTGGAATAGATTCTTCTCGTGTCATAGGTACAAGGGGTGGAACCTCTCGTTTTTTATCTTCTTTGCGCAACTGATCTACTCGTTTCGCTAATGCTTCCACTGTATCGTGCTTGAAAAGTTCACGTAATGGGATTTTGATTTGGAACAATTCTTGCAATCGAGAGACGATTTGAGTAGCAAGTAGTGAGTGCCCACCACTTTCAAAGAAGGAATCCTGAATACCAATATTTTCTGTTCCTAACACTTGACCCCAAACCGAGGCAATAAGCTCTTCCGATGGCGTCCGAGGTAGAACATTTAAATCTCCAATAGCTTGCTCATCAGGTGCTGGCAAGGCCTTTCGGTCAATTTTCCCATTCGGAGTAAGCGGGAAGTGTTCTAACTCTACAAAGTGAGCTGGAATCATATGATTCGGTAATTGGTTTTGTAAATACTCTCTCCACTCTTGGGTATTTCCATCGCTTATTACATATGCAACCAATCGTTGATCACCTGGACGGTCTTCTCTAACTAATACGACAGCCTCTTTAATAAACGAACATTTTTCTAAAGTCGCTTCAATTTCTCCTAATTCAATCCTAAAACCGCGCATTTTTACTTGATGGTCCATTCTACCTATAAATTCTATATTTCCATCAGTTAGATATCTTACTGAATCTCCTGTTCGATATAGTCGTTCCCCCAATCGAAATGGATGCGAAACGAATTTTTCAGCAGTAAGATTCGGACGATTTAAGTATCCACGTGCTAAACCAGCACCACCAATATATAACTCACCCTCAATTCCTATTGATTGCAAGCGTTGATTTTGGTCTAATACATATAATTGCGTGTTCTGTATTGGCTGCCCAATAGAAACAAATTCTTGATTAGGCTGAATATCAAATGCATTTACATAAATAGTGGCTTCAGTTGGTCCATAAAAGTTGGTTAATTTCACTTGTCCACTATAATTCCATTTCTGTTGAAATCGTCTAACTAACCCTGAACTTAGTTCTTCTCCACCAGAAAATACATGGCGTACGGACGAACAATTCATGTTCAATTCAATATGATTGAAGTGATCTAAGAAAACAGATAACATCGAAGGTACAAATTGAACTATAGTAACCTGATGTTTTTTAATCACTTCAGCTATAATAGAAGGATCTTTTTCTCCACCTCGAGGTAGGAAAGATACACTTGCTCCAACGTGAATACCCCAAAATAACTCCCAAACAGATACATCAAATGAGAATGGGGTTTTCTGCAAGACCACATCCTTTTCAGAAAGTGGATATTTATGTTGCATCCATTCTAGGTAATTGATTACTGAATGATGCTCAATCATCACTCCCTTTGGATTACCTGTAGATCCTGAAGTATACATAACATACGCTAAACTTCTCCCTGTTACACCACTTATACATGGGATTGATTCTTCTTTTTTAATTGCAGTATAATCTTTATTCATACAAATCGTTTCAACATCTTCAGATATATATAAATTTTTTGAATTTTCTTCCGTCACTAGTACTTCGATTCCAGCATCCTCTAATATATAACGAAGCCGACTCTCTGGATAAGTAGGATCAAGTGGAACATACGCCCCTCCTGATTTTAGAATACCTAATAACGCTATCATCATTTGTAATGAACGTTCCATATATACCCCGACTAGAGACTCTGAACCTACACCACGCTTTTGTAAATAATGTGCTAGCTGATTCGCACGCTCATCCAACTCTCTATAGGTAATTTGTTCATTTTCGTACATAGCTGCGATTGCTTCTGGATTTTTCTTGACTTGCTCCTCAAACACCGTATGAATCATGCCTTCAGCTGAATATTTTACTTGAGTATTATTCCATTCCTCTAGTAACTGTGTCTGCTCTTCCACTGTTAAATGAGTAATTTCAAAGAGTTTTGAATCTAAGCTCTTCGTCATCTGAATTAATATTTGCAATAAGTGACCCTGAATCCGATTTATTGTTTTTCCATTAAAATAGCTTCGATCATACATCAACTTTAAAGTAATTTTCTTACCGGGCATTACAATGAGTGTTAAAGGATAATTTGTTTGTTCCGCGCTTTTAACATCTAGTAATCTTAAATCATCATTTCTCTTACCTTGAATTGGATAATTTTCAAACACATACAAGGTATGAAATAAGGAACTATTCCGCGGAACCTCACTCCACCCTTGAATATCAACCAACGAATTATGCTCATATTGTCTTCGTTCCATTTCTTTCATCTGTATTTTACCAAGCCAATCTACTACTGATGTATCATCCGTTAATTGAATTCTCGTAGGTAATGTGTTAATAAATAGACCTACCATATTCTCTGCTCCTATCAAATCAGTAGGACGTCCAGAGCTAGTTATGCCAAATACGATGTCACTTTCACCGCTATACTTACTCATCAAATAGGCCCATGCGCCTTGTACTAACGTATTCAATGTTAATCGACTATTTCGTACCCACTCTTGTAAATTCTCAGTGAGTTCCTCAGATATCTGATAAACACACTCTCCATAGCCCTTCTCCTGTTCTTGATCCTTTCTTTCCATCGCTAATGGCGTAGGTGCATAAAACCCCTTTAATTCTTCTGTCCAAAATTCCTCTGCTTGACTTTGATCTTGTTTATTTATCCACTGGATATATTTTTTATAAGGAAGAGATTTAGGAAGATTCAACAATTCTCCCTTTATCATCTTGAGATAAACTTCCATCACTTCACTAAAGACCAATGACACACTCCACCCATCTAGCAAAATATGATGATGTGTCCAAATGATTCTCGTTTCCTCTTCTGCTTCTTTAATCGCAGTGACTCTCATCAACGGTGCTTCATCCAATAAAAATCCTTTTCTACGATCTGCAGTCAAAAACTGGTGTAATTTCTTCTCCCTCTCCTCATGCGAATGGGCACTCCAATCCTCTTGATGAATAGTAAAAGGAAGACGTTGGTAAACTGCTTGCAGAGGTTTTTCTACTTCCTCCCACACAAATACTGAGCGTAGAACTTCATGTCGATGAATAACATATTCCCAAGCCTTTTCAAAAGTAGCAACATCCAATTGCCCCCCGAGCAAGAAGCCTACTTGTACAATGTAGGAAAAAGAATGTTCATCATCTTGATCGTATAAAGTATGAAACAATATTCCTTTTTGCAAAGGTGATAATCCATATATATCTATAACGTCTCCCATCTTTACACCCTCTTCTTTGTTAATTTAAGTAATACTTTGCTCAAGCTTTCTTCCGTAAGATCCTCAGCATCAGCAAAATCTGATACTGTAAAAGCTGACTCTGTTGTTGGTTTATTAATAAGTTGAAGAAGATGCCTCAACATACCATCTGCTATCGCTTGAATTTTTAATCTAGAAAACTGTTCTCTACTATATATCCAAACAAAATGTAACTTCTCATCTTTTACCATACCGATAACCTCAATTAGATGAGATGGCTTGGAATCTGGAGCATGATCTAAAAATGTAAACCCTGTCTCTTGCATAAACAAAGATTCTTTTGAAAACACTTGATCAAATTGGCCCAAATAGTTAAAGCTTATTGAAGGCTTTTGCTGATAAAACGGAAGTAATTCTTTTTTCAAGTAACGTAAAATACCATAATCAACTCCGCGATTCGGAATTTGACGCAATTGATCTTTTACAGCCTTTAATCCTTCAATAGGTGTTTTAGTTCCTTGAAAATTCAGATGAACAGGATAAATACTCGTGAACCAGCCCACTGTCCGTGATAGATCAATACCTTCAACCATCTCTTCTCTCCCGTGTCCTTCTAGATGAATAGAAACCGTTTGCTGATTTGTAAAATCGACGATAGCTTGTCCTAATGCCGCCAATAGTACCTCATTTATCCTTGTCTTATGAGTCACTGGAACTTCTTGTAACAATGCATGTGTTTCTTCTACTCCTAAAGTCCTCGTCACTTGATCAATCGATTCTTCTGTTGTTTCTTGCATTGGATAGTCCATTGGAATTTTCATCGTTTCTTTTTCTACCCGTTCATTCCAATAATCTTGTACTTCTTTTGAAATACCCGAATCACTGTATGCCTGCAGGCGTTCCGACCACTCTTTAAAAGATGTACTTTTCGCAGGTAGGCGAACTCCTTGACCTTGTTTCATCTGGTTATATACCACCTGTAAATCTTCCAATAGAATTCTCCACGATACTCCATCTACTACTAAATGATGAATCACCCAGAATATTCGATCATTTCCAGACAAGGTGTCCTCAAAGTAAACTACTCTCATTAACGGACCTGTAACTAAATTGAAACTAGTTTGAGTAATGTTCATCTCTTCTTGTATTACTTTATTCCACGCTTGTTCATTAGCTTTGTTCCGTTTTACCACATGAAGTACAGAATGCTCATCAGTCCTTTCATTTCTCTGCCTCCACGTTCCATTTGGTAACTGTTCGTACCGGAAACGTAAAGCATCATGATGTTTTAGTAAGTTTAAGATCGCTCCTTCTAGTAACTTCACGTCCAATCTCTCTTTTACTCTTAAAAGCATTGATTGATTCCAATGCTCCGGACGTGAATGTTCTTGCTCGAAGAACCAGTACTGAATTGGAGTAAGGGGCACTTCTCCTGTCACAATTCCCTGCTCCGCTTGCACTCCCTGCGTTTCTATAGCCACTTGTGCCAACTCGGCAATGGTTGGGCATTCAAACATTTGCTTTGGAGTAAGTTTTAACCCCACTTGACTTGCTTGAGATATGATTTGAATACTGAGAATCGAGTCACCACCAATTTCAAAGAAATTATCATAGATTCCCACCTTTTTAACACCTAACACATGCTTCCAGATGGTAGCCAGTATCTGTTCGTTACTATTCCGAGGGGCAACAGCTTCACTTTTAATCTGCTTTTCCTCCGGCACAGGTAAGGCCTCACGATCAACTTTACCGTTAGCTGTAAGTGGAATAGCTTCCATCGTCACAAATCCCGAAGGGACCATATAGCTCGGTAGTTTCGCTTTAAGGTACTCTCTCCACGCACCTACATTTCCATCTCCTACAACATATGCTACTAATCGTTTATCACCCGGTTGATCTTCTCTTACAATTACAACTGCCTCTTTTATAGATGCATATGCATTTAAAGTAGACTCAATCTCCCCAATCTCAATTCGGAAACCACGTATTTTAACCTGATGATCAATTCTTCCACGATAATCCAGATTCCCATCCGGCAAATACCTCGCTAAGTCTCCTGTCCGGTATAATCTTGCTTTCGAATCACTACTAAATGGATGAGATATAAAGCGCTCTGCTGTTAATTCAGGTCTATTTAAATACCCACGTGCAAGCCCTGCCCCGCCAATATAAAGCTCACCATCTACACCTATAGGAACAGGTTGTTGATAGGCGTCTAGTATATACACTTCTAAATCTGGAATTCGTTTTCCGATATTACTTCTTGAAGCATGCTGCACATCATCTAGAGTAATTGGATAATATGTAACATGAACTGTAGTTTCTGTAATTCCATACATGTTAATTAACTGCGGTTCTTTCTCACCATATCTTTGAAACCATGGTAACAAGCTAATAGGTTCTAACGCTTCTCCACCAAATATCACATAACGCAGCTGCAAGTTTTTATTCTCATCTTCTTGTTCACACACCTGTATTAATTGTCGAAATGCGGAAGGCGTCTGATTTAGAACCGTGACTTCTTCCTCTACCAATAGTTGATAGAAATCCTTAGGCGATCGACTAATCCAGTAAGGAACAACAACCAGTTTTCCACCATACAATAATGCTCCCCAAATTTCCCATACTGAGAAATCAAATGCATAAGAATGAAAAAGCGTCCAAGTATCTTTTTCATTAAACTGATACCAACATTCCGTTGATTTAAATAAACGAATAACATTGTGATGCTCTACCATGACGCCCTTCGGATTCCCTGTTGATCCCGAAGTATAGATTACGTAAGCTAGGTGTTGAGGATTTACATTAGAAATCGGTAAAGTCTTACTTTCTTGCTCAATCTCATCTCGATCACGATCAAGACAAATCGATTTTATATTTTCTGGTAACCATTTCAATCCTTTTAAACTTTCTTGCGTTACAACTAATTGAATGCTAGCATCTTCTAAAATATACTGAAGTCGCTGCTCTGGATATGTTGGATCAAGTGGAACATAAGCTCCACCAGCCTTCAAAATCCCCAAAATGCCTACAATCATTCCCAGAGAACGTTCAACACAAAGGCCCACCAAAGAATCGGGTCCTATTCCTTTTTTCTGTAGATAATGTGCTAACTGATTTGCACGTTCATTTAGCTCTCTATAGGTAATCCTCTCCTTTTCATACATAACTGCAATAGCATTTGGATAAATCATCGCTTGCTGTTCAAACAATTCATGAATGGTTGCATGATATGGAAAGTCAAGCTTTGGTTCATTGAACTCTACTAAACTTTTTCTTTTATCTTCTTCTGAAATAATTTCAATCTCAAAAACTTTTTGCTTTGGGTTTTTAAATGTATTTTCTATTATTGCTAACATGGTTTTAAAAAAGCGGTTTATCTCTTCTTTAGAAAATAGCTCTTTACGATAGTCAATATGTACTTGTAAAGAGTCTATATCAGTCAAATTCTCAATATGTACTGCAAAATCTTGCATTTCTTCACCATTTGGAATCCAAAGTGAGTCACCACTTTCATCACGATCTCTATAATCAATCGTAGTTCCGAAAAGTCTAACATTGCTGTTGTTCTCTTTATTAATCTGCTTTAATAACAAATCAAATGGAAATTTCTGATGTCGTAATGATTTACTTTGTTTTCTGGACACTCGACCAATAAATGAAAGCACTTCTTCTTCAGGGGCGATATCCATTCTTAGAGGAACTGTACTCACCATCATTCCAATTAATTCCCGCTCCATTTTAGTCATACGATTGCCATAAGCCATTCCTAATGCAATATCAAGCGACGAGGTCCACCGATAAATCGACAACGAAAACGCAGCAACAAAAAGAGAATATACACTTAATTTATAATCTTCAGAAAATAACTCTATCTTTTTCTTCAAATGCTCCGATAATATAAACGTTTCACGTGATGCTTTGGTACTAACTTGGTACGTATTATAAGGCTTCAATCCCGTCACAGATGGAATTGTTTTAAATTCCTCTAACCAGAATTTTTGATCTTTTTGAAAGCGAATACTATTCAAGTATGTTTGTTCATTGGCCAGAAATTGAACATATGAATTTCTAATTTCGCCTTCCTCAGTCTCGTTATGCATCTCATAATAATATTTTGCAATCTGACTGGTAAATATTTGGATTGATAAACCATCCATGATAATATGATGAACATTCCCAAAGACTGCACATTCATTATCGTTTAATTTTATTAAAGCGAAATAGTATAAATCTGAATTAAATAATGTAAACGTTTCTTTTGTTTTCTGCTCAATCCATTTCTCAAGCAAATCTGAATCCTCCACGGAACTGAAATCGAAAAACTCAAATTCTTGTTCTTCATGTTTAATAAAATATTGTTCAGGTTCCTGATGCCCATTTTCTTTTAATTTGATGCAAAGACCATCATTTTCACTAATAACACGATTCACAACTCGATTTAATTTTGAATAATCCATTTTTCTATGAAGTTTAAACAAAAACCTTAAATTACATATCCCTTTACCGGAATGAATAACTTCTGTATACCATATTCTCCTCTGTGGATGACTTAACGGATAACATTCCTCATTGGCCATAAAAAATCTTCCCTTCAAAAATTATTTACTCTTACAGGTTCTTGTTTATGTGTAACCCATAAATATTTTTGTAGTGCAACCCCAATTACTGCAATGATGATGAGCCCAATACCCACATAAAAATAGAGTTCAATTACTCCGAAAAAGTGAACCAGTGGACCGCTCATAGCAGGTGAAATAATGAGGGCTGCATTTGCTAAACTGCTTTGAATCCCAAATACTCTTCCGACCTGTTCTTGATGAGATTCTATTTGTAGAATGACTTGATTGGATACAAACATAAGTCCACTTCCAATACCAGCTATAAAACTGATCAGATAGGCAAAAATGAGGGATGCATCAGGACTTATCAGAGTTATCAGACTTATTCCTCCAAAGCCAATTCCCATTAAAGCAATACCTCCACATATTACCCAACCATATTGAAAATGTTTTAATTTCTGAGTTAAGAATGCGCCAATTATTCCCCCAAGACCAATAATAGAAATGATGTATCCCATTTTACTCTTATCATTTGGGAACAAGCTCTTAAATAAAGTAGGGAACTGTGAGTCTACTAATTGTAATACTGCCATAGCTATTGTAAAGAAAATCATGGTTGATAATATCATCCGATTGGATAATACATAACCCCAGCCTTGTAACCAAGCAGTCCAAGTACTTTGCTGTTTCTTTTCTATATGTTCTCTTGACAGAGATTCCTGTAACCTTATTGTGGGCAACAGAACCAAAGCAGCTAGTAAACAGCATATTGCCCTTATAATCAGACAAAACTCTGGCTGAAACCAGCTCAGTAACATTCCTCCTATAAGTGGGCCCAGTATCTTGGTTCCTTGCTCAACTATCCCATTGATACTTACTGCTTTGGTAAGCAGATCAGGAGAAACAATCTGTCGTGTTAGTGTTTGCTGTGCAGGATAGTAAAAAACGGTGAAAATGGAACGAACCATTAATGCTAACAAAAGCCAATGAATATTTTGGACAAATAAAAGAACAATTGTTAATAAACCAACCATTAGATTACAAAACATCATAATTGGAATTTTTCTAAAGCGATCAGCAATCACGCCTGCCCATGAACTAAATATAATCCCAGGAAGTGCATACGCAACAGGAATTAATCCAATCATGGTGGGGTCTACTTCCCATTCAAAACTAACAATGGTCATAATGGCTAACATGTCAATAAATACTCCGAGCATAAGCAGTGAATACGCAGAGAAAACTTGTAAATAAATTGTATTTTCCCATAGACTTTTTGATTCGGTAATTTTCATAAAAACGAGCTCCTTAAGTTTACTAAATAGGGACGATAGAAACTAATTGGGTGGAATAAGAGACTTCTCCCGCCTCTTCAACCCTATTCTTTTTTTGCAGTTCGTTTGTGATGGTAATGAAATCAATAGCTTGCTTTGACTTTCTCAAAGACACTAACGCTCTAAAAGTGAGATATTGACTAACAATTAAATCATAACACTCCTATTAATGGGATTATTTTCTAAAAATAATATAGAAAACAATGAATATTCCGATTATTATTTTCTGAAAACCAGAAATATTTCTATAAAACAACTAAATTAAGATTAAATCGTATCGCAGATTTTAAATAATATTAATAAATAGAATCTATTTTAAACGTAAGAAATTTGTAAGGAATGGGTAAGGAAAAAGAGAGTTTCATTGTATAGGATAAAAATATTACGAGGCGTGAAAGGCGGAACAGATATGACTTATATATGAAAAACAAACTAGTAACAAAAGTGTTTCAAGGAAAAGAAGTAATTTCTGTGGTTTACAAACATGTGAAAAAAGAGAGATTTACCGTTTGTTAGGGCAGAATGGCGTTGATAAAATAATACTTATGAAGATGATTACAAATTCAATGTTGACCTTTTTTAATCGGTGAAGATGATAGCTGTGTGGTTAGCATGAAACAGCAAGCAACCACCTATACAATATGAATAGAGGAGAGGAATGCCTTATGAAAACACGTAGTCAAATTACATGTGCAAGTCTGGCCCTTTTAATAGCTGGAAGTTCTCTATTATATACAACACCAACCTCAATTGTAAAAGCAGAGCCCACTCAGAATGTATCTAGTTCGTTACAAACAAATACTCAACGAGATCGTACTTCCGTCAAGCAAGCAATGCGGAATACATTGCAATTTGGATACCCGGGGATACTTGCTAAAACTTCTGAGGGTGGAAAAACGTGGGGGTATGCCGCTGGGATAGCGAATCTAAGCACCAAGCAATCAATGAAAACAGATTTTCGCTTTCGCATTGGCAGCGTGACGAAGACGTTCACCGCAACGGTTGTACTTCAATTAGCTGGAGAGAATCGCTTGAATCTAGACGACTACATCGAAAAATGGTTGCCTGGTGTCATTCAAGGAAACGGATATGATGGTAACCAGATTACTATCCGGCAGATATTGAACCATACGAGTGGTATCGCTGAATACTCAAGGTCAAAAGACGCTGATTTTATGGATACAAAAAAATCGTATATGGCTGAAGAGTTAGTGAAGATGGGGATTTCTCTGCCCCCAGACTTTGCCCCAGGAAAGGGTTGGTCTTATTCAAACACAGGATACGTATTACTGGGTATTCTTATTGAAAAAGTAACCGGAAACAGCTATGCGGAAGAGATTGAAAATCGGATTATTGAACCGCTTGAATTATCGAATACATTCCTACCTGGCAATTCAAGCGTTATTCCAGGCATCAATCATGCCCGTGGATATGTCCAACCAGACGGAACAAGTGAGCTAAAAGACGTTACTTATTATAACCCAAGTGTAGCTAGCTCAGCTGGAGATATGATTTCTACTGCTGACGAATTAAATAAATTCTTCTCTTACTTGCTCGGTGGCAAATTACTGAAGGAACAGCAACTAAAACAAATGCTTACTACAGTTCCTACAGGAAAAGAAGGAATCGATGGATATGGTCTTGGAATCTATGAAACTAAGCTTCCAAGCGGTGTCTCGATATGGGGACACACAGGTGGCATTCTAGGGTTTACTACTCTTGTTGGAGGTACACTTGGAGGCAAGCATACGTTGGTCGTCAATTGGAATAGTTTGGGTAGAACTGACAGTCCTAATCCTTTTAAAAATATTTTGCTTGCTGAATTTAGCAAGTAGGAAAAAAGGAAAAATTTATCGTAGTTTTCATAGTTAAAAATATACTTTTCTAGTTCAAGAGCCCTAATTTATTTTCAAGAAAAATTTGGGACTTTTTTTGTTTTGGTGGCGTTTATTCTTCTTAAGTTGATGGATGTACGGTGCTACCCCATGCCCATCAACTTAAGAAGTTGGTTGTTCCCCAAAATGAAAAAATGAATTGAACTTTCATAAATAACTGTAGGGATATAAAATTTTCGTTTTGGGGGTTATTTCAAAATCTTAGGTTGATGGGTATGTGGTAGGGCCCTGTATTTGACTCTTTTTCTACACCTAGATATTCTAGTGTTCGTTCTAACATAAGTGCAGCCTGTTGATGTGTGAGTGTGCCATGTTGGTTAAACTTAGTAGCCGAAACACCTCGGATAATTCCTGCATCGTATAGGGCTTGTACATCATAATGCCGGCTGCGAACGTATTTACACCGAGAAGATGAGTGGGGCAAAAGATGATTGCCCAGAACTGGTATGCTAGCTATTCTTGCAGAGTTTGAGCGTGATATTATTCGTGGAAAGCCTCTTCGTAAAGATCATACGTAAATACAAACAAATCCAGCAAAACACCTCTTCTGTGTCGTACTGGTTTTGTTGAAGTCCATCTAGAATTGTAGCTAGTTCAACGTGATTGCAAATTCCGAGGTCGGCGCGCCAGCAAATACAACCGTTCCGTCCTTCGGCAGTTTTACTTTGTTATTGCCGCTCACAACGGTAAAATTGACACATACTCCCTTCTCATCATACACCGCGAACGAACTCTTCGATGGCAAAGCCACGGTCATCGTTTTCCCCGCTGCCGCTTGTGGGATCGTAAACCATTTCGCATACCCATTTGCTTGCAGCGTAACTTTGGATGATTGGCCTGCATCAAGCGGTTTTACATTGCGTGACTGCTATATGCGTTATATTCAGCTTAAACGCTCACAATTATTTAACTTATATAAAGCGGAAAAAGATGTTTTACTTCGAATACAAAAGGTCCTTCATTATATTAGTACAGAATATCATCAAGATCCTTTTGTTTCTACACTCTTTCAAGAATATAAAGAGTACCATTCACCTGAAATCACAGCTTGTTTTAAAGAATATGAAGAAGAGGCAATTAAAATGATAAGTGATTTACTTGAAAAAGGTTATCAGCAAGGAGCTTTGCATAACGTACCGTTACCGCTAACAGCTTTTATGTTAGTACGAATGATTTTTGACTATGAACAGGATTATATAAAAAGTGAGAAAAGCGATAAAGAATTTTTACAATTACTAAAGCATATGCTTCTTAAAAACTAGTTTTAATAACATACAAAAAACAACATAATCTGCTTTATGTAGAAAATATAAATCTAGCCAAGTGATTGGTAACAAGTGTGATTATAGTTTTAACAGAATATTGATAGTTGTATTTTGGACGATAGGAATAGGATATGTGAACTCCCCCCACTTAGTGGCTCTTACGAGCTTTCTTAAAGTGGTGCTTCTCGGTTAGTCGTTACTTTTGTTAGCTAACGAATTCTTCCTAATATAGCTGAGTTATTGTAGCTGCTTACAATTGACTACATAATCGAACGAGATAATCACTCGCTGTACGTTGACTTACCCAAATACAGAGGATAGCTACTTCGCTTTCAGAAAATAGTTGTAATTCATCTTGAATCGAAAGATTCATAAAAAAACGTTATTTATTCTATATAGCTTTTTAGAAAAAATAACGTTTTTTACACTCGGGTGATGTGAAAATTCTTAAACTGTCGGGTATGTGACAGAAAACCTAGAATAAATTAGCTAAAAAATCAAATAAATAACTTCCTTATTAATACCAAATCCATTGATTATTATTAAATGTAAGTTATCATCAATCGATATGTATACAAAAAAACCTTTCTTACGAAAGGTTGAGCAGAATAATTCATTTCCTACTTATCACTGAGCTTTTCCCTTTACAATCTCGAAGTAAGAGTTTTTAGGGCTTTCGAGCGACTAATATACCATTAGCCCCTGGGGAATGAAATGTAATTCTTTGGATATCTATAAATCCAATATTTTTTAACCAACCCTCATATTCTGACCAACTGTAGTTTCGGCCTTTTATTGTTTCAATAAGCATATTTAATGACATGAGAGCCGCGGATATAGGTCCAGTTTTATCATCATCAATCATTAGTTCACTTATAATAATACTTCCACCTTCAGGAAGTACATTATAACATTTTTGTAAAATCTCATGATTTTCCTCAGGTGACCAATTTTGAAGAAGCATTGAAAGAAGAATAACATCTGATCCTTTAGGTAACTCCTCTTTAAAAAAATCTCCAGTATGCGTTTTAATTCGATGAGATAATTCTGCCTGTTCAATTTTTTCTTTAGCAATTTTTAATGCAGGTGCTAAATCGAAAACTACTGCATGTAAATCAGGGTATTTTTGTACTGCTTCTATACAATATGCCCCAGAACATCCACCGACATCAAGAAGTTGCGTATTTTGGGAGAAATCAAAAACCTTAGTAAGCTCTTTCCCTGTTTGAATACTCCAGCTATGCATACCCTCTGTAAAAATCCGCTGTTCTTCAGGGTTAACAGAAATAGACTCAAAAATCCCTAGAGAATCATCTTTTAATACTTGCATCTGATCGGTTTTAATAGCTTCTGTGAGCTTACTCCAGGGGATATATTCTCTTTTATCCAACATAGTTATAACTCCACCGAAGTAATAAGGTTCACCTTTAACTAAAAATTTATTTGATAAAGGGGAATTATAATACAATTCTCCTTTCTTTGTAAGTAAACCTAAAGCAGTACATGCAGTTAATAACATTTCGGCAGGACGCATCTGAATTTCTAGTTCCTTTGTTACTTCTTTTATATTTATACCTTGTTTGGGCATTATATTAAAAATCTCTAATTCTACAGCTGATGCAAGTGCTTTAGAAGCCCAAAACCCAGTTGCAATATTCAGTAAATTATTAGCTGATATATCTTCTATTTTATTTTTAATCTGACTATTCATTTCTCCCACTCCTTATTATAGATAGTTATACATATTACAAGTTCAAAAGAATAAGAATATAGTATCGATCATAAATGATACAAGCGCGATGTAGAAGTCTCTTCTATGATTTCATCAAGTTGGATACGAAGTTGCTGTAATCGGTCTTCTCCTTCTATAGTCATTCCTGTAGAAAGATACTCCTTTTGTGGAATGTTTTTTTCAGATAAAGTGAATACAGCTCTCGATTTATGCATGATTCGCCAACGTTTTACTGTATCTATACATACATTAAATTTGTTAATTAATTCTTCATTGGTAACTATTATAGGTTGTATTTCTTTAGCTAGTTTTTCGATTAACTCTATGATGCTTCTTTGTTCATATGTCATATACATACGAGATTCTTGTAATAAGATTCTCATAGAAGATTTACCAGAAATCTGTAGTATAGCATCAACAATGTGAACAATTGGGGACATTGGACCACTTGCTCCTGTTAGTATCTTTCCGGATTTTGAAGCGAGGCCCCAAATCATGAATGGTTGAATAGATGATAAAAAACTTTCTCCGCTAAAACTTCCCTTTTTCAAAGTGCTTGCAAACATTTTTGTTATATTTATTACTATCTTATGAAGTTCATCAAGTAGGATAGTAATAGATTCTGTTGTGAGTCCACTTAAAATTACATTCTTGATTACTGGAAATATGGATGCACCGATAGCTTCCATTCGAACAATGGTCATTGAAAAGTTTTTATGATGTTCTCTGTGCTCTTCAGTTGCCCAACAGAATATCGGTTGTAACCCTTCACCTTTAATTACATTTTCTATATTATAAATTTGATTAGAACCAATGTTATCGACCTTCCAGTTATAGAGCATTAAATTGTGAAGAGTACCGACTGGTGGCATTCCAAGTTTCTCATTAATATATTGCCAGTATTCCAAGCAATATTCCGGAATATCTAGTGTTTTTCTAGCATATTCGCCGGATTTAGGTGGAATAGTATCCCATCTGAAACTATGAAATATAATTGCTAATCGAGTACTTAGATTATTAAGTTCATAGTTATTTAATGATTTTACATTATTTACATCAAAAAGTTTCTTATGCTTTGCAAGAAACTCTTTCACTAAATTTCGCGCACCTAGATAATGTAATTCCTGTATACATTGATTTGCTAAAATATCAAATTCCGATAAGTAATTAGGAAGTTGATGTAATTGTAATGGTGTAGTATTAGGTAAAAAACCATGAGAATATTTATCTAATTTTTGAATATCTAACTCATTAAAAGCTTTTGACATTATGATTCCTCCATAAATTGATTCGAAATGTTTTATTAAAACTTTTTGGGATTTCTATAAATAGTTGGTATAGTATATATTTTCTTATTGGAGATTACTTGTCTGTAAACAGAGCGAACTTGCTTTATAAGTGTTAAGGGGACTTCCTTACTTTTGAATCGATATAGAAAATATGATATTCTCAGGACTTAGTATAATTTGATAATCATACTTTCACAATATAATAATTGGAATTAATTAGAATCTGTGTATTGAGAAAGTTTTTATGTATATTTTGATCCCTCCTTTTCCTAAAATAAAAAAAGGTTATGTTGGAGACAACAGGGCCTTTTTTTCGTAAAATGATTATCCCATTAAATTCCCACAATCTACTTAATCAAAAAAATGGACTATATGCTGGATTCACTTCTTCATAATCACAACACAAGCAAAATCGAACCCACTTTGGATGTTCGTTAAACGTATCCCTGAATGATTGCTTTTTACATTTGGGACATGCTGATATTTCATTCCCCTTATTACGCTTCTGACTCTCCACATTCTCAAAAGATACATTTGTAGTTGGTATTTCATTCGTACACAATATACCTTCCCCCTCTCTTTTTTCAGGAATTTATAGACAACGAAAAAAGGACACACCTATGGCATATGTATGCGTAGGTGTGTCCTTTTGCAAGATAGATTTAGAGGTATTTTGTTACTTTCATCACATCATATTTCTTATTAATTTTATATACAGAATTTAAGATTTTACGATATTATTTCTTTTTCTCATATACAAAAGTAATCCTCTTCTGTTCGGAGTCATATGTTAATTTCGCACCAAACATTTTTCCTGTTTTCTTCGATACAAATCCTTTAATTGTATCCATCATATGTATCAAACCTTTCTTTTTTGGTGTAAAAAGTGTTTTATTACATGATAAAAAGCACCCTACACAAGGATGCTCTTAATGTGATAAGGAGTTAGATATGAGTGAATAAGGAACAACGCAGGGTTGTACCTATACTTGTCCTTATCAAAAGGTGACATAATAACAGCACCCGTTTCCACGAGTACTTTGGTAAAAAAGGGATTAGATGAAATATAACTTGTTTTATACTATATGCTTGTCTCTTTTAAAGTGTGAAAATGAAAAAGAGCACTCTCCTTAAGTGCTCTCTCGCAAAGAGTATCGGTAATTATATTTGCAACCGTTCTATATAAGTGTATGCTTCTCAATTATCTTTATGTCTGAAATTGTTATTATATAATCCATTACGGTATGTCATATTTCGTATAAAAAAGAGTAACCATACATCACTTGCTCTCATATTGTTTACTTTTAATATATATTATTATATTTTAGTAAGCATAACTACTAAAGGAGGAAATCTATGATTAACGCAATAGGTATAGCTTTCATTATTTCCTACGATTTGGCTAATACAGATAGTTTTTAAATCGAACAAAGTAATGCGCTTATTGAATCCATCAGTTCTCGAAAAATGATAAATAATGAAGGAAAGCCTGTATTAGAAATAACATGTAAATATAACATTCTAATGAATGAAAATACTGAATGCATAACTATTAATAATTACACAGGAAAGATATCACCTTTTCTTCGTTCAATAGTAGGACCAGGTCTTGTCATAACTGAAAATTATTATTTAAACCATGTTGATAAGCCCACTAAGCATATAAAAGAAATTATAAAGGAACTTTTAGAATAATAAGGGCAACCATGCATTCGTTGCCCTTTCGTCAAATGTCTATGTTATTACTATAAATCATTTTTTCAATAGGTAACATTCACGGAACCCAACATTGGAAAACCACTTTATTTTATTGGCTGTAATTTCCGTTTTGTAGGCACTTCAAAATGTTAGCTTAATGGGAATGAGGGAAACCCCATAATTACCATCAACATTTTGGCGTAGTTTCAATATATATTAGACCCCTATGTTAGTGGCTTCCATAATGCCAAGGCAAATATCCAATTCGGATCACCATTTCCTTGATGATTTTGAACAGCTTCATACACTTTCCCTTGATGCTCTACTTTGTCCCCCTTTGTATATGCCTTCCTCGGATCCCATTTTTCATAAGATACATTTTGATCTTTTGTTTTTATCAGAAGAATGTTACTTTGATTTGATGTATTTCCAGCTGCATCTACAGCCTTCACTGCATATTTATATTCCTTACTAACTTTTAGGTTTTGATCAGTAAACGTCGTTCCTTGTACCGTTTGAATCAATTGTCCATCACGTAATACCTGATATTCTTTTACACCTACATTATCTGAAGAAGGATTCCATTTTAGCTCTACACTGTTAGAAGTAACATTGCTTGCATATAATCCTTGTGGCTGTGTTGGAGCCTCTGTATCTGGCTTAGGATTAACAATTTGATTTACTTTCTTCAGGCCATCCTTTGTAACCTCATACATTACCTTTTTATCAAAGCTTTCGTGCTTATTATTATCTAAATTTATTAACGTTGCTCTCTCTTCACCTTCTAGGTGTGTAAGTTCAATAAAATCGCCCACTTTTACTGGGACTGTTTTTGATTCAGCATTTTGCTGTTTATTCCCATAAACCTCTTTGTTATAGACCAATTTACCTGATGTGTTTTGCACTTTAATACTTGCATATGTGCCATCAAAGTAATGGTGTGGTACACCTGCTTTTAGGTCAATTTGCATTTCTTCTGTTGATTTATTTAAATTTACTTTTGCAAATTCAAAATCTCCAATCCCTTTCAGTGACCATGAAAACTGTTTTCCTTCCAAGATATCATCTGTATTTGGTACATGGCTTTTTATTTGAGTAAGAAGATCCATCATCGGTCGCGGTTCATTCGCAAAAACAGAAATGATACTGTTATTTAATTCTTTCCACTCAGCATCTGTTACATTTGGATTTTGTAACATAAGAGAAACGTAATCTTTCCATACTAAAAAATTGATTGGTAAAATATTGGTGGATATTTTATAAATTGCAATTTTATTATCTGCTGAAGTGATCGCTTTCGCTAACCAGCGTAATCGCTCTGATTGATCTAGTTTTACTGGGTCACGTTCAGCATTTTCAAATAGTAGCATATACGGTACTTGATTTGTCGGGCTATTATCTGACCAAGGAATAACAGTTGCATCATGACGGCTCGATTCACCCCATCCGGATATATCATTTCCTAAATTCCAAGAAGATGGTTTGTTATTCCATATGAGTGCACAATGTCCAGGTTGTCCAACAGGCATAGCTGCCACTCCAAAGGCTTGGCTTACTTGCGTACCAAACTTCGAAATATTACCGCATACCCCGCCAAATCTGTAAATGGAAGAAAGATTCCAACCTAAACCGTAGAATGCATCATTTCCAGCGTGAATGCTAACTCCATCTTTGTTATGGGTTGTATATTTAATCAAATATGCACTTTCCCCTACCTTATCTTGACTTTTAAGTTCTGGATGTTCCGTATTAATCATATTTCTTGCCCAAGTTAAATCTTCTTCTGGTGACCAAGTATTCACTACTAATCTTAAATGCCAAACATCATATGTTCTAAAGCAAGGAAGTAACTCGTTATTTTGATCTGCTGATTTATAATGCTGGTATCTTGTTAATGGATTAATAGGTTTATTGCTTGTCCAATATTTTATAGGTTCAGCATGAGCTAACGATGTGGATATCGCTAATTTTAAATACAATCCTTTGTGAGAATCTGCATCCGCATTCCAAATTGTATGCCATATCTCAAGTGCATTTACAGGGTTTTTTCCAGTTGGACTACCACCTTCAAGATAGGTATTCATCACATCTGTATTTTTCATAGCCCAGCTAAGAAATTTTTGATGGTCAGCATCTTTTTTAGCAAATGCATCCATTGTTGCAGCACCTGTTTGTGATATGAATTGCCACTGAGCCAAAGCTGCTGCAAATACTGGATCTACAAGCTTCTTTTTTAAATTCTCTTCAGTAATACCCCCAATATTTCCATTCAGATATGCTGTGAGATTATTCAAATGAGCTTCAAAATTACCATTTGCAATTGCTTGATCCGTCTGTTGGTCCAATGTTTCTAAAGTGAATGTCTCTTGATTGAATGACATTGTTTCAGCTGAAACCTTTGTATGCGGAATCGTAGCAATACTTCCTAAAATAATCGGCATTGTTAATAATAAAGATGAAATCCTTTTCAAAATAATTCCCCCTTTTTTGTTTTTGACCTTTGACTGCTGCATGATTCTCGTTTATATAAAATAATTTCCATACTTAAAGGCATGAGGAATTAAACAGCCAACATGAATATAATTTGGTAGTTTCCTAACCTTTCGCAACTGGCTGACATAGTGGAATGCACCTTAGTCCCTATAACTTTCACTAATTTTACCTTTATCGAATTTCATTTTATAACGTGGTATTCCCACGCCCATCAACTTAAAAATTCAAAGTAAGTGGTTTCCATAACGATAAGGCAAATATCCAATTCGGATCACCATTTCCTTGATGATTTTGAACAGCTTCATACACTTTCCCTTGATGTTCTACTTTGTCGCCCTTTGTATATGCCTTCCTCGGATCCCATTTTTCATAAGATATATTTTGATCTTTTATTTTTATCAGAAGAATGTTACTTTGATTTGATGTATTCCCAGCTGCATCTACAGCCTTTACTGCGTATTTATATTCCTTATTAGCTGTTAGATTTTGATCAATAAACGTCGTACCTTGTATTGTTTGAATTAGTTGTCCATCACGTAATACCTGATATTCTTTTACACCTACATTATCTGTAGAAGGATTCCATTTTAGTTCTACACTGTTAGAAGTAACGTTGCTTGCATATAATCCTTGTGGCTGCGTGGGAGCTTCTGTATCTGGTTTCGGATTAACAATGCTATCTACTTTCTTCAATCCCTCTTTTGTAATCTCATAGACTGCTTTGTTACCAAAACTTTCCTGCATGTTCTTTTCCATATTTGTAATATTAGCTCGGTTCGCTCCTTCTAAATGTGTGAATTCGATAAAATCGCCTACTTTTACCGGAACTTTGGCTTGCTCAGCATTTTGTTGCTTATTTCCATAAATCTCTTTGTTATATACTACTTTACCTGATGTGTTTTGCACTTTAATACTTGCATATGTACTATCAAAGTAGTTATGTGGTACACCTGCTTTTAAATCAATTTGCATTTCTTCTGTTGATTTATTTAAATTTACTTTCGCAAATTCAAAATCTCCAATCCCTTTTAGCGACCATGCAAATTCGTTACCTTCTAAAATGTTTGGAAATTCATTTTTGATTTGTACCTTTTTCTCAACAGTTTGATCAAATAAATCTGTTAATATAATTTTTGCATAAGCATTTGTAGATAATAGTATAGATTGACTAATCTCACTTTGATAAGATTTAATATTATCAATTATCTCGATTGGTTGTCCTGTCATATTTTCATCATTATAAATTTCAATTTTACCTTTAAATTGTGGTGTGCTATTTTCTTTTAGTTTCCAGGATACATTTAATTTTTCATTTTCATAATATATAGATTGTATATCAAAATCTAGTTTTCCTATTTCAGGTTGAGTAGGTTGATTTAGTGTGAATATTTTTCCTGTTCCAATGGTAGATTGAGTATTACCTCCTGCTTTGACCCATACATATTCTGAAGTCGCTCCTCCATCATATTGATAAGAAGTATCATGCTGTCCAGAAATACTTTGATTATTCCAAGAATTCCATTGTTTATCTAATAACTTTCGACTATAACCATTTTTTAGGCGTGCTTCTCGAACATCCTGTCCATTACCAGCCCAGTCTTCTTGAAACATTCCTAATCCATGATTAAATGCAACATTAGCAACCGGAAAGTCCATAATTGCAATTAGATGCCATTTATTCTTTGTTACATCTTTCATCCATTGTCCAAATTTAGTATGACCATTTTCTTGCCATGAACGCATTGTCATTCTGTACCAATTGTGGTCTTTCCAACCATAAGTTGTTTGAACCTTCAGTCCTGTTCCTTCTCCTCCAAAGAGTCCAGCTTGTGAATTCGGAGATAAGTATTCGGCCTTTATTGCTTCTTTAGAGGCAATTGGATCCCATAAGGCAAAATGTAAAGTACGTTTTCCATTTTCATCAAACCCACTTTGTTGTTGAAAACCAGCATATCCTCCAGCTTCACCACCTGCATTCCAGTTGTGTACAGCCCAATACGTATAAGGTGCAGTCTGAACTGGTGACCAGTCTATACTAATAATATCTGAGGAAGCTGTATTTTGTGGACTCACATAAACTGAAGGAGCAGCTGAACGTGTTACTGCTTTAGTGTGCGAAATAGACGTTCCAAACATAGAAAACATGCTACATGCTGCGGTAATTATAATAACTTTATTAAATCTTTTTTTCGTTTTCTGACTAATCACTAATCTACTTCCTTTTCTAATTTTTATTTTTAAATAATAACTTAGTAGAGAAATCTATCAAAATTCAAGCAACATCCAGTAATTCTTTAAAATACTGACCCAATCTATGATGTTCTATATTCACATCTGATTCTTACATATTAATTGATTGTAAGTGGTTTCCATAAAGATAACGCAAATATCCAATTCGGGTCACCATTTCCTTGATGATTTTGAACAGCCTCATACACCTTCCCTTGATGTTCTACTTTGTCTCCCTTTGTATATGCCTTCTTCGGATTCCATTTTTCATAAGATACATTTTGATCTTTTGTTTGTATCGGAAGAATGTAACTTTGAATTGATGTATTTCCAGCTGCATCTACAGCCTTCACTGCATATTTATATTCCTTGTTAGCTGTTAAGTTTTGATCAGTAAACGTCGTTCCTTGTACCGTTTGAATTAGTTGTCCATCACGTAATACCTGATATTCTTTTACACCTACATTATCTGTAGAAGAATTCCATTTTAGCTCTACACTGTTAGAAGTAACGTTACTTGCATATAATCCTTGTGGCTGTGTGGGAGCTTCTGTATCTGGTTTCGGATTAACAATGTTATCTACTTTCTTCAATCCCTCTTTTGTAATCTCATAGACCGCTTTATTCCCAAAACTTTCCTGAATGTTTTTTTCCATATTTGTAATAGTAGCTCTGTTCGCACCTTCTAAATGTGTGAATTCAATAAAATTGCCTACTTTTACCGGAACTTTTGCTTGCTCAGCATTTTGTTGCTTATTTCCATAAATCTCTTTGTTATATACCACTTTACCTGATGTGTTTTGCACTTTAATACTTGCATATGTACTATCAAAGTAGTTATGTGGTACACCTGCTTTTAGATTAATTTGCATTTCTTCTGTTGATTTATTTAAATTTACTTTCACAAATTCAAAATCACCAATCCCTTTCATCGACCATGCAAACTGGTTTCCTTCTAAAATATTCGAAAAATTCGGTGTATCCGGTTTAACCGGATTAGAATCTGTACTTTTCCAAATTTCAGCCGTTAAATTTGGATACCCTAGTGCCGCTACTTTTTGGATTGTATCATTATTTGGGCGTAATCCCCATTTCTCAAAAAACGGAATTAAATTTTGTTTTGCTGCCTTTGATGCTGAAATCATAAATAATTGTTTTTTCGTTTCATCAGTTTGTGGAATCTCATTTGAAGGCATGTCTCTATACAGCTGATGCAACTTAGGATAGAAGTCTTCTCCGTACGCTAGTTGTAATTGCCAAAGCATTACAACTTTAACAAAAAGGTCACTAATGTCATCATAATTTTTATTAGGTTGTTCTAAGTATTGAAATGCCTTAGTATAAGCGCCCTCTTGTTGCAATCTAAAAGGTTGATTAGATGTAAATGCTTTTTCTACAGCAAGGCTGTAAAGATTGACTTGTACCTCTGTCATATTTTTAAAGTTCCAAGGCGTTTGTTGTCTCATATGTCCTGCCTCATGCCAAGGTCCCCATCCATCATTTGTAAATTTATTAATGTCTAATACATGTTGGATTGCATCTCCTACATATGCAGTTCTGTGAGGATATGCATACATATAATAATCCAGAGAATGGTTATCCTCCACATAATGCAGATAATGTTTATCTACTTGTTCTTCAGATAATCCAGATATTTTATCTTGAATTCTAGTAGCCTCATCCATTTTTTTTAAGAGTTGTACAGGATCTGTGTTAGAGTCTATCAAATATTTTTTAACACGAACTGGGCTAGCAGTAATCAATACGCGCTCCCCTTTTAATTCCACCGCATGTGCATTTGGATATTGATTGAGCATATTTATTAAATCTTGTTTCGTATGCTTTCCAAGTTCAAAGAGAGGAGTAGCCGTTCCACCTGTTATTACTGTTGTTTGAATGGTACCACCTTGTTGTTTATTATAAAAATAAATCATTCCTCCATTTGGAGATTGAATTGTGTTTGTACCTGGATTTAAAGTAAATGATTTAATTTTGGAATCTTCCCTCCAAGAAGCATCGAACGAGAAAGTTCCAATATATGCTTGTATACTTTGATTTCCTTGTACCTGAATTGTTATTTGTTCATTTGGCTTAGCATATAACCCTGTTGGCTCGTATGCACTAAAATTTCTTTCCCTTCTTTCAATATTTTGAAGTTGGGAGACATCTCCTTTTCCTGGAACTGCAAATACACGATTTTCCACATTAACAGAATTTTCATTCTGTAACGTTGTAGATACTTTCTTTTGCTGTGCTTGTTCTTCCGCAAAGACTTCTAATGAAGGCGTTATTCCAGTAGCAAACATAGATAATGTGGCAGTTATCATCACTAAATTTTTTTTTTTTTGTTTCTGTCCCCTTTTCATAATATCCCTCCGCTATATTTCCAAATACTTATAATATGAATATATAAGTAATATCTATTACTTATATATTCATATTATCTATTGACACATATTTACACAATTTAACATAAATATACTCATTTATATAAGATAATGAACATATTTCAATTCACTTGATAAGAAGAATAATCAAATGAATCTATGAGAAAAAGAAGGATTTTAATACGTTTATTATTAAAAACGTATTAAAATCTTTAAAAATGTCAAAATATTAATACATTATGTTTTGGTACAAAAACTTCCAAGCAGTTGTAACTAATCACCTAAACCCGGATATACCAGTACTTTTAAAAGAACGTAATCCTAATTGGGGTCACCATATCATTTCGATAAATTTGTACGCTAAGAAATTTATAAAGGTTGTAGATGTTTAATAAACGTTTAAAAATATTTTATAACACATCTTTAAACATGATAATCCTTGACTATATAAGTAATGTCTTTAAAGGTATACTTCTATAAGAATTTTTGAGGGAAATGAATAAGTTGTGATAAACCTAATTAAATAAATGATTTGAAAGTAAACTAAACGGCTAAAAGTTTACTTTCATTTTTATTAAAAAAAGAACATGTAGAAATTACTACATGTTCTTTTTGAGTTGATGGCAATATTACAACTTGTTTATATTAGTTTGCTACTTTCATACTTTTGTAAAACTCGTTTTCACTATATGGTGCCCCTAATATCCTGTTTACATTTGTACATATTAACAGATTGGTATTGCATAGATCGTAAAATTTGCCTAGGTAGAGCTAAATACTTTATGGTATTACTTAATGATTGTAGAGATGGCTTGTTTGTATACCAGTTGTTGTTTACCATGAACCATCATTAAGACAGTAAATTTATCTGTTGCAAGGATCTGCCCACGTACTGGAACGCCATTCTTTAAAAATACAGTAACTTCCCCATCGCTATCAAACTAAAGTAAACAAATACCCCAAAACGAGAAAATTGACATCATCAAATTGAAAATGTGTAAAATTCTTGTTTTGGGGTTTTATAAATTTCTTAGGTTGATGGGCATACCGTGTGACCCCATAATAGGCGAATAAAGTTACGTTCAAATTCCGCAAAAGAAGCAAATAAATGAAACATAAGTTGACCAGTAGCACTTGAACGATTCATTGCAATATTTTCATAAACACTATAAAAACTAATCCCTCGTTCATTCAATTCATTAACAATCTGAACATAGATAAGTTTACACGGTTTTTATACAAAAGACGAAATTCTATAATTTTTGTTCAATATTAACGTGTCCAGAAACATACAATTTTCTGGACATGATAAAGCAATTTAGTTTCCATGCAAAATACTGGCTAACTCTTTATACATATAGAAATACTTTAATAATTTTTAAAAAGTATACTAAAGGTATTCCTGTTCTACTTTTCACAGCAATTGATAGTAATTTCTTATTTTTTGGAAATGGATGGTAACTCTTGTATACTTTCCTTCTTGTGATTGAATAGAAATATCATGTCCCAATTTCAAAACCATTTGTTTTGCAAGATACAGTCCCATCCCCGTAGATTTTGTATGGGTTCTTCCAGTAAAACCTGTGAATCCTCTTTCGAATACACGGTGTACATCTTCTTGTTTTATCCCAATGCCTGTATCTTGAATGATCAATCGTTTTTCTTCATTATCTTCCTCAAAACGGAAAAAAACTTCTCCACCTTCATTTACATACTTTAAAGCATTTGCTGTAATTTGGTCTATGATAAATGCAAGCCATTTACTATCGCTTTGTACGAATTTCTGAGCTTCCTCCATATGAAAGTGAATTCGTTTCGAGATAAAGATTTTGGCATATTTCTTTACACTTTGTTTAATGATTTGATCCAGCTGCACATCTGTAATGAAATAGTCTTTAGAAAATGAGTCAATCCGTGAATAGTAAAGAGCCTGTTCCACGTAATTATCTATTTTGTTCAGCTCGTCTTCAAACTTATCTATAAGAAAATCTACTGTTTTTCCCGTACTGTTTTCAATAAGTAAACTACTTGCGGCAATTGGAAGCTTTACCTCGTGAACCCAGGACATAATAAAATCTTGGTGATCCAATTTCTCGTGAATCAACTTTTGAAGTTGCTTAGAATGCTTGTCCCGTACTATTTTTATCATTTTGACATATAAAGCTTGTTCATAATTTTGTGGCTCAAGCATTTCTACAGGAAAGTCTTCCTTCTGATTCTCAATTAAATCATTTAGTTCTAGGTAAAAAGACCTCCGGTAATAATATTCAATAGTAATATACAGACTTACGGAGAGAAAACAAATAACGTGAGTATAGAGCAGATTTTGAATAACGAGATTCCGACTATCGTTTACAACCATAATTAATGAAACAAACAACATTAATATGAAGTACAGTATGAAAAAAAATCGTTTATCTTTTATATATTGAAAAAAACTCATAAAATAATATACCCGTATCCTTTCTTAGTGGTAATGAAACCATCTTTACCGAGGTCAGTAATTTTTTTGCGTATCCGTGCAATGTTAACCGTTAAGGTATTTTCGTCCACGAATCTTTCATCAGCCCAAAGACTGCGCATTATCTTTGTTCGGCTTACAACTGTCCCTTTATTTTGCATGAGAAGTTTTAAAATAATAAATTCATTTTTAGTTAGCGTAATCTCTTCATTCACATTAGACACATTGTAGGTTTTAAGGTTGAGCACAATTCCATCATGCTCAATAACTTTTAACTCTATGTCTTCTATATACGTATACGTCCTACGCAGGAGTGCATTAACCTTTGCCATTAAAACATCTGTGTGGAACGGTTTATTAATAAAATCATCCCCACCCATATTCATCGCCATTACCATATCCATTGGTGTATTACGAGACGAAAGAAAAATAATCGGCGCTTTTGAAGTTTCTCTCATTTTATTACACCAGTAAAATCCATCAAATGATGGTAAATTAATGTCCATTAGTACAAGATGAGGACTATTTTTAAAAAATACTGATAATACTTGGTCAAAATCTTCTACCTTTACTGTAGTAAATCCCCATTTTTCTATTGTCTCTCCCAACATATCTCGAATCGTTTTTTCGTCTTCTACAATCATAATTTTCATGGTTATTCCCCCAAAATCTTATATTAAAGATAATTTGTGTTATATGTTACGTGCTCATACTTCTGCATTAAATTACGATAGCATAATCGTCTATATCACATTATAGTGGAAAAGATAAAGAAAAAAGGGATATTTATTGTAAGGTGACAAAACTGTAAGGTTAGCCTACACAACTGTAAGGTTATCGAAGGGTTACATCATATAGAATAAAACCTGTAAGAAAAAAATAACTTCTTTGATGGAGGAATTAGATATATGAAATCAATAGTAGACGCAAAACAAATCAAAAAAATGTATGGAGCAAAAGGAAATACATTTACTGCATTACAGGATATTGATTTAACTGTTCGCGAAGGTGAGTTTTTTGGAATTATGGGACCTTCAGGTGCCGGAAAGTCCACACTTTTAAATATTTTGGCGACCATAGATCAGCCAACGTCCGGTGAGATTTTAATTGATGGGACAAGCATACTAAACATGAAAGAAGAACAATTATCCGCATTCAGGCGGGATAAACTCGGTTTCATTTTTCAAGATTACAATTTATTAGATACGTTAACAGTGAAAGATAATATTTTGCTGCCACTTGCACTAGCAAAAATGGATGTACAAGAAATAGAAAACAGAGTTAACGAGATTTCAGAGCGTTTTGGTATTCGTTCCATTTTAGATAAATACCCGTATCAAATTTCAGGTGGGCAGAAACAGCGCACAGCTGCTTCGCGTGCGATGGTATCTAAACCCAGCTTAATATTAGCAGACGAGCCGACTGGCGCACTCGATTCAAAATCGGCAGCAGATTTATTGGAGAGCTTACAAAATTTAAGCCAAGAAGATAAAGCAACCATCCTCATGGTAACACATGATGCATTTGCAGCTAGCTATTGTAAACGCGTGTTATTTATTAAAGATGGCACGCTGTTTACCGAACTCGTAAAGGGGAATTCTTCTGGCAAAGATTTTTTCAAAAAGATATTAGATGTATTGTCCATTCTTGGAGGTGGTACAAGTGACGTTATTTAGTTTAGCGAAAAAAAATATTAAAGGGAATTTAAACAACTACCTTCTCTACATTTTCTCTATGGTGATTAGTGTCGTGATTTGCTATACTTTCAACTCATTATTGTATACACCAGAAATTAAAAATGCCGTTAATAATATGGAAGGTACAATGTCACAAACCACTTTCGTTTTAATAGGATTCATAGCGGTTTTCATCGGATATTCTAATGCATTTTTCACGAGAAAACGTAAAAAAGAAGTAGGTATGTACTCCCTACTTGGCGTGATAAAAAAAACCATCGCAAGAATGCTGTTTCTTGAAAATGTAATTATCGGGGCTATCACTTTAATATGCGGGCTCGTATTAGGAGTCATATTATCCAGATTGTTTATCATGTTACTCCTTAAACTCGTAGGTGCTCCGGTCGATGTAAGTTTTGGCATTCCTACGGAAGCAATTATGAATACCACTATTACATTTACGGTCATAACAATTTTTACATCCCTTCAATCGTATCTTTTAATATATCGCTTTAAATTAATTGAATTATTCCAAGCAGATAAAAAAGGGGAGAAAGTACCGAAAGCATCTATCTTTTCTGCCTTAGTTTCGATCATTTTACTGGTAAGTAGTTATTGGTTTATGTTTAACGGGGCAACAATGCTTTCTATGCCTCTTGTCGCTATTGGAACATATTTATTATTTCGTTCTTTAACTGTGTATTTACTAAAGCGTGCACAAAAAAATAAATCGAACTACTATAAAGGGATTAACATCATTGGAACATCTCACTTGTTGTATCGTATAAAAGGAAATGCCCTTATGCTTACAATTATCGCATTACTAATTTCTGTAGCACTGCCATATCTTCAAGCGAGTTTCTCTGAATATTCTATCACTGAGAAAGATGCTCATGAAACAGCTCCTTTTAGCTATATTCATCTTTCAAAAGATGAAACATCCGACAATCAAATCAAACGGGTTATTTCAAAAGACAAAGATCATCCGATTACAGCGCAACTAGATATCCCGATTATTCAAGTAAAAGGGAATACTTCAGCACCATTCCAAGATAAAAATGATCTTTCTGTTAATTTGATTTCAGAGAGTGTATTTCATAAAATGAACAATATTCTAAAATTAGGAGATATACCAAATCTTTCTGGTGAGCATGCTATAGCATTTAAAAGATACATTAATCAACCAGCCACTGATTTTATTAATCATCAAGTCAACATTCTGTTACCCGAGAGAAATTATACTTTTAAGCTCAACAAATTAGAAAAAAAATCGATACAACTAACATCTGGTTCTGAGCTTCTTTACATTGTAATTGATAATGAAATGTTTGACAGTGTTGCAAAACAAGTCAGTCCAATCACATATAAAGCTTATAAAGTGGAGGATGAAAAAACAACCAAAGAAACATCGGAGATAGTAATGATACTAGCAGGAAACGATACTCATATGCGTACATTCTACGAAGAGTATAAAAAAATAAAGGCACTTACAGGAATGAAAATCTTTGTAGTTAGCTCTTTAGCATTAGTTTTACTAGTGGCAACAGGAAGTGTTATTTACTTCAAACAGCTAACAGAAGCACATTCAGATAAAAATCGTTATGAAATTTTACGAAAAATCGGTGTAAATAAAAAAGAAGTACGAACTACGATAGCAAAACAAACATTATTTATATTTCTCCTTCCGTTAATTATTGGGATACTAAATGCAGCCATGTTAACAATATCAATGGTTTTACAATATGACATGGACATAAAGGAAAACATAATTTCATTTATTTATGCTATGACAACGTATGGTGTAATCTACCTTGTTTACTACGTGTTAACCATTAATTCTTATAATAGAATTGTGAATAAATAAACATGAACCATCTCTCGAATATCGGGAGGTGGTTTAATATATTTAACAAAATAAGATGCATAGTGAACAGTGGGCTAATTAAGATATGTCTAAACGTACAATTTGAACGCATTTTACATTGCTCCAAAATCAATCAGAAATTGTACGGACATTCAAAATTTTTTCTTATCTAATTTTTCTTGTATTACGATCATAGAATTACGAATTTGATTAATTTCACTATTAGTTAATCCATTAAATAATTGATATATTTGTTCATCTGACTGAATATTGATTTTATCTAGCAATTCCTCACCTTTTTTTGTCAAAAAAAGAAAGTTTTTTCTACTATCTATTGCTGAGCTTTTCTTCTTTATTAATTCTTCCCTCTCTAATTTACGTAAAATTCTACTCATATAGCTTCTATCAATATTAAGTTCTTGCACGAGATTATTCGCAATACAATTAGTTTTTTCACTTATCTCAAATAGTATCCGTGCTTCGGTTAATGAATATTCTGTATCTAGAAATTGATTATTAAATAAATCAAGTACTTTCGTATAAAAACGATTGAACTGTCTAATATCATAAATAAATTCTTTATCCATAGTTCCTCCTTTAGTTGACTTAATCCACATTTAACATTAACATAACTGTATCCTTATAATGTGGACTCAGTCAACATTTAGGGGTGCAATTTTCTAAACACTCGGAACTTTCGTAAAAAAATCGAAGGAGAGATCATATGATTATTCGGGAAATTAAAAAAGAAGATAATGTGCAAATTAAAAAAATAATACAAAATTCATTAAAATCACTTGGATTAGCGATTCCTGGAACAGCTTATTTTGATCCTCAACTTAACGATCTTCACCAATATTATACTGATTTAAAACACGGAAAATATTGGATAGCAGAAATGGAAGGAGAAGTAGTTGGTGGAATTGGTATAGCGCCGTTTAACGAACATGAAAAAGTTTGCGAATTACAGAAGTTATACTTAAGTCCCCAAACACAGGGCTTAGGATTTGGAAAGAAGTTAATGGAAAAAGCTTTATCATATGCTGCTAAACATTATACAAAGTGCTACTTAGAAACACAGCATGAATTAAAAACTGCATGTATACTATATGAAAAGTTTGGATTTACGCTTTTACATGAGCCACTATCAGGTTCTGATCATTCTGCTATGAATGCGTGGTATATAAAAGATTTAAATTAACAATAAGGAAAATTTTTATTACACCTGATTTACACGGTGATGCTGGTATTGCTTTTGATTGCATCAGGAGTATAGGCACGTTATAATAATCTCTAATCACATTCAAAGAGGTGCAAAAAATGAATAAAACTGAACTAACAAAAATGGTAGCAGAAAAAGCAGAACTTACACAAAAAGAGGCAGCTGCAGCAACACAAGCTGTATTAAATGCTATAACAAATGCGCTTGCAAATGAAGATAAAGTACAGATTCTTGGCTTTGGTACATTTGAAGTGCGTGAAAGATCTGCACGTACAGGACGTAACCCACAAACAGGTGAAGAAATGCAAATCGCTGCTTCAAAGGCACCTGCTTTTAAGGCGGGAAAAGAATTAAAAGAGGCAGTAAAATAATTATACATAGTGAAACAGGACCTGATATATGAATATCAGATCCTGTTTTTTATTTAGTTGATTCTAAATTGTCCGGTTAATCATTATTCATCTATTAATCATTTCACGGCAAGTTGTGATATAAAAAATATCATCAGCAGTGTTTTCTTTATTACAACTTCTAGCAATAACTTCTGCTGCATATTCTCTGTCCTCTCGGTCTACAGCATACCTTTTTATGTATTCCGATACAAAATATACAGCTTCATCTAATTCAAATTGATTTTGCATAAGCTTTGCTTGATAGCGATGGGGTACAGGCACATCGCATCAAGCTAAAATTTCATAGTAACCCCAGAACGATATTTTGTGCTAACTTGTAGCAAAAAAGCTCATTTTTTCGTCTTGGGATACTTTTGAATTCATAAGTTGATGGGCATGTGACTGAACCCCTAATACTTTACTTTAATAATGACTCTTTTCATGAAATAAAACTCAGTTATCAGTCTAAAACATTTTTTAGATTTAACAATAACAAGCGTACATTTTTACCTTTCAGATAGTCTCTTTTATTCTAATTTCTTCATTTCTTTCAGCCGTTCTATATCCTTTTCTGAAGCATTTTCTATTTTATACAGTTCATAGCTACCCTTTATCTCATTTATCACTGCAAATTCAATTTCATTCCGAACATAGCTTTTAGTTTTCCCCTTTTTATAACCAATAACATTATCTAATATAGTTTCCCCACTATCTTTTTTATATAAATTATAGCTAACAGGTGGACGACCAATTACATACTTATTATCAGAAAATCCGACTATATCATCTCTCCCTAATCCTGTTGAAACACTCCAGACAAAAATAATCTGAAATATAGAATAAACAACAATACCGCATAAGAAAAAAAATAGGATTGATTTAAAAAATAACTTTAAAAGTATCCTGCCCAAAAACATTCCCTCCCATTTCATCTCGGAGTAGCAAGAACAAAACACGAATTTTGTACGCTAAGGAACCGGATTTTTTAGATTGTTGAACTCAATCCCCCGTTAGTGCCATAAGAAAAAGAGTTACCGCAGTAACCCTATTGTTTATAATACACGTCATTGGGAATAGCTATGGATGAATAAAGTCAATCTATTCAATTTCCCACAATCTTTTAATCTCCACCAATTCCTGTCCATTGAATTCCATTCTGTATATATCTGGTTTTGATGTCTGTAGTAAAAAATTCAAATCATACTTACTATCATAATACCCCATCATCAAAGTCATAACAGCTCCATGGGTTCCTAATACTACTTTCTGTCCTCGATAGGTGTTTAATAATTCTTTTAAGACTTTTATAGCACGTTTCTGACAGTCGACATTAGACTCTCCTCCCGTTAAAGCAAAGTCGGGTTCTAAAAATGACTTTGTTATCAAAGGGAATAATTCTTTATCCGACATTCGTTCCTCTTCAGCAATAAAAATTCTCTCTTTTAAGTCTTCAAATACTAAAACTTCTTGTCCTATTTGCTTCGCTAACTGCTGAACAGTTAGAATTGAACGATTGTATGGACTTGAGATAACAATGTCAATTCCCTCACCTTGTAATACATCTGTTATTCGTTGAACATCTAATTTTCCTTTTTCAGTTAATCCTCTTGTTTTTTCTTTTCCAAATTTCGGTGAATCCCCATGTCTCACCATATATATGAAAGTTTTCATAATTCCCTCCATTTTTCCAGGTTCTTTTACAATTCCTTTCTTATATTAGCATATATATCCAATTCATTCTCCTTGAAAATAACAGAAAACTGTGAATTCGAAAGAAAGACGCGAAGTTTTCACTATCCTCTGGTATAAAAAACGCCATCCTTTCTGTATATTTCTACAAAAAGAATAGCGTTTTTAAGGTCAAATTAATATGATATTATATTGGTTTAATAAAATCCTATAAATAAATTCTCTTGTAGAGTTTAATCTTTGGGAACCGTATTATAATTTATAAGGATTATTTTTTGTTGAATTTTTCAATTCGTTTTCAAGGGAAAGCTTAAGACTTTTCTTTTTCTTTTCAATGGATGTGATCTTATGAAAAGTTAACAAAGATAACATAGAGAATAATTTATAATATATCTCTGTAGATCCATTCTTATTGTTTGAAATAATTTGCTCCATAGTATAGAATCTCCTTTTTTAATACAGTCCTTTTTCTAATTTCAATACTTGGTTATTATTTTACCAATTTTTGTTGAAAGCTTCTACTTTACTAATTATTAATTCTTGATAATTTACATTCTAATTCTATATTTACCTTTAACAGTACAGTTTTTTTCATTTGGGGGATACTTCAAAATGTTAAGTTGATGGGCATGTGGCGGGACCCCATGCCCATCAAGCTAAGGTCTTGAGGTATCCCCTAAACGAAATTTTTACTTTTCTACATATTATTATCTTATTATAAGCGTTGATGACATAATATTCGAAAACAGAAGCCAACATAAACTTACTAACCAAGGTTTACATACATAAAAAGGCTCGCTATTGTTAAGCAAGCAATCTGATTAATCATCATCAGCATTCTTATAAGAAGTATAAAAAAGCTAGTAAAATACTAACCTTTTTATACATAAATAAATATTGAATATGAGAATTTAATTACATTTACATGAATACTGTTCTTAAAAATTGTTTATGACGGCAATTTTATTTCATAATGTGATAGTTGTTTTCCTTGGTAATCTTTATCATAAGCAAATTGGAATCCTAAGGTCTCTAATACCTTTTTTGATTTATCATTTGTAATTTTAATTCTCGCAATTAGTTTTTTAATTTCCATCGAGTTAGTAGCATACTGTATAGATGCTTTTGCAGCTTCTGTTGCATAACCTCTTCCCCAAAATTCTGGATCTAAAAGATACATAATTTCAACTTCCTCTTCTTTTTGATCTACATATCTTAAGCCACAATGCCCTATAATTTCCCCTGTACATTTATTTAAAACTGCCCATACACCAAAGCCATATTGATTCCAATGATTTATGAACTTTTCAACATATATTTTTGCTTCTTCTATTGTCATTCCTCTAGATGCTGCAAGCCATTTACCGACGGTATCATTTTTTACGATATTATAAATATCATTAATATCTTCTAAACTTATTTTCCTCAAATATAGCCGATCTGTTGTAATTGTTTTTTCGTCTATTTTAACATTCATACAACTCTCTCCTTTAGACAGTAATCAATATTTTTTATTTTATTACGTTCCCCTGTTTTCCCCACAACAACTATTACTGTTGGTTCGAAATAAAGTTTAATCAAATTAGTACTAATCCCCTTAATAAATGAACAAATAGAAAGAGCAGATTTTGAAAAAAGGCTGCTCAAAATCTGTTATAAATATATACATATAAAATTACTATTTAAAAAAGTTTAATCATTTTTCAGGCTGTCTTATTCTCAAATCTAAATTAATTAAATTAGCTATTAACAAATGGTGAGAACTTATCTGCATATTTAGTTGGCGTAAATTTAATTAATTCATATTCAGCAACTTGATTTTTATAAAAAGGGTCTTCTTTTAATATTTTTTGAACAGTAACCTCATCATCCGAATTAACTAAAATAACTCCACCAATTCTAGGATCACGTCTTCCGGAGAAAATGAAGTCGCCTCCTTTGTAATGTTTATCTAAGAAATCTACATGTTCTTCCAGAAAATCTTCGACTTCACTTAATGGTTTCACATATTTTAATAGAACTATAAACATAACCCCATCCACCTTTCCATATACATCATTTTTCTATATTTACCATTATACACCTATAACCTTGGGAATCATTGTAGTAAAACATAAGAATAAATAAAATTTGTTCAAAAATAAAAGAAATAAGTTTCCAGTTAAACTTTTTTTAAAATCTACAATTACTTATATCTTTCCTCCAGATTATTAAGTAGCGGAGCACAACACACCCTCATCAAATTAACATAAATTTATATCCATATAACAAAAAAAACGCTATTCTTTCTGTAGACTCATAGGAAAGGATGGCGTTTTTTATGTCTGTTTCTGTGTATGACGAATTACAACTATTTGCTCAAGAGATTCAAAGTTTTTTATCTCCAAATACCTTACGGGATCTTGCTAGAGATGTTGGCTTTGTACAACGAACCAGTATGTACCAAGCAAAAGATTTAGTAGCTTTATGTGTATGGTTGAGCAAAAATGTAGCTATGACTTCTTTAACTCAGTTATCTAGCTGTTTAGAAACATCAACAGAAGTACTCATCAGTCCTGAGGGACTGAATCAACGGTTTAATAAGGCGGCCGTCCAACTTTTACAACACCTACTAGCCGAACTGCTAAGTAAAAAATTGGCCGCATCTATGCCGATTTCTTCTCCATACACTTCTGTTTTCAAGCGTATTCGTATTTTAGATTCAACTGCATTTCAACTCCCGGATGTATTTTCATCGGTTTATCCAGGTGCAGGAGGATGCAGCCATACAGCTGGGATAAAAATTCAACTTGAGTATGATTTGTTAAGTGGACAGTTCCTACATATTCATACAGGTCCAGGAAAACAACATGATCGCACTTACGGCTCTCTGTGTGCCCCAACTGTGACAGCGAATGATTTATGTATCCGAGATTTAGGTTATTTTCATTTAAAAGACCTTCAATATATACAAGATAAAGAGGCCTACTATATCTCTCGTATCAAGTCGAATACACGTATTTATCAAAAAAATCCTATCCCTGATTATTTTCAAGATGGAAGAATTAAGAAAGGTACAGAGTATATACAGATAGATATGGAGACGTTAATGAACTCTCTTCAACCAGGACAAACATGTGAAATAGCTGATGCTTATGTAGGAATGATTGATAAATTGCCAACTCGTGTAATTGTTCATCGATTAACAAAACAACAGCAACAAAAACGATTACAAGATCAAGCTGTAAGAGAAAAAAAGAAAGGAATGAAGTATTCTCCTCGTAGTAAACGACTCAGTGGTATCAATGTATATATGACAAACACCCCAAATCAATAAGTCATGAGCTAACGAGCTCATGACTTTTTATATGCTATATCACAAATAATCTGGGAACACTTTACAGCCCTTTTCTTGCTCCATATCATGTCCAAAGAAAATAATCGGATTTTCTTTCCTAACAACATCTTTTAAACGTTTTATTGAAGATAAAGCTAAATCCGAATCAAATCCAGCAAACGGTACTTCATCTTCAAAGTTTTCTTTCGTATATGATGCATCAATAGTTAGCAACACTGGACCTGATTTTTCCGTCTCAATTAATAATGACTGATGCCCTGGCGTATGTCCCGGTGTATATATTAATTGCACACCTGGCACTACTTCATAATCCCCTTCAATGATTTTATAGTTTAAATTCGGCAATATACATTCTTTCAAATATTCCTCTCTGTGGAGTGCTACCTCATATTCAGCACGCTGTACAATAATTGGTGTATTTGTAAAAACGCCATTTCCTCCTGCATGATCAAAATGCAAGTGAGAACTAATGATATAAAGAAGATCTTCTGGCTCATATCCGGCACGCTTTAAAATATTTGCGATCCTATCGTTCTCATTCATTTTAGGTAAAACTTGTCCTTCAACAAATGTACCTTTAAAAAGATTCTCATTATTAAGAGCACTTTCTGGCATACCTGTATCTACTAAAATAAGTCCCTCTTCTGTCTCCAAAAGATAACACCAAACAGGTAAGTTTAGTAGTTTACCCGGTGTAAGTGTACTATTAACTGAAGAATGATCCAACATACAACGACCTGCTGGGAGGAAATAAAGCTTCTTTACTGTCATTATGTATCCACCTTTACAAATAATTTAGGATAAAACAATACACTATAATATTTCGCTTATTAGAAATAAACTCCTTCTCACCTTTCATTATTTCAATCATTATTTTTTCAATTGTTCACAACTTTTCATTACAAATTCAGTGATATTGGAAAGCCTATGCAGGAATTCAGTCCGCCTTTAGGCATAGGATAAAAGTGTCAACTTTCCGTAGAAAAGTTAACGTCAAGTAACTCCAAAATATACAATAAAGGTTGATTTTAGAGTTACTTTTCCACATTGGAATATCTTGTCTTATTCCCCTTTTTCGGTGGATGGGCAAAAACACCCTAATTCTAGAAATTCATCAGTTTCCATAAAACCAAACTTCTTATACACTGGTCTACCCATTTTTGAAGCCCCAAGCCATATTTGTGAGATACCTGAAATCTTAACTTCATCAACTAATTTAGTTAACAGCTTTGTTGCGATTCCTTGCCCACGATAATTTTCATTAGTATACATATTTGTGATATAAGCCTTTTTTCCAGTCTTATTGGTGTAACAAGGTGGAAATTCATAAAAAATTACTGCACCACAAGCTATAGTTTCTTCATTATCTTCCACTAGCCATTGAATTAAAGTACCTTCACTTAGTTTATTTTTAAAGAAAGCATATAGTTCTCTACCAATATCTATATTAGGTTCTATCCCCTCATCAACTAATTGCTTTTTTCTTAACTCGACCAATTTATCAATATCATCGATATTTGCTTTGCGATATTTCAACTTTTCACAACTCCTTTATAAAATTACAACTGACCAGCCCCATAGCATAATTCTCATCATTTTACCATTGATTCTTATTAAACTAAACTGCCATTAAGTTATTTGGGGTATTTGCTTGATAGCCATATGTATACTACCACGAATAGAACGATACCTTTTATATATTTTGTTTCGTAATATTAACCCCATATTCCCTATAAAAATCTAAAATTACAGATGCATTCATACCCAAATCTAATAAATTTTCCGGAAAGTAAATTTTAGAATCCGGAACCACAATATCAGATGTTTGTAAAATGTTCTCTGCTTGGACAGCTGCTCCTAAAGCAGTAAGATGTGTCTGTCCTAACGGATCTGATATATTCACACATCGTCTATGCAATACACCAGTAGCATCATAACCTTTAAGGTGAATAACTATGTTATGTGCACTTCCCCTTCCGGGTTTATAGAGAATATTTTTCCGTAAATCGGTAAATTTTTCTCCGCTAATCATTTTCCAAATCCCTGTATTCACCAGAGAAACCAGTCCATATGTAGATATTTTACTATCAAAAGCAATACGAAAGTTAGCCGAAACAGCATGAATTGATTCTGGCAGGGTTACGTGATCAGGAGTATCCAAACGATAACATTTGGTTATATAACCGTTGGGAAAGCGGACTTTGATTGGATCAGTCATTGGATAAGCCTGTCGCATTCCCTCTCGAGCTTTGACTTCAAATGGAATCGTTAACCGGTCCATATATGCTGTTGAATTTGGTCCTGCTTTGTCTTGAAGAGAATATAGTGCGTTGATATCAACCGTAACCTCTTGAAGATCTTTTGAATACATTTTAGCAAAAAGGGCTGCTGTCCCTCCCATCCACCCTGAAGCGAATACAACAGGGGATTGGACCTCAACATTTTTTAATCGATCAATAGAACTCTTAAAACGTTCAGTCCAACGAGTAATGTCAACCAATGGAATTTTTTTTCGAACTGCAGATAGAAGTAGTCTATCTTGCGGGTCATTAACCGCATTAACAACTAATGTGAAATTATCATCCAAATTTCTTAAAGGATCATCTGTTGTGTTGTCTACAGTGACTATTTTTACTCTCTCTGATTCAAAAGGTAACGCTTTCCCTAAGGTTCTTCCTCCTAATCTAATTTCCAAATCAGGATGTCGATCATGTAAAATTTGAGCAATTTGACTACCAACAACACCATACCCACCAACAATTAATACTGTTTTCTTATTCATCTGAAACCTCCATTTTAATTAGTATGAGATTATAAGTTTAAATGATTAAAAACTTAAACCTTTTAACGTAATGTCACTAAAAAAAGGGACAAAAAGTGTCCCTAAACTATAAATGAGTACCTAATTCTTACATTCATCTTCAACTAAAGAAACAAGTTCTTTTAAAAGATTTATTGTTTCATTAAATTCAAGACAATAATACATTTCAGTGCCTTTTTTCTGAACTCGAAGTAACCCTGATTGTTTCAATATTTTCAAATGATGAGATACAGTAGGTCTTGACATGGGAATATGCTCCGCAATTTGCGTCACATTCAAGCTATCTTTATCAATTAAAAGCGATACAATTTGCTGACGAGTTGGATCTCCCAACCCTTGGAAACATGGTCTTAAATTTTCTAAAATATGCATTACTTTATCATTACAGTTCATTTCGCTAACATTACCTTCCGTTTAAGAATTTAATCATTTGAACGTATTATAAATTACATTGCTATCTAATGCAATAAAGAAGTAGCACCAACTTTAATTATAAATATTGAAAGTTTCATAAACAGCCATTTTCAATTTTCCAGATTTGTAAGAATGTCAGTTCTTTTTTCTGTAACAATTGCCAAATTCATTCCAGCTACAACCAGGACAAACCCACGAAATTTACGAAGCTTATATCGGATTGTATCAAAAGCTTCCAACTCAAGTGATCCTGCTTCGCCTGTTTATCTTCCTACAGAAAAACGGGCGAAAGTGCCACTGTTATGAGAAAAAGAAAGTCTTTAATATTTTAGATGTTGTCTATAATTGTACTAAGTGTCACAAGAAAACAGGATAGCAATAAATAAAATGGCCTAACTTCTCATAAATGACTGTTGTAGTGATATAAAATTTTCGTTATGGGGGTAATTTTAAATATTAACTTGATAGCTATGTGGCGGGACCCCATCACCATCAAGTTAATTAATTTATTGCTCCATAAAATTTTCTTTATGGAGTTACTTTGAAATCCTAGGTCGATGGGCATTTGTTTTTCTTAGCTTGATAGCGGTGTGGTAGGATCCCTTGTTAATCAGCCTGATTACAAGCAGTATCTAATGTCTGAGCAACACCTTTCCCTCCTCTTCCCCTTCTAGTTTTACTCCCTGGAACAGAATAATTAACACTATCCCCCACTTCAGCTACTGCATATCCTTTTTTTTGTAGCTTCTTTAATATGGATTTTATAGCTTTTCATCATTTACACTCTCCATTTAATTCATTTCTAATTAAGCTGCCTTTTTATTAGGAAGTAAAACCCTGGGATCATCTTTGCATGTAATCGTAGGGGATATCCCCATAGGATTACACATCTCTCCACCCCTTCTCCAACCACTAGAATTAATATTTCCTATTATTTAAATACGATTTTGTCCAATTTTTCTTCTGATAGGAAATACTTTTCTTGTACATTTTTTTCGAGAATGTCTAATAATAGCATCCTTTAACGAATTCCCCGAAAGAATTCTCCTTCCTCAAGCGTGTGAAGGGCGTAGCCCAACGGTAGGTGGGAGATGAATTTCGGTTTGGCATAGCCAAAAACTTTTGATAAACTAGCTATATGAAGTTCTTTGATAACTTGATATATGAGGTTGCAGGAAGAAAATAGAGTGCGAAAAACAAGCCATTCGGTTCCTGCGTAAAATATCAACCGTACCAAAAGAGCGTCCAAGCGTTGGACATCTAGGGATGGAACACCCCGAAGTAACGCTCAGGGAGACGAAAGGTTGCTTTCATCGTGGAACTGAGAAACTCCCACTTCAAGCCTTGCTAAGTGGCGAGTAGTTCACAGGAATAACTTATTGCCACACAACAGTGCCCTAGTCTATCCTTCAATTCAGATGTTCTTTTCCTTTTTAGTATAAAAATACCCCTTTAGATAACCACCTAAAGGGATAGAGCATCGTATCTTTTTTATAAACATCGCGACTTTATTTTAAAGCCATAGTTAACTCTGCCTTCTTGTTATAATCTACTTTTGCGAATTCTCGATCACTATATCCTTTTAAAGACCAAGCAAATTGATTTCCGTCTAATAGTTCATTAATAGGTTCTGTTGAATTGGAATCCCCTTGAACAGTTTTAATTAATAAATCTATGCATCTATAAGTCAATGGAGCCTTATCTTTTAGCTCTTGCTTAGATGATTCGCTAAAATAATAATATGTAAAACATTCCGCAAAATATTCTTCCTTATTTTCGTAATATTTATCCGGGAAAATTTTCTGTCTCTCTTGACTGAAAGGAACATCAAACAAATCAGTATGACTTATATTAAAAAAAACCACTCGATCAATTGCATGCGCTATTTCATGAAGTTCTAAATTAATGGAACCATGCCCCTTTCCTCTTTCACTAAAACCTATTCTAGCCATTACAGGTTTTCCACCAATATCAGATCCCACACCTGGTACATCATCCCAGGTCAATTGTTTTCCTTCGGCATTGGTTTGCCCTTCCCATCCTCGTGGAATTAATCCTTTTAGGTCCCTGTATTCGTCAGACTCAGTGATAGGATAATTAACAAGTTTTACATATGTTCCGTCTGCCACTAATTTATCAAGTATGCCGCTTTTTATTTTTTTTATTCTATCAACCATATGTTGTGCCTCTTGATATTCTTCCACATTATTTCCTCTTATATCAATATGAATAAGCCTTTCATTTTTAGTCTGTTGTTCTTTTATAAACTCAAGGTTGTTTAAAGTTTCGGCTGCAAGGGGATGGTTTGTAAGGGAAATAGACAGAATAAATATCAATAATATCAAAATTGTATTTTTTTTCATATAAATCCTCCCGTTATATGATTTTTAATAACCCTTTGATTAAATAGGGATATTTCAAAAACAAAATTGATAGTGATTGAAGAAATAAGCATTCCTTTTAAAAGCCTCATTTCATGATTCCAATAATTCTGGGTTAATTTTATTTTTCATACTGGCTTGCCTTTTTATATTGTATGTATTGAAGGTCTTTTAAATGAAAACAACCTAAATCTCGGATACATAAATCATTTGCTGTTACAGTTGGGACACACAGAGAGCCGTAAGTGCGATCATGTTGTTTACCTGGACCTGTATGAATATGTAGGAACTGTCCACCTGGATAAACCGATGAAAATACATCTGGGAGTTGAAATGCAGTTGAATCTAAAATACGAGTTTGCTTGAAAACAGAAGTGTATGGAGAAGAAATCGGCATAGATGCGGCCAATTTTTTGCTTAGTAGTTCGGCTAGTAGGGGGTGTAAAAGTAGGACGGCCGCCTTATTAAACCGTTGATTCAGTCCCTCAGGACTTGATGAGTGCTTCGATTGATGCGACTTACTTTAAAAACGGACTCAAGTTCATTTAGTGAATAATTACCATCCTCCCATTCTTTCAATATGTTAAATTTATCCTCCGCAGAGTAAACTTTTTTAGACATTAACAAAACTCTCCTTCAAGCAAACAGATTTTTATTTTTTATCTGTCTACCTAAAGGAGAGCATATCAGTTTAGAAAGAATAACGTTTTCTTGGTACTTAGGGGTATTGTTGATGGGCATGTATGGTGCTCCTATCAGTATATCCAAGTTTGATAAACCATTTTTATATGTTTCAAAGTTTTTACATCAGAACCCATATTAGTTTAGCTTTTTTTTGCACCTATAACTTGGACATCATCAAATAATACATTAGATGTTCCATTTGACGTTAGAATCCCAACATGAGTGTTTGCTAAATCCCTACTTGTATTGAACTACCCCCACTTTCACTTCGTTTAGAAGTGGGGGATTCCTAAGTAAAGAGTTCTATCGAACTCTAATTTATTAGGCTATCTCCGCAGTCCTTGCGGTTAGAAGCCTTATCGCTTCATTCTTTAGATTGATACTTGCGTTAATATCCCTATCATGATGTGTACTACAAGAAGGGCATTCCCATTTACGTAGGTTTAGATTTTTAACGTCTTTGTTTTGATATCCACAACAAGAACATAATTGGCTTGAAGCAAATGTTTTGGATACGACAATGACTTGTTTGCCGTACCATTTTGCTTTATATTCCAACATGGTTCGAAACTGTGACCATGATACCTCACTAATTGCTTTTGCTAACTTATGATTTTTTAACATATTCGATACTTGCAAATCTTCTATACCGATAACATCGTGGTTTTTGATGATTTCAGTTGAGATTTTGTCCAAGTAATCTTTTCTAGAATTCATTATATATTCATGAATTCTAGCTACCTTAATTCTTTGTTTATTCCAGCGAGAAGATCCTTTCATTCTTCTAGAAAGAACACGCTGTACTTTTGCCAACTTCTCTTCTAACGATCGAAAAAACTTCGGGTTTTTATAGGTTGTTCCATCTGACAAAATCGCGAAGTCTTTTAGCCCTACATCCATTCCAATGTAAGAAAGTGTTTTCGGGAGTTCTTGCACTTCTGTTTCCACTAACAATGACACAAAGTATCTACCAGAAGGGTTCCTTCTAACCGTAGCATTTAAAATACGTCCCTTTACTTCACGACTTTTGGCAAATCGAACAAGACCTAGTTTTGGCAATTTCATTTTGTTGCCTACAACAGCAATGTTTTCATTTGTTTGTTTTGTGGTATAAGATTGTACGTTGTTCTTCTTAGATTTGAAACACGGGGAGCTGTTTTGTTTTTTGAAAAAGCGTGTATAAGCATCCGCAAGGTTGCGAACAGACGACTGAATCGCAATACTATCCACTTCTTTTAGCCAAACAAACTCTTTCTTCATGGCAGGGAGTTTGGCAGAGCATGTACCATATGTCAAACCTTTTCCTGTTTCCTTGTATGCATTATCCCATAGAGATAGGAAATGATTGAATACAAAACGAGAACAACCAATCGTTTTATTGATTAGAGTTGCTTGTGCTTTATTTGGATATATACGAAATTTATATGCTTTATTGATAATCATAAGTTTCACCTCCATTTCGATATATATCTATTATATACCGAACGTACATTCGAAATATAGTAAAATGATCATGACAATTTGTCAAGTAACACTTTACTACCTGTCGAACAATTAAGATGGCTCTTGCCATCCCTTGTCCGAAGCCAATTCATCTCCCACCTACTCACTAGGCTGTGGCCCTTCACGTTCCTTGAGGAAGGAGTCTTCTTGGCTAAAATGATAAAGTTTGATTCAAAACATATTAATAAGTTGTTTGTATTAAAAGAGAACCCTTCATATTTTGAAAAAAGATTGATTAAAAATAGAATTACTCTTGTGAACTAATACACAATTTTTATAAAAAAGTTTGATTGAAATTCATCATAAATCCTGCTACAACAACATTTCTTTTAAAATGTATTCTTTAAAACGGTTAAACTTTTTCAAAACGGTACGACTTTATTTCAAATCCACACTTAGAAATTGTTTTTTAATTTTCAACACCTTATATACCGTCTTAGTGCTTGTATTTTAAAAATAGACTATAAAAAATGCACCTCTAATTGTCAATTATGTGACTAACAATTAGGGTGCATTTTTTGATCAAATTAGTTAGTTTTTTCAAAACCTATAACTTTGATTAGAGAAAAGATGAATTGTGTTGATATAAACTTTTTTACACTCAAAATGATGAGTCAATTTCAAAACAAACTGGTACGAAGCCTATATAGGCTTCGTATTAAAGCCATCTTATTATAAGATTAAATAGGCTTTGGTACAAAATTCGGATTTAAGTTGATTGCTCTATATAAAAATACAGCCATTTCTGCTCTTGAAACATTCGCTCCTGAATTGAAATTTTTATTTCCTGTACCACTTGCAATCCCATTGCTATATAAAGCTTTTACATATTCATTCGCCCAATGATCTTTCATATCATTGAATTCATAATTAGCTTTGATTTTCAAGTTAAATGCTTTAGTTAACACTACTGCAATTTCAGCCCTTGTCGCAGTGTTTTTTGGATTAAATGTCTTTTCCCCATTTACTGAAAAAATACCGCTCTTCGTTAAGGACAAAATTTCTTTTTTAAATGGGCTATCATTTATATCTGTAAAAGGATTATCACTTGTATCCGGCAGTGATAAAGATTTATATAAGACGGCTGCTAATTGTTCACGTGTAAGATTATCATTTGCTCCAAAGTAACCATTCCCATATCCATTTATAATTTTATTTCCTGCCATATATGATATTTGGTCATACCCCCAATGACTTTCTGGAACATCTAAAAATACATTAGGAACTTTAATGCCATTTTCATTAAAATAATACCATTTATTATCTACGTCTTTCCAATCTGTAACCATAGTACCATTTTCGTTAAAATAATATACTTGTCTCTTAATAGTTTGTAAGCCTGTTTGCATAACACCATCTTCATTAAAGTAGTATTTGTATCCATTAATAGATTGTAGGCCTTTAACCAGAGGGCCCTCTTTATCACGATAATACCAGTTTCCATCTTTTTGAAACCATTTAACCCAAGGATATTTCTCACTAACTTCTTTTATATTAAAATATTATATTTTTAAAAACAAATAACATCCAGGCTAACTAAAAAAGATAGATGTAAGTTAATATACTACTTTTACATTTTTATATAATTCTAGTTTTTTTATTAGTCCAAACATTTCATATTGTTACCACATACAATATAAAATGTTTGAATTGTATTATATTAATCAACACTTAAAGTTAGGAGGGCTTAATATGGCAGAATGCAAAGGTTTAGCTTGTTTTTTATTCTCTTCGTGGCCAACAGGAACGGTTGTTACAATTACCACTAAATCAGGACAAATTATTGGACCTGCTACTTTTTCATTGTTCTTTCCGACTATTTGTGCGGTTGTATTAGTTGAAGAAGATGTGATAACCCCCTCTTCTACCAATACCATATTCATAAGTTGTGAAGATATAGAAAGTGTTACTTTAACCACCCCTTAAGATGCTTCAGGTGGTTAAAGTTCAATCCATAGTTAAGACATTCTAATGAATGTCTTAACTATGGATAATCTAATCAAAATGCTCCAAAATGTATTATTCCATTGTATCTATCATTTCAATAAGTTGCTTTAAACTGAATTTTTTCCCTTCTAAAGGTTACTTGTCTACACATCCCTCTACATACTTTCATATGATATAGTATATTGTTTAAAGGAGGGATAAATTTGTTCTTATGTAATTTATTTCGTTGTTCAGGTGGAGTATGTAGTATTTTTAAAAATTTACAACCAGGCGAAGTCGTTACTGTGACTGGTAAATCTGGAAATATTATTGGACCTGCTATTTTTACAAATTTTAACCCTAATACTTGTATCGTCACATTAGAAGAGGAAAATTCAGTTACTCCTCCTACTACAAGTATTACTAAGATCAGTTGTAAAGAAATAGAAAGTGTTACATTTATCTCATAATATATTTTAAACCTAAAGCAGGGATTGAAATATGAAACTCTTATACATTACTTCCGGTTACTCAAAAATCTATCAATATCTAGATCAAAGCATACAGAGAACACTTATCGATCAAAATTTCGAATGGTTAGCAGTACAGCCGAGTGAATTAATAGAGCAATTGGATTTCATTACAACAACGTTTCATCCTGATATTGTTTTCACCTTATTAGGTAATCATCTACCACAAAAAGCAATTCAATATTTTAAAAAAAGGAACATTAAATTAGCTGTCTGGTTAACAGAGGACCCATTTTATATAGATACCTCTCTTCTTCTATTAAAGAACTTTGATTTTATATTTACTATTGATAGTGAAGCACTTAAATATTATTCAGGTTTAGGATATACCAATGTATACCACTTACCATTAGCAACTAATATAGATGTATTTAAGCCTGGTCTAAGAAATTCGAAATATAAAAGTGAAATATTGTTCATTGGATATCCTTATCCAACCCGAGTAAAATTGATGCAGTTTCTTTTGGAAAAAACCCCTTATCACTATACCGTTATTGGTCAACACTGGAGAAATAAGTTAATTAAAAAATGGAAAAATCACCGGAGAATTAAAATTATAGAAGAATGGATTCCACCTCAAGAAGTTGCACTCTATTATAATAACGCTAGTCTTATATTAAACCCTCATCGTAGTCATCTATTTTCACAGAATAAAAATAAAAATAAAGTAAAAAATAATACCATTAATAATCGTACGTTTGATATTGCAGCTTGCCAAGGCTTTCAAATTATTGAAGAAAAATCTGACCTTTCATCTTTCTTCAATAAAGATGAAATTATATCCTATAATAGCTTTGAGGACTGTTTAAATAAAGTATCTTTTCATTTGAATGATACGATTTCGAAAAGATTAATGGTCGAAAAAATTCATACAAAAGTTATTACACAGCATACTTTTCATGAGAGAATCCATTTTATTACGACTATTTTACAATCACAACTTTATTAGGTTATTAAATTAAAAATATCTTTTTTCTATAATCATTCTGAATAAATTAAAATGCCTTTTCATTAAATTGAAAAGGCATTTTAATTTATTCAACGAATTCCTAGTAGTATCTAATTGTACCCTATCAAATAAGATCCCACGAAACAGGCGTTCCTTTTTCAATGTCCTTATTCGCTTTCTTTCCGATAATTTTGGATAGGTGTTTTGGTAATAAGCCATTACCTGGTCTAATAGCTTTAATATTTTCTATCGTGAAAGCCTCTCCCGCTTTTATGTTTTCTACAACATATAATGACCTTCTAAATTTTAAAGAATCTTTTTCTAAATCAGTAGGGCCATAATATACTTTACCCAAAGATTCCCATGCTTTTTCAGTTTCGCTTACTAATAATTTAAATTCAGCAGGTTCCATTGAAAAATCAGCGTCAACTCCTCCATCCGATCTCGAAAGCGTTAAATGCTTCTCTATTACTGTGGCTCCCAAGGCGACACTCGCTACAGATACTCCTACACCAAGTGTATGATCAGACAAACCTACTTCACATTTAAATAACTCCTTCATATGAGGTATCGTAGCTATATTTGTAGATTTCGGAGATGCAGGATACGTACTTGTACATTTTAATAGAATTAATTCTTTACATCCCTCTTCTCTCGCAGCTCTTACTGTTTCATCTAATTCAGCAATAGAAGCCATACCTGTCGAAATGATTATTGGTTTTCCTGTCGTTGCTACTTTACGTATGAGGGGAATATCAGTATTTTCAAAAGATGCGATTTTATAACAAGAAACATTCAATGTTTCTAGAAAATCTACAGCAGTTTCATCAAATGGAGTACTAAATGGTATCATTCCTAATTCTATACAGCGATCAAAAATGGGTTTATGCCACTCCCATGGTGTATATGCTTCTTTATATAAATGATAAAGTGTTTTACCTTTCCATAAGCTTTTCGTATCCTGAATTAAAAAATCACCATTTTCTATATTTAAAGTCATTGTATCTGGTGTATATGTTTGAATTTTAAATCCTTGTGCTCCAGCCTCTGCTGCTGCCTCTACAATTTGCAAGGCTCTATCTAATGATTGATTATGATTCCCTGACATTTCTGCAATAATAAATGGTGGCGAGCTATTGCCAATCTCTCTACCCCCGATATATAAATTACTCATATTTTTCACCTTCAATTTCTTTTTTTATAGCTTCTTTCCTTTCCATCCATTGTTCATAAAAAAGGGTCATTGTAATAACGTCGATAAATTCATTATCCCTGAAAATATGGTTCACATGTCTTCCATCTTCCTGGAAGCCGAGTTTCTGATGAAAGTTTAAACTAATACGATTTGATTCTAATATTTCTGCACATACTTTTTGTATGCCATTTGTTTCAAAAATATAGTCTAATGCTACTATACCTAATACAGTTCCAGCACGCCTTACACTCTGTTTGTCTCCTATATAAAATCCCCAATTACAAGTTCGATCTATTTTATTTATTTTTGTAAAATTAACAAATCCAATTGGCTTTTCTTTATATATTAGTAATCTTGCAATCATTGTTTCATCATATTTTAGTTTTTCAAACCATTTATAGTGTTCGTCTATTGTTATTTTATGATCTTCGTACATAACAGAACGAATTTCTTCTGTATTCCTCCACTTTAAAATAAGATTTAAATCTTTCTTTTCTATACATTTCAAATGGAATTTTTCAATGTTTAACATACTATCCTCCTAAAATAATTTTTGTTATTTCATCCGAATTACTGGCACACTTTATGGCAAGAGCTTTATTAGACATTTCTCTCACTTTATCTGAATCTGTTAAAAGTTTGTTTAGACATTTCGTAATGGTTTCATCTGAAACACTTTCAGCTGTACCGATATTCCATGTAGCTCCGGCCTCCGCAACGGCTTTGGTTACTTCTATTTGATTTTGTGCAGTTGTAATTGTTATAGAAGGTAATCCAAGAAAACAGCGCTCCCATGTTGTTGTGCCCCCAGCTCCTATCCCTAAATCCGCTCGTATCATAAACTCTTCAATATTCTCTATTTGACAATAAAATGAAGCGTTTGAAATGCTCTTGCAATAATTTTGAATATCTTTCTTATGAGGATTTTGGCTTCCTACCACTACATCTATTTTTAAAGTATCACTATTAATATTTTGTATAGCTCTTAACGTTTTTAATGTCTCATTCGTTACATCGTGCCCACCAAAAAATATAAAAATATGTTCAACCGCACCCGTTCTTTTTCGTAAAAATTTCTTAGCAGAATGGAACTCTGGCCGTAATATGGCATATTTAGGTCCTAATTTTATTAAAGAGTGCTCTGGTATTAATTCTTTATAGCGTTCATTAAGACTTTCGTATAGATTTTGATCTAATAACAATTCACAATCATGTACTCGATCTGCAAGATCGTCAATTACCATAATCTTTTTTACAGTTTTTTTAAAAACAGTCTCCCACTTTTTATCTAACCCATAATGATCAACTATTAACCAATCAAATTGGGGGAGTTGAGACAAAATGTCATTGGTTTGTTGTGCATCAACAAACCAATGACATTTTAGCCAATTCAAATAACTCCCATATACTGTACTTGAGAATTCAGTATTTTCATCATTTGTATCTAATAAAAATACGTGGAATCCTTTACTTAAAATATATCGCTGAAGATCACCTTGTAGCTTACGACAAATGAAATAAATTTGAGCACCTTTATTCTGTAACTCCTGAGCCAATGTTAAACAACGCATAATATGACCCGTCCCTATTTCAATAGATGCATCAGCACGAAAGACAATTTTTTTCTCAAGCAAGTTACTCCCTCCTCGTTAAAAGTACTACAATTTATTAATTTATAATTTTGTTTCTCTATTTAGCTCATCCACTAATGATTGTTGATTCGCCCATTTCAATTTCACATGACTATTGATTTGAATGAGCTCAGGATTTTGAAGGATGTAATCTTTTATTTGCTGAAAAAATACAGGTTCGTCTTTTACATAAAGATTTTTATAAAGTTCATTAAACATGTCTAAATCTGGTTGTTCATCTAATGTTAACCTCCAAGAAGGATAACACAATGGAGGAGGAAGTTTTACTATATTGACCCGGAATAAATGAGGGTTATTTATAAAATAAAATGGAAGATATTCTGTATAGTTTAAAGTTTTTGGGGCTTTTAGCAAACGTTCAATTGCTTCTAATGTGAAAATATCGCCTGCTGTTCCGACAGGTAACGTACTTAGCTGTGCTTGTGTATAATCTGCTCCACTTTTCAAATGTCGCTCTAGTAAATAATTATTGATTTCTGGTGATACAACTGGGCAATCTCCTGTAATCCGCATAACAATGTTTGCTTTTTCTTGTTTTGCAGCTTGGAGTATGCGATCTGCGGTATTTTCTGGATCACCTCTGAAAATTTTAACCTTCCCACCTAGATCAAATTTTTCTAAAGGATTATCTTGTGCTACATCTGAAGTAGCAAGTATGATTTGGTGTCCCCCAGGAATAGCTAATGCATTTATAAGACAGCGTTCAATAGAAGGGATTCCATGTATTGGCAATATTGCTTTTAAAGGCAACCTAGTAGATTTTAATCTACAAAGTACAATAATTACTACTTTAGGAGGTTCAATAACCTCTTTCGTTAATGGAGTTCCTGCTTGCAAATTATATAAAGCTACTTGAGGTAATAATTCCTCAAACTGAAGCTGGTTCAGTGCATTTTCAACGATACCTAGTTCCATATCAACTTTATTAGCTGTAATGATTTCTCCTTTTTTTATATCAACTTTTGTTACTGCTCTTAACAACTTTTTGCTTCGCAATTCTAATAACACCCCTTTCATTTAATGTTTAGCAACTCTATAAAACGAAAGAACTTTTCTTACTGCTTTTATTACATCCTCTACATCAACTTTTGTCATTTTTGGAAATAGAGGAAGTGTAATAATTTCCTCATATAAATTTTCGGCTTGTGGACAAAGGCCTTTTCTATAACCCAAATTTTGATAAAACGGTTGTAAATGTACGGGAATATAGTGCACATTCACACCAATATTTTCTTTTTGTAATGCCTCATAAATTTCTTTTCGATTACCCTTTAATAATTTAGTATTTAACCGAATGATATAAAGGTGCCAACTTGAGTGGGTTTGGGGCAATTGCTTTGGTATGATGATTTCAGGTAAACTATTAAATTCTTTATTATAAATGTCTACATATTTCTTTCTAATCTTAATAAAAGAATCTAATTTACTTAACTGTGATAAGCCAAGAGCAGCCTGTATATCAGTCATCCTGTAGTTGTAACCCAAAAATTGCATTTCATAATACCAAGGCCCATGATTATCAAGAAGTTTTTGAGGATTCCTTTCAATTCCATGTGTACGAAATTGAACAAGCTTTTCATAAAGCAAAGTATTATTTGTAGTAATTACTCCACCCTCTCCTGTTGTAATATGTTTCACAGGATGAAAGCTAAACATTGTCATATCACCAATTGAACCAATCTTTTGGTTTTTATAAGTGGCTCCTAATGCATGTGCTGCATCTTCAATGATAATCAAGTTATTCTCATTTGCTATTTTTTTTATTTTATCTAATTCTACAGGCTGCCCAGTAAAGTGTACGGGAATAATAGCCTTTGTTTTGTTTGTAATCTTTTCCTCTATAGACTTAGTACTGATATTGTATGTTTCATAGTCTATATCAGCGAAAACTGGCTTTCCACCCTGGTATAAAATACAATTTGCACTTGCTACAAATGTCATTGAGGTTGTAATTACTTCGTCTCCCTCTGTGATTCCAGCTGCATAGCAGGCAGCATGCAAAGCAGCTGTACCACTTGAAAAAGAAACAGCGTAATTTGCCCCAACGTATTTTGCTATAGCCTCCTCAAACTGTTGAATCGTTGGTCCTGTCGTTAAAAAGTCTCCTTTTAATATATCTATAACTGCCTGAATATCATGGTCATCAATTTGTTGTTGACCATAAGGCAAATATGTTCCTCTAACAGGATTTCCCCCATGTATACCGAGAATTTCCCTGGCCATTATTCTTTCTCCTTAGGGTTAATTTTTAAAGATTTAATCCACTCTTCTGTTTTAATAACTCCATCTTCTAAAGAAACTTTCGGTTCCCAATTTAATATTGTTTTTGCTTTTTCATAGTTACATAATAATTTTTGAATTTCACTTTGTGGATGGATATGAGTTACATGTTGAATACTTACTTTATTTCCCGAAATCAATTCTGCTAATTTATTAATTGATATATCTTGTCCTGTTCCTGCGTTGATAATATGACCATTTGCTTTAGAAGAATAGCCTGCTTTTACAACGAAATCTGCACAATCTTCAACGTATAAAAGGTCTCTCGTTTGTTTCCCATCTCCATAAATATTTACTGGTATTTTATCTAATTTATTATTTATAAAAATGGCAACAACCCCACCTTCACCTCCAGTTTTCTGGAATGGTCCGTACGTATTAAATGGACGAATTACCACAACTGGAAGCTTATAAGCATAATAGTAAGATAGAACCATATTTTCAGCAGCTATTTTTGATCCAGCATATGGAGAAGCTGGTTTAATGGGGTCTAATTCTGATATTCCTTGTGTATTAGTAGCTTTATCATATACCATACAAGTACTCATAAAGACCATTTTGACATTATGCTTATGACATTGTTCTAACAAATTAAAAGTACCTATTGTATCATTTTCAAAAGTCGTTCTAGCATCATCTATACTATCTTGAACATTAATACTTGCTGCTAAATGATAACAAAGGTCAAATGAATGATTTTTAAATAATTGGTCAACCAATTTTTTATCTTTAATATCTCCTTGTATACATTGCTTCAAGTTTAAATCATGAACGAACTCGATAATATTTGCTGTAGTTGAATTGGCTAAATTGTCTAATATCCATACTTCATGCTTATCTTGCAATAATCGCTTTACAACCCACCTACCAATAAATCCTGCACCACCAGTTACTAAAATTTTCATAATTTCTCCCCTCCTGCTAGTAGTTGCTGGTTTATAATCAAATTTCTAAGCTCTTCTTTTGAAATCGCATCTTGATAATCAGAACGATAAAATCCTGGCTTCGCTCTATTGGCATTTTCATATTGAGCACCCTTTTTTAGTGGACTTGGTATGATAAACATATCCGGTAATTCAAAAGCCTGTAAAGATTCATCATGTGTCATAAGTTCTTCATACATTTTTTCACCAGGTTTTAATCCAATTTCTTCAATCTTAATATTATCCTTGGACAAACTATACAACTTTGTAACTTCTTCTATCATCACTTCACTTAAATCTTTTAATGAAATAACTGGCATTTTCAATATGAAAGTTTCACCGCCCTTTGCTATTTTCATTGCTTCAATGGTTAACATCGTTGCTTGTTTCAGTGTCATCATAAATCTGCTCATACTAAGATCAGTTACAGTTATTTTGTGATTTTCTTTAATTTGATTTTCAAATAAGGGAATAACAGAACCTCTCGATCCCATAACATTTCCGAAACGTACACTTGCAAATATTGTTTCACTAGATCCTTTTGAATATTCCGCTGATGTTATCAATCTTTCAGCTGTTAGTTTTGTTGCACCGTAATTATTTGTTGGTGAAATTGCTTTATCAGAGCTTGTGAAAATCACCTTTTTTACTTTCTGGGTAATTGCTGCTTTTATTACATTTTGTGTTCCAAAAATGTTGGTCAATACCGCTTCAAACGGATTATATTCACAAAATGAAACATGCTTCATCGCCGCAACATGGAACACATAATCAATATTTTCCATTGCGCTATATAGGCGATCATAATTTCGAATATCCCCAATTAAATAGCGAATATTTTGATTTTCACCCCTAAACTCTTCTTGTAATAAAAATTGATTATATTCACTTCTACTAAAAATTCTTATAACTTTTGGCTTTCCCTCTAAAACATTAGAAAGAATGCTTTTTCCAATTGTTCCTGTTCCACCAATAATTAAAACGTTTTTATTTTTAAAAAACATAGATATGAATACCTCCTCTTTTTAAAATAATGTTTATCCTTGTGCGCTTTGAATTAAGCCTTGCAACTTTTTGGTGCTTACTTCTTGTGGATAATTCTCACTAATAAATTGTTGTCTTAATTCTTTTGCTAGACTTGACTGCAAAGAATCGTTTAGGACCTTTTCAATCGTGCTCACCATATCTTCAATAGAGTGATTTACAAGCCAATCTAATTTATCATAATACTTATAATCTCTATCCTCTAATAACGATTTATAAACAACTACAGGTATATCTAATAACATTGCCTCTAACCCTACTGTTGAATTAGAAATAACCACAAGATTCGCATGTAAAATAACATCATACATGTTCACTTCATTTGTTATATATTTAACATTAGGATATACGTTACTTAACCGAACATATTCTCCCACTAAGTTACGCCCTTTTTCCCAAGGATGAGGCTTTATAATAACTGTGATATTTTTGTCTTTAACTAATTTTTCTGTCAATTCTATATAAAATGAAGTTTTAAATGGCTGGGTTGCAATAAAAACCACTTTTGTAGAGGGGTCTATTTTTAATTGTTTAAAAAGATTCTTTTTATCCATATATACCCTATCGAAGATATCATCATATCTGGGATGCCCTATAATCTCAATTTGAGATTCACTGACCCCTTTTTGAAGGTACCAATCTCGTTCATATCTTCCATATACAACCTGTTTTGTAGCGAAAACTGGAAAGTATGCTTCTTCACCCATTATCGCACCATGCTGAAGACAATAACTCGGTATCCCTTCACTTTTAGATAGAAAAGTAAGAGCTCTGCTTGCTATATCCTCCGTTGTGCCAACAATCACACCAGAAATAACTTGTTCTTTAAATATGAAATATGCCATATTAAGTTTCTCAATCATAATAGGGAGGTCGCTGAGTAATTTTTTTTGAAAAAACATGTTTGAAAATAGTGGATGTTTATTAAACTTTGAATAGATTTTTTTAGCCTTTTCGATGAAAACATGTGCAGTATTAGGGGCTTTATTTATATAATCTGGTGCACAAATTGTAGGAAGACCATAAAGTTCTGTCTTTTTTGATCTAGTTAATATCTTTGTATGATTTGGATTAAAGTGAGTAAAATTACTTACTGAAAAACGGAGATAATCTGAATTCAGGAGAATCACTCCATTTTGATTTATTCTTTTTATCTTTGATTGAAATGAAGACATTCTTTTTTCAAACTCTAACTGCAACTGTGTTTCCTCTATAGGTTCAATTGACAGTTGTTTATAAAAATCTTTTTCTTTCATTTTATTTTTTACATCTTCGTCCAAATATTGATAGAAATTACTCAGTAATGGTAAAGGAACATTATAATGCTTTAATTCAGAAAAAACATTTATATATTCTAGATTTAATAACCAGTAATTTTTCAAATAGATGTCACTCAATATTTCACCCTCTTTTTTTTCTTAAGTCTTCTCTTAATTCTTTACATGTTCTTTGTGATGGTAATAATTGTACAAATTCATTTTTTTCTTCCGCAAATAACTGCGCATGTATTGAATGTGAAGTAATATAATTGATATCTAAAATTTCATCTAAAGGATAAAAATCCCAATAATGATTTAATCTCCAAAAAAAGCGTGCATCTCCTATACGATAAAACTGAGGATCTTCATCCCAGTAAGTACTCCACCTTTTTTCAAGAATCGGCAAAACAGATGCTCTATGCATTATAGAACAATGATCAATTGCGCATGGCGCATTATTAGTGACTTTTTTTGCAGGCCTTTCAACAGTTTTGATAGGTAAATCTGATTCATCTAGATGGATCGTTTTTGATGCAGAATATACAATTTGAACATCTTTATTCTCATCAAGATAACTAGACATCATTTTAAGTCGCTCTTTTTCGTATTGATTATCATCTGTAATATAAGTAATATACTCCCCTTTTGCATGTTTAAGTGCCTCGTTAATTAAAGCAGCATATCTGACTTTTTTTGTTCGTTCAGAAATATGGGCTACATTACTTTTATAAAAGTGTACATTTTTCTTGTTTATGAATGGTTGAATCACTTTCTGAGTCAGTTCGTTAGAATCATCATCCATAATAAAAAGTTCAAAATCTTGGAAAGTTTGGTTTAATACACTTAATATCGATTTTTCTACAAATGTGGGCTTATTATAACTCGTCATAATAACTGTAATTTTAGGCAAATATTACTCTCCTCCTTATCATTAAATAAAAAATAGTTACGTTATTATATAAAGAGAAAGGACGAACCGTTCCGATAATTTTAAAAAAGATTTATATATGTAATAAAATGATAAAGTAGCTATTTTATTTGCCCATGCATCTTTTTTATAATCCGCTATAGTCTATACCATATCTATGAACAAGTAATAAACTATTTAAGTACAAAAAAGAAAATATCAATAGTTAGAAACAACTAACTCCAAAGATTCAATTAATATTCACCTGAAAATATTAAGCTATCCAAAATTCTCACAAGAGGTGACAACTTTGAAACCCCTAATTTCAATTATCCTCACTAGCTATAATAAACCTTCTTTAATTAATCAAGTTATTGAAAGTGTTCAGATGCAAACTTTTAAAGAATGGGAACTTTTTATTATGGATGATAACTCTTATCCAGATACTATAAATATCATAAAAAAGTATTTAGATGACCCTCGAATTTATTATAAGAATAGTTTTATACAAGGTAATGAAAGATATAAAACCACAAGATATGCAACGCTCATTAATGAGGCGCTTCCATTAACATGCGGAGATTATATTTGCTATTTAACCGATGATACTATGTACGTTCCAAATAGATTAGCTGAAATGTTATCTTTCTTACAAAAAAATCCTGAAATAGATGTGGTGTATTCTTCTCAGCACGTAAAATGTGTTGATTATAATCTACAACCTACTCATGAATATGTAAGAAAAGCCTCGGAAATTTTATATACAGCTGCAAATGTTGTGGATCACTGTTCAGTTATGCATACAAGAAGAATTTTATTAATGGTTTATCAAAAATACAGTAATTATTGGGAGACCGATCCTCTATATTGGTTTAACGGAGATGCAATGTTTTGGAAACGTCTAAATACATTCCAACCTTTCTATCCTATTAACAAAGTGCTCGATATTACTTTCAAAACACCTTTTTCCTTCCAAAATCTATATGCCAACCTCCCATCTAAAGATTTAAATGGTATATTGCTTAGAAATTCACAAGGTGACGTATTTTTAGTTGATAATTATAAACGTAGGCCCATATCAAAAGAAATGCTTTCTTACTTCAAATATAATCAAAATCAAATTGTCCCAATACCTGAACCATTTATTTACAAATACACAGAAGGACCACCTATATCTCTTACAGAACCCATTCCAAATTTACGTGTTGTAAAAAATGAAAAAGGAGAATTATTTTATATAGAAAATAATCAAAAACGTCCATTTATTAACACTACAGCATTTCGCAAGTTTAAATTTTCAGCTCAAGAAATTATTAAAGTTTCGCAACGTAGTTTAGATGAATTTTCAGATGGACCACCTATTTACCCGAAATTATCTAATTACACGATTCTACCTGAAGGGAAAGTATTTATCTATCATCACAATTATTTCATTATGACAGATCGCATGCTTCACCCAATAGATAAAGACATGTTACAAAAACTGTATCTATTAAAGAACTGTATACCGATTTCAAAAACTAGCTTATCCTACTTTAAAATTGGTCCTCCTATTTCATCATATCCATCTCACTTAGCTGAAGAGTACCAAGAAGACTGACAAACGAGATTGTGCCAAGAAGGACTATCCCCATGCCCATCAACTTAAGAAAAGTAAGCACCCCAAAACAAAAAAATGAGCTGTTTTCTCAAAATATCTACCTGTAGAGAAAGAAAGTTTTCATTTAGGGGGTACTTCAAAACCTTAGCTTGCTAGTAGGGGTCACCATCTATCAATATTAGTAATGCAGATAACATCATCCTATCGAATAATAAGAAATATATATAATGCCATACTTCATCATTATTGCATGCTTGTTTCTTTCATCTTTCACAACAAATTCTATATGATAATAGGTGCACTTCTTCTCTTCATGAAGTTTTGATGTACCATTATGACTCTCTCAATTCTGTCAAAACAGTCACTTCTTTTTTTTATTTTTTCTTTCTCAAATAGTTCTGATTTTCCCATTGATTCTTTTAGGTTCTGGTGCAAAAATAAAGTAAAAGAGAATAAAGCATATATATTCCTAACGGAATCGTATCTTATGCTACAAGTCCAAACAATTGATGGACGAATTCTTTCTGATTTTGGATAGACTGGTTCCGTAAATTAATCTGTTCTTTTTTAATCATATGCATGGCTTATACTCCAGAAAGAATGGATATAGCTGTGTCAAAAGATTTGAGCCCTAGCATAGAACGGATACGCTTCTTTATAAAGCGATGATCTTGTTCTACTATATTATTCAAGTACTTTTGTTGTCTAAGTTGCATACCATCAGGTATGCTTTTTTCTTTTTTCAACAGTTCAATTTCTATTGGATAAGCCGGATTCTTATCGACTGTTATCACACGTGGCTTTGATACATGAAAAGACCGCAAAGCTTTCTTGAAAAAGCGCTTTGCAGCCTTTCGGTCTCTTGTTTTGCTTAGACAAAAATCGATTGTGTTTCCTTTCGAATCAACAGCACGGTACAGGTACATCCATTGCCCTTTAACTTATATATATGTTTCATCAACTCTCCAAGAGTCATTGGTTTGCTTAAGGTGACGACGAATTCGTTTGTCTAATTCCGGGCCATACTGATGAACCCAACGCATAATCGTGGTATGAGAAATAGATAAGCCCCGTTCCTTCATCATTTCCACCAAATCACGAAAACTGAGGTTATACCGTAGGTACCATCTTACCGTTAACAAAATTATATCAGGCTGATAATGCTTCCATTTGAACAAATTTTCCTTTTTCATACTGATCACACACCTTTTCTAGAGTAGTAATATCAGTATGTCCAAGTTTTATAGATTTTTTGCACCAGAACCAGCCAACCCGTTCCTAATCCAAGTGAAAATACTGGAATCCCTATAGGAAGTAGTGCTTTGAAAAACTCCCACTTGTAGTACCAAATAATCTCTAAAACATCCTTAAAACTTGTTGGACCCCACATTCCCCTCACCCCTTATCATCCCCTTAACAACAAACAAGACGGCAGCGCCTACGATAATTGCTATTGGTTTAATCACTACTTCGCCAACAATCCTAATTCACGTAGGATTCCTGAGAACTAATAACCATACGCAAAACCTACAATACAAATTCCTGGATTGTATCTATGTTCTAAATCTTCATTGTACGTTTTCTTATAATAAGCTAGTTTAGAATCAATGTTATGTTTGTCGTTAATAATTACTTCATCGCTAGGAAATCCATCCATTTCAATCTGAACAGCTACATACTCTGCTTCTTCATTTACAGCTTCATTAAAACACTTTTCTAATTCCTCTAATGTTACACCCACCATTAACCTTCTATTTAAATGTACATTTTGCTCAATAAAAAAGAGCACCCACGTCAGTAGATGCTAAAATATGTGAATGAACTTCTCGATGAGCATTGAATAGGATATAAGCGGTTAACTTGTCCTACACTATACTATATGATTTCTTTATCAAAATAGTTCATCAAAAAGGGCACCTTATCCAGGTGCCCTTTCGTGAACATAGAGGTAACACTAAAACGCAGCAATAAACTTGATGATATCGTGGGTCAATATCATTCTATGCTCGATATTCCCTAATATGCTTAATGGTTAATGTGTAATTTCTATATAACAAAGAAAAAAGCACCCGTTTTGGATGCTTTTTTTGTATTTAATCCTTCTTCTCTTTTACCACTAAAGAGAATACATTGTCCAAATTAACCATACGATCTCCAAATCTGAAGAATCTAGCTTCTCTTGCTTGTATAGAATTTTCTATAGCAGCAACTGTTACTGTCTTTTTATACTCAATTTCAAATTCGTGTTGTTTACCATCGACTGCTTCTATGCTTATTATAAATTTTTTCATTTACTTATTCCCCACCTCTCCCAATCTATCTATTCGACAGAAAAGAAGAATATCCTACAAAACAAAAAGCCATCACCGAAGTGACAGCTCCTGAAGGGGAAGAGAGAGAACAAATGGCAATAAGTATCTCTTCAAGCCTCTGCTATTCTAGATACTCTCAGTCTTCTCGTTTATACTCCGTAGAGTCGGCTACTTAATGTCATTTTCGCCAATGTCGAATTATAAAAGATTTATATCCAGACGCATATGTTTCTTCCTACGCCTTGTTTGAACCAACACATAAAACTGAGGGGAATGTTCAGCTGTATTGGCTCAAACAAAGAGCGGAAGCTCTCTGCTCGGTTAATCGTTTAAGAAGAACAGCCTGACTTATATCGGTAATTGTCGGTAGCAATTACTAATATAATTTAGACTTTCCTTCTTTTATGACATGCAGTTCATTCAATCAAACCATCATATCCAATTGGTGCCGATCTAGTTTTAACATAGAAATCAAGAAATCCACATGACAGGCGTGGTTTTACTACCTATGAGCCTACAAACGAAAGGTGGAACGCTTATACAATCAATAAGAAGTAAAATATAAATAATTTCGGGAAGCTCTTATCCCCTCTAGCCTCCGCGTCACCGAGTAACGTTATTATAATGGGAACGCTATCCCCAAAACGTATTCTCTTTTCAAAGAACTGTTTATAGGAATAGCTTATAATTTCTGGCATTTTATTTAGTCCCCAAAAAAGTTCGCCTTTTGTTCGCGTTTTTTAGATAATCCCTAATGCTGTAGCAATCAGTTTCACTGCACTTTGCTTCTTCTCATAGAAGTAAGTCTTCTTGAGTAGTAGGTCATGATAAACATCTGAATCTTTTACTCTTTCATTCGTTAAGAACTTCATTGTAATAATGTCTCTTTCTTCCTTATCTAAGATATGCTCCAAAGTCTTCTCCATCTGTTTTACCTTTAATTCGCTTATTCTTCTTGAATTTCGTATCTCTGGAAACAAACTGATTCCTTCTTGCTCCACGTCATTGCTGAATCGCATCTTGAGTGCTCTGTATTCCTTTAATACGCTTACTACTTCCTTCTGTACTTTCTTATCATCGATATCCGGTAACAAAATCAATTGTCTCTCCAAGTCGGAGTCCCCCTATTTCAAATTTTGGTTTTTACATTCACATCAGATACGTGAAATTTTACTATCTAACTACTGAATAAGAGAACATCGCGCATTAACATAGCCCCACCACACTATTGCAAGTTGTTCCGCTATCCATTAAGCCTTTAGCAATTTACGTTTCTTGTTGTTCATCGATGTATTGCAAGTAATCAACTGGCGCTCGTTCTGTCTGATCCACTAAGTATCCATAAATATCAAAGTCTGCTCTCGGTATAGACTTCTTACCTTTTGGTTGCTGTGACATTCTTATATAACATCGAATCGCTGATAGTGGTACCACGAATACTGACTTGTCCTTGCTAAATTCAATAAGGAAGAAACAAACCGCTCCCATCTTCTCTGCTTTCTCCAGGTAATCCAACTGATGCTGCACAATGTTCTTTAAATCAAATCGTGTAGCATTCTCTGTGGACTTCGCTTCAAACGCACTAGCTCGTCCCTTATAAACGCCATCATAGTCCACTGTACTTTTAGCTTCATAGAATCCATTTAATACACGGCCGCCTTTACTTTTTAACACCTTCACAGGAGTTGGACGCTTGTTTATAAGCGCCACTCCCCCTCTTTGATACATTTCATGCGCTAGATTAATAAGCATTTCATATGCCATTCCACGGTTTCCTAGTCCCATTGTTATTCCTCACTTTCTATTCAAAGGATTATTTTATTAAGTTTCTACAAAATGGTAATTATTATATAATTAAACTATTAAAATCTTAGGTGGTGATGCAAATGACTGAAACAATCCGAATTGCTCTTTTCACTCTTGTAGGAATAAGTGCCATATTTTCTGTAATTAAAGAATTTCAAAAACCAGAAAAAAGAAAGTTTTGGATTACATTCGAAACTTTAATTCTAATCGGGGCAGCCTGGATGTTAATAGGGCTTCTCATGTAACCTACATAATTAGTAAATCCCCTGAATAAAACTCAATATTCCGTCAATACTGTAGATGACATTAGATTTTTCTCCTTGTTCCCCCTTGGAGATGAGCAGTTAGTTTTTGCTAACTGCTCTTTTATTTATGACAAAGATAAGATTCTTTAGAATGATTCTTCTTTATTTCTCAATATAAGGAGCCTTGGATTTTCGTTAACAATCCTGTAATATATGAACAAAGAGTAAGGTAAGAGTTACTCTTTGCCATTTTAGGAAAGGTTCTGTTGGAGACAACAGGACCTTTTTTCGTAAAAGGATTATTTTGTTATGTTTTCTAACAAACTTCATTTCAAAATTTTCAGATCCAGATGAACCTCTAGACGCATACACCATATAATAATTTAAATACTTCTTAATAAAGCAGGTGAAAACTATGCCATCTGTTGTTGGAAATCTGGTTGTACAAAATAGTAACGGTTCTTTCAACTTAGGCGATTTTTACAACGTTTCTCCAAAGGAAAATACGAAGGCTTATAATGGTTCAGGATCATCCAATGTTGCTTTTGTTGCCAATACCTTTAGCGGTGTTAGTGCAACAAACACATACGATTCTGATGTTGCAGACCAAAACCAAGTTGGGACAGTCTAGAATTGTTCATTTTCCTCTTCCTCCCCTGAATAAAACTCAATATTCCGTCAATAATATAGATAGGCGATAGCCAGAACTCATTTAATGAAGTCCCTAACCTTTCTCCTTTCCCCCTTGGAGAACCAGCCGAGCAGTTAGCTTTTGCTAGCTGCTTTTTTACAAATACTAATTAATTTATCCAAGCACATTTTGAAAAATCCCGTATGATTTGGTGTATCCTTTCTTTTAAGTGAATGAACTCGTAACGAGAGCACTTTATTAAGTGCTCTTTTCGTGTTTCAAATACATACAAAATGAATTTTTTGTTTAAAACCATCCTTATTTTTAGCCATAGTCTTACTAACACTTTTGTGTTAAAATCCTCTAGAATATTGATCTTTATATTATTTTTTGGAGGATTTATGAATAATCAAAACAACAATGGAACAAACAACATCAGTAGACTATTGGAAATTTTTCTAATAGTATCACCACTATTAATACCTATTGTGCTCCCTACAGCTATAATTGTAGGAATAAAACAATGGATGCCTGATGACGTTGAATATCCAAGTATAATATCACTATTGACATTATGTATTGGATTTTTCATAGTAGGAATCATCTTCTCTTTAGTATTACGAGTATTCAAATTATCTGAGGAAAAGCTAAAAGAATTAGGTTTCTTAGGGTTTACAATTTCAATTGTTAGTACCTTCCTGACGATGTATGTCGGATATTTTTGGCTAGCTAATCTTAATTTTACAACTGTGAAATTAACACCTCATGCTGTATTGATTTTTGCTATTTTATCTACGGTTCTTCTAGAGGCTATCTTTAAATTAATCGATAAATTTGATACCTCCGATGAAAGAGAATCAATAAATTAAAATTCAGCACCCCTTATCCAAGAGCACATACTCAAATGTGCTCTCTTTTATTTACTTATTAAACTAGCGTTTTTGTTCTAAATGATACCCTCATTCATTAGGACACATTTACCAGTATTTTTACCAAAAAATTCATGATATCGTTAATTAGTCGAGTACGTCATTACTTGACGATTACCCTTAGGAGCCCCGCAGACAATCGGGGTTTCTTTTATTTAAATAAGGATTTTGTTAAAATCTTACATATATTTAGCTTTTGATATATAATGGGAATATCTATATATTAGGAGTGTTAAAAATGTCAGAAACCATAATAATCTGCCTATATATTGTTTTCGGTATAAGTGCAGTATTGGGCTTAATTAAAGAATTAAAAAAGCCAAAGAAAAACCAATTTTTGATTTTATTTGAATCTCTAATTTTGATAGGAGCTATATTTCTAGTAGCTAGTATCTTCATCTAAATTACATAACGAGAACAGTGGAGCAGCTAGCGAAGGCTAACTGCTTTTTTATTAAATAACGCTTTTATTCAGTTTTGTTACCGCATGTCATCACGTTGTTCTATATAGTTCAGTAATTCTTTTGAGCTTCGTTCGATTTCTTTCGTCAAATTCGAAATGCCATTCTCTGCTTTTTCTTCTTCAATATGTCCTTCCTGTGACAAGTGAAACAGCATTTCTATCTTAGCGACCATTTCTGCCGTATACCTTGCGTAGTCTCTTACATGATTAATTCGATATTGGTTTAATCCATGTTTGTATTTCATCTCTCATTCCTCTTTTCTTAACAAAATTTAAATTCGGTCTTACTTCACTCCTATAGATCCGAATCCGTTTTCTCCTCTTTGGCCGTCCACTTCAACAAAACTCGCTGTTTTCACTGGCGCTATGACACCTTGGGCGATACGTGTACCTCTTTCGGTTTGTCCTTTAATAGTCACGCTCACTTTAACAAAATAACCAGTTGGTGTTTGTAAATATGGAACCTTTATCCCTTCCACATTTGGTAATGGAAATTCATGAATTTCGGCAGAGACATTGGGATCTATCTTCTTAACTTCAGCCCACGCACATGCCCAAGTGAGATATGATAAGTTAGCCTTTTTCTCTAATTTGTCATTCACATTTATGTCGTATAATTGTTGGAAAAGTGTTTTATCACTCATCCTATTCTCACGCCTTCACTCTGACGTAATGTAATTCCATCCCACTGCATTTCCTCTTTAACAGCTGCAAGTAATGATTTCTTATCAACCTTTGCTGGTTGTGGAACCATGTATTCCGGTGGAACTACAGCATCTAGTGCGATATCTAAGCTTGCTGGGTTCTTCTGAATACCAACTGTTACGATTGTTCCTTTGATACGCTTTACTTCTAATAAAGTCATTTTCTGATAGAGGTAATCTTTTAAGCTCTTACAATTGTTTTCTACCGCTCTCCTACGTTCTGCTAATCGCTTTTCTTCTCATTTGATAGCTTCTGTATCTGCTTCAAGGTTGCGAATCAGTAGAGCAAGGTTTTGCGCTTTATCTTGAATGCTTTCTTCAATAGCTTGTAATCTACCTTCTAATGCTGATGGACCTACACCATCCTCAATCATCATTTGTAATTCGTTATAGTTATTTGTTAAGTCGTAAAGACTCATAGTTTATTTCCCACCTAGAATGGCATTCTTCCATACGCTTGACCTGTTAAAACTGTAATTACATAATCAATATCTAACTTTTTAAGCTTGTCCTGTTCTCAGACATCTTTTTTAATTCTTCAACCGCATGAGCCACTTGTTTAGGTAAAAAGTCTGTCATATTCTAACTCCTCCTTGTTCTTAGGAGAAAACATTTGATATAATGTAATTAGCGTAATTACATGTATTTTCTCCAAACCGTCCTAGGGGTAGGGCGGTTTTTTATTTTGTTTTGATGTTTCGCACATCGGAATATCCAGGAACCCATTTGCTAGGTGGGGGTACCATTAGATTCCTGAATATATCAACAAGCGAAGACTTGTCCTATTGTTCATAATTCCGTAACACATATACATGAGTTCCTGTGTTACACTAAGCTCATTCGAAGAAGTCATTCGTTATTTATTGAATCAACAATTCTTAATATCCCTTCCCCTGCCCTAGCTCCCCTGCTAGGGTTTTGTGTTTTCTCTCGACTCTTTTGGGATTTCTAAAAGAGCATAGAACGTATTTCTTTTAATCGTTTCCAACAATCGAAAGCTTCATGAGGCGTATAGCCTTTTTCTTCAACTAATCTCGCTAGCCCAGTGATTATTAACTTTTGACCGAAACTACCCAAATTCAATTCATCTTTATTCATTTTCCATTCCCCTTTGTTCATAATTTCGTAACATCTATATATAAAGTTTGTATGAATTATGTGTTACACTTTGTACATTCCAAGAAGTTCTTATAGAATCGACAACTCGATGATCTTAGTACTGCCCTGCATCCTCTGCAGGGCTTCCCTCTTTAAAAGTTTTACAAGTACAACAAGTACAAGTTTAAAATAAGAGGACTTCTTTTTATTCAAAACCAACCTACGTGAACTACTCGCCACTTAGCAAAGCTTGAAGTGGGAATTACTTTATTTCCAAAAACTAAGGGTTTTGAAATCTTTTTATAAAAAATAAAAAAGGTAAAGGGACCAATATGTCCCTTCACCTTTTCCTATACATGCATTGCTAATTTAAATTCAAGCCATATGCCTTGAGTCAAGTTTATGTTTGTAAATCTTTGCACCAGAGTCGTTTCCGTACCCCCTATTGATTCACTTCTTTTGCTACAAGAGCAGCATAAGCTTCTGCACCTATTTTCGTTAAATGTACGCCATCTGGTTCAAAGTACGCCTTATTTCCAGCACTTGCTGAATACCAATCAACTAACACCACATTTTTGTAAGATGATGCTGCTTCTTTTAGCTTCTCATTCACCAACGATTCCCACGGACGTGGTACCCTCGTATTGATTAATATAATTTTACGTTCATTCCCGATTACTTCTATCAATGATGCTAATTGCTCCTTGGTAAAGGCTCCATTTGTACCTAATCCAATAATGACATTACTTCCTAAATTCCCCTCATTCTTTAGCTGTTCCACAGCAAGGATTGCCTGTGACATTTGCCGTCCTATTTTCGCATCAATCCTAATATTAGGAAAAGTATTTTTTAAATACGGAGTAATATCAATCATGATTGAGTCCCCTACAGCTGTAACTGTTAGAGGATCTTTAGGCTGTGCGGGATTCTCTTCTTTTTGTTCTTCTTTATTCTGAGGTGGTTCATCGGCTGGTTTTTCCCAAACTGCAACTGGATGTTTAGCCTGTTCTTCTTGCACTGCTTCCACCTTATCTTTTTGAGTATTCTCCTTTTCTTTACTAGCTGTTGTTAATCCAAAAGTAGCTATCGAAGAAATGAATACTGCACATATTAAAACTAACTTACAACTTAAAGTTAAGTTTCTTATTTTCAAGTTCTTAATCCGAATATTCTTCAATGCGCCTTTTCGGATTGGATTTTCAATAAACTTCCACGAAATTTGTGCAACAATTATAATAAGAAGAAATTGAAGAATGGCTCTTGTAAACGAAAACTCCCCAGTATTTACCTTCGGAGTCGTCAATGTAATAATCGGATAATGCCAAAGATATATCCCATATGATCGTACCCCCATCCAACGCAGTGGTCTAAATCTCAAAAATTGTGCGATTCTGCTAGCCGGATGAGCGAGGTTAGCGACTAACAAGGCAGTAGCAATTGATAAAAGAACCATTCCCCCACGGTATAGAAACGGCTCATATTGATTCGTCTTCCAAAACATAGTGAGAATGATGATAAGAGCAACTCCACCAATGATATCAAGAATAAGACGTGCTTGCGGAATAATTTTACTCGCAAGCCTACTGCTTGGCCAAATTAAGGCAAGTGCCGCTCCAATTAGTAAAGAAAAAGCCCGTGTATCAGTACCGTAATAAATTCTACTCGGGTCAGTGCCTGGCTCATATAGGATTGCCATTGCTAAAGCGGAAGCAATCGCTCCTAGACAAATAAATAAGATCATGCGTGATTGTTTTTTTATGTAATAAAACCCCAAACTAATGACAAATGGCCAGACCACATAAAATTGTTCCTCAACAGCTAACGACCAAAAGTGATTTAGCGGGGAAAGCTGACTAAAGCTATCAAAATAAGATAATTTATGATAAATATACCACCAATTACTAAAATATAATAAAGCAGCTAGTGAGTCTCCTCGCATTTTTACAAGTAAAGAACTATGAAAAATTGTAATCCATGCTAAGGTGACAATGAGCATGATAAGCATTCCAGGAAGTAATCTTCTTGCCCTACTGAGCCAGAATTTCTTCAAATCAATTCTCTTATTATTCTTCCATTCTATAGCCAGAATATCTGTAATTAAATAACCGGAAAGTACAAAAAATACAGTGACACCTAAAAATCCACCGGGCATCCAATTAAAATTGATATGATACAAAATAACACCTAGTATGGCTAGGCCCCTTAGACTGTCCAATCCAACCATATAGCGACTATTTTTCTTTGATGGTTCGGGCATTCGCAGTCACCCCCTATATTCATCTAAAAATTCTGCAAATACTTTTACTATAAAAACCTATTAATTTCATTCCCTCTAAAAAGTATGAACTATTTCCAAAATATAAAGATTACAAAAATATTACAAAACTCATTAACAAATAAACTTACTTTTTATGATTAGATACACAGCAACTAGAATTTTATCACGTTATCTAGTTTCATAAAATAGTTTTATACATAAACCTTTAGGTTCTGGTGCAAATATAATCAAATTTGAAAAAAGGGCAATAGATTTTGTTAGGAATCTACTGTTATACAATGAAACCGAAGAGAGTATTGAGGTTCTGGTGCAAAAAATACTGTCATTGTGTACACTGAAAATATTCATAAATAAAGGACGTGTACGACAATGAAAAAACCAGTGGATTTTAAATGGAAGCATTATGAACCGGAGATTATTCTATTAGCAGTTAGATGGTACCTCCGGTACAGTTTAAGCGGTTCTGGTGCAAAAAATCTCTTAAACTTGGACATACTGATACTATCAATCTAGAAAAGGGATGGTGTTCAGTGTGAATAAGCAAAACTCGTTCAAATGGAAGCACTATTAGCCTGATATTATTTTGCTAACAGTAAGATGGTACCTACGGTACAATCTTACTTTTCGTGATTTAGTGGAAATGATGGAGGAGCGAGGTCTGTCCATTGCTCACACTACCATCATGCGATGGGTACATCAATATAGCCCTGAGTTAGACAAACGAGTTCGACGCTATTTAAAGAAAACCAATGATTCTTGGAGAGTCGATGAGACATATGTAAAAGTCAAAGGGAAATGGATGTACCTGTATCGTGCTGTGGATTCTGAAGGAAATACCATCGATTTTTATCTGAGCAAGCATAGAAATGCTAAATCAGCCAAGCGCTTCTTGAAGAAAGCCTTGGCTTCCTGTCATTCCGTAACACCTCGAGTGATTACAGTCGATAAGAACTCAGCATATCCTGTTGCTATGAAAGCATTACATTAAGAAAAAAGCATGCCGATAGGTGTGAAGTTGAGGCAAATTCGGTATTTAAATAACATTGTGGAACAGGATCACCGCTTTATCAAGAAACGCATACGTACTACGTTAAGTTTAAAGTCCTTTCGGACTGCCAAATGGATCATTGCTGGGATTGAAGCCATGCATATGATGAAAAAAGGACAAACCTCTAAAGAGAAGTCTGTCCAAAATCAAGTGAACCTCATTCATCAACTATTCGGTATTCTAGCATAAAAGCGGATTCCGTTAAGAATCTCTTTACTTCTTTATATCTTCAAAAAATGTTTGCAACAGAACCCCTAATAATCCAATTCAATCTCATAACTACTTGGTCCAAAATGACTATTTGTTTATTAACGCCATCACGATACTCATCACTGTCAATTCTCAAAAAGCCATTTCGGACCCGTTTTAAATTAGATAGTCTTCGTTCTGAATCGTTTATGAGCTGTTGAATTTCTTCACACTGCCAAAATCACATACGGTGTTATACACTCTTTTACATTAGAAATCTCAGTCCAAAGAACACCTTTCGCACTTTTCACTATAACCTTTCATATATTGTATTATGCTTGTCTATCACGTGAGATCGTTACTCACGTTATCTGGATTACAGAAAGGAGTGAAAAAATGTTCTCATCTAGTCATAGATTTTCTAACTTTAATTGTGAAGCACAAGCAGCTAGTACACTACCTGCCCTTGGTTTTGCCTTTAATGCTACTGCACCTCAATTTGCAACATTATTTACGCCACTACTATTACCTAGTACAAGCCCAAACCCAAATCTTACTGTTCCTGTAATAAATGATACAATTAGTGTTGGAACCGGTATCAGAATTCAAATAGCGGGTATTTATCAAATCAGTTATACATTAACAATAAGCCTTGATAACTCTCCTGTTGCACCAGAAGCAGCACGCTTTTTCTTGACACTAAATTCACCAACCAACATTATTCCAGGTTCAGGAACCGCAGTCCGTTCTAATATTATTGGCACTGGTGAGGTAGATGTGTCCAGCGGTGTCATTCTTATTAACTTAAACCCTGGTGATCTAATTCAAATTGTACCCGTTGAAGTAATTGGTACAGTAGACATTCGCGCTGCAGCGTTAACAGTTGCACAAATTCGTTAATAAAAACACAATGCTACCCAATCAATGTTTAACTTTTCTCCTGCTCCCAGAACATATCTATATATCTTTTCTACTAAAATAGTGTTTTGCGGATTTGTCACACACTTAAATCGACCAAGCATATTTTATTGTATGTTGACCATCCGGTCATACAAATCTACGCTTTCATAAGAGCATACTTATATGTATGCTCCTTTTATTTGCTATTCAAATAACGCTTTTATAAAGAATTATTGAGGCATATTCATCGCCTGTTTTCATATATTAAAGTGTCAAAGAAAAACGAATGGAGGATACAAGTGAATTTCTTTGCTGTTTTGATAAGGAAGCATTTTTTTCATCTCTTGCTACTTTAGGGCAAAACATGTATGCCATTAGGACTATTCTGATGGTGGATGATCCTACTCACGGTTATACCAATCCAAGATACGGAATTCCCCTTGTCAAACAGCGTTATCATGGGATAATACTCCACCCTAATCCACCTGCCCCTTACTACGGTGGTAGATTACTACACAATTATTTGTATGGTAACTATTGGGCAGGGCGGCATTGGTCACCTCATCTATTTATCGTTTACATGTATCCTGCTTTCGTTTTAAAATTCTTTTACAGCCCATGGAATAAAGCTATGAAAAAGCGAAAATTACAAATTGGCCCTACTCTTTCTAAACATAGCATCCAGCATGACTTAGGTACTCATCACCTGGCAACACTAGATAAATTAGAAAAAAATTATATACACTTTACAACCTCAACTACTGATCTTCGGTTAATCCCGGAATATCAAGTTTTATTTCCAGATTCAAGTCTTCCTAACTAGTAATACATCAAAAAACATTTTCAAACTTTTCATACACACAAAAATCCCCTTGCACTTATAAATCATCATATTACTGTAATTATCCAGATAACGATTTTGTTTAAAATTTACAAAATTCACCTACCCTATTAATGAGTTGCATGCTATTTTTACTTATAATTGTAAAATTTCTTGTTCATACCTTTTAGAGAAAACATCTTATGCCATTTGAATCGACCTCCAGCACATGACATTTGTACAGCCGTTTCTATAAAAGGAACGGTCTAATTTTATCTTCGTATTTCCCTTTTCGCTATTTATTAAACTAACGGGCAAGATATGTTAATCAATTCGCGAATACTTCAAATAATCATTAGCAAAGATTCTGCATGAACCATAAAAAATGGTATCCTTAAAAAAGTGAAGGGGCGGCATAGACTTATGAGACTAGGACATATAATGATTTTCGTCAATGACATGACAAAGGCGAGATGGTTTTATTCTGAATTGCTGGGTTTAAAAACATTGTTAGAGCAAGAAAATAAGCTTGTATTTGCCCTTGACGGCTGTCAGCTTATAGCTTTTAAGTGTGAAAAGACCAAAGAAATTGGAGATTATTCAAACGAGGCTAGAACAGTTTTGGTGTTTGAGGTCGTATCTGTTGAGCAAACTTATAAGGAACTGAAGGAAAAGGGTATTCAATTTTTGCATGATAAACCTACTCAAGGGCGATATGCTGCTTTCGTAGATCCGTTTGGTAACGTGCATGAAATCGCTGAATCGTTCGGATGAGTCCCTCGGCAACAATTCTTTCTTTTTCGGGCCATTTATAAAAACCTTTAAGACGATATGATAAAACCGTGATTTAAAAGTATATAGAGTTGAAATATGTAAAGAGAAGCCCTTTAAATATGTTCCTTAACCTTATTTTTATCACCGTTTATATGTGTTCTGTAAACAATTGTTGTTAAAATCACCTCAAAAAGTTAACGGAATTCCAGTTCTGTTAACTTAAAATGACGGGTGGTCCCAAAAAGCAGTAATCTTTGCCGTGCCCCTTATAGAATAAAAGTGTCCTAGCAGTTCAAGATATTGATCCCTATTGTTTGTATTAAATTAGTTTGTTTTGCCTATAAGGGCTACCGCCACATCGCCATCAACTTAAGCATTTAGGCTATTTTTAAAGTTAAAAGCACGTTACTTTTCTTTTATATTAACGGGAAAGAGTGACGTACTTTTTATGCATAATTTCAGTGTACACAATGACATTATTTTTTGCACCAGAACCGGATAAACTACTGGTGTGCTATATTAATCTCCACTTTCCTCGTTATTATAAGCTAATAATGGTTCGTACATCATTATAGCGTGATTCTCCGTTACATATTGATCTTCTACAAACTGTTTCTGTTGGCTATATACTCTACGTTGAATAACATTATGTCGTATATAACCACCCCAGTATGCAGATTGGATTGAGTGTTCTTTTTCATAAACTTCATATTGATAAAGCTGCGGATAGGCTGTTCTCCATTCACCAACTAAATGTTTATCTGTGATATAAAGGTGAAGTTGATACGATTGGTCCGTTTCATTTTTAATTTGTAAGTCCAAATAGTTATAGGAACAAGTCGCTCCGCTTCCAAACGGCTGGGTCCGCTTGGAATCAGGAAAGACATCAAAGCTATGACGATATCGCTCTGTTACTGTCAGTGGTGTATGTAAGGTCATCCAATATATTAAATTTGAAAGCTGACAAAGCCCTCCTCCAATGCCTGCTTGAAAAGATCCATAGTGTAGTATCATACCTTCTACATACCCTTTTCTCCTAGTAGGCTTACCTATTAAACGCCAGTAAGAGAATGTTTCTCCCGGTCTAATGACGATACCATCTAGCTGTTTAATGGCAATCTTTAAATTAACAACTTTATTCTGTTGATACCACATATCTACATCCTTGAGCTTACGAAGTAGTATCGTTCGGTGCTGAATCGCTGTACAGGGTAACTTTTCTTGTTGTAAAGTTTTTGCGTATGTTTTTCCGTCTGCTAACCACTGGATGTACCTCTTTGTAGAGTAATACCATGTTCCTAGCATAATACGATACTTAGAACGCTGTTTAGGACGTAAGTTCACTATATTCATTTTATTTCCTCTCCTCTCCTCTCTCTATCGTATTTATAAGTGGTTGGAAGCATATCTCCTTCTGTGTATTAGTAGGAAAACGAGCACCCTTTCGCTATGAATAAGAGTGCTCGTTTTTTCTTTTATGGATAATTCTCGAATCGTTATAGTCTCTCCTAGTAAGCGAAAATTAAATCCACTTCTTTGAAATGCCCATTTTATTCAATAAAAAGCAGCCTTACCCACTTAATATCAAACGATTAACTACACCTCCAACGGTTAGATGCGCCCTAAAAATTAGAGGAGGGTGTAGTTTTTTTATAAAACAGCTTTTAAAAATTTAATCCAAAGAGTTTACCGCAACTTTGAATTGTCCTGTAGATCCATCATCATTTGAAACGTAAATTTTATATGTTCCCACCGGTAATGGAGATAAAGCATTCCGCACATTTGTAACATTAATTTTTTGTTCACCCGGTTTTATATAACCACCAACGATGGGCTCCTTATTTGGACCTTTTACGCTATATCCCATTTTATTTTGACCATTATTTTTTATAAAAAAGCTTAAATCTGTACTCCCCTTATATACAAAAGAAGTTACAGCCTCTCCAGTATAATCCAGTGTTTGAGTTAATAATAGGTCTGTAGGAACATGTTCAATTACATTGATTGCATCATTTGATTTTTGTACCTCTTCAGCATAAGCATTATTACCTAACACGCCAAATGTTAATGCTGAAATTACTCCACAACTAACTATTAATTTATTTAAATTCATTTTAAGTTCCCCCTTGCTGTTTGTATTACATTTCCATCATACATTCTTTTTAAGAGGATTTTAATGTAATGATTCATATCTTTAAAACGGTATATATTAACATCCATTCTTTAATCATTATGAAGAAGTATTATTCGCTTAGCACTTTCTCATTCTCCACGATCATTTTACTTTACTTTTCTTCTTTATCATTTTAGCCAAGAAGACTCCCTCCTCAAAGAACGTGAAGTGATGAATACGAAAAAATGATCACCTAAATCTACAAAATTGGCTCCTTCCCCATTTATTAAGTCCCCTTCAAAGCTCTTTTCTTCAAGTAAACTTTTTAAAGTATATTATTATCAAATAAATGTATCACAACAAAAAAAACCGAAAAATCACATAGTTATTTCATAAGTAAACAATTATTTTGGCCTGAATATAAGTACTTATGCTGAATTTTTATGGTTCTGGTGCAAAAAGATGATAAATAAAAAAGAATCAAGGATTCCTAACGGAATCACCTGTTAAGCAGTTAATCCAAACACCTGGTTGATAAAAATATTCTGATTTTGGACAGACTGGTCCTGCAAATCAATTTGTTCTTTTTTGACCATATGCATGGCTTCAACACCACTCAACATAGAGCGTATACGTTTTTTAATAAAACGATGATCTTGTTCTACTATGTTTTTTAAATATTTTATCCTTCGGATTTTGGTGCCCATTGGTATCCTTTTTCTTCCTCCAACTGTTCGATAGCAATTGGATAAGCAGGATTCTTATCGACTGTTATAACACGAGGCTTTGAAACATGAAAAGACTGCAAAGCTTTCTTGAAAAAGCGCTTTGCAGCCTTATGATTTCTAGATTTACTCAAATAAAAGTCAATCGTGTTTCCTTCAGAATCAACGGCACGATATAAATACATCCATTGTCCTTTTATTTTTATGTATGTTTCGTCCACTCTCCATGAGTTTTTCATTTGTTTGAGATGACGCCGAATTCATGCTACCGGTAAAATGATATGTGTCGTCAAGAACAAGACGCTAAACATCTGAACACGAACCTGTACGGTATGGTGATAGTACCGTAGCTCCCGAACCTATACGGTCTGTCGTGAGAGTGGTGATGACACACCGCAACCTTGCACGTCAGCGATACCAGAAATGGACTTCTCCTTTGGTAGCAAGAACACCACTGATGTTAGTCAGCTTGCCCCTTTAGGGGTGGGGGTGTCAAATAATTCAAACATCATATAGAACCAAGTTTATTTTACTACTTGAACAGATACTGGTTTCCAGCCCTGATTCTCTACCCAATCAATATCAACCTTATATTTTTTATTACTTTGCTTATCTCGTACATTACCGTAGGCTTTATTTTCACCATTATTTCCAATAAAATCAAAAATCAATTGACCCTCTGGAGCATCAACAGCATAAGAAATTGCTTTTTTCATCTCATTCCAATCTACTGTTCCTTCTTTAAATTGCATTGCAGGTTTTGCTCCTTGCTCTGTACCAATTGGCTTCCAAGAAGGATTAGTTTGAGAACCCTTTTCTTGAGATGCCGTTTTTTCTCCCTCTTTATTTTCATTTTCGCTCGTTTTTACCGATTTTTCTGCTTTTTGTTTCTCTTCTAACAGTACTGCTTCTCTCTCTTCACGTTTCTTCTCTTCTAACAGTGCTGCTTCTCTCTCCTCACGTTCCTTCTCTTCTAACTGCGCTGCTTCTTTCACTTCACGTTTCTTCTCTTCTAACTGCGCTGCTTCTTTCTCTTTATGTTTCTTCTCTTCTATCTTTGTTGCTTTCTTTTCTTGAGCAATTGCTTTCTTTGATGTATCAGAAGGGGAAAACAACTGGTATGTCACTATACCAACTGTCACTAATACCAAAGTAAATGCAATATTAAAAATCACCTTTTTACGACGATTTTGCTGTTTTTCTTGAAACCTGCTTCCTTGTCCCATTTTTTAAACCTCCGAGTTTATTTTCTCTTCTAATCTTTATGCATTATCCTTATAATTCTTAATATTTTCATTAAACAATGGAAATGAATTACAATTCCCATACAAGATTTCATATCATAATAAAATTTGTGTTGTTTCAAGCATCTGACATATGTTATTCAAAAATATTTTAATACATTAAAAATTGATAAGCATCTGTTCGTAAGAAACCTTCAATTTTATTCAAAGGTGATTCCAATTACGTCCACATTAGATCTCCTGTAGAAATCTTTTTAACAATTAAGCCCCTTCTTCCCTTATTTATAATTTTCAAATTAAACTGCCCTCTATGGTACAATAAAGATGTGTTGTTTTCTACTGGGGTATGTCGTAAAATCAAAAGGGATTTTATCTCTTTTACCTTTTTTTCAGAGTAACTTTCACCACTAGGAAACTCTATTATTCCTAATGTAATCTTTAATTCGCTTTCATCAAAAATCCAATCTTTATTAAGTTCCCTTATCTTTTGTATAAAGCTTCTTTTGGTTTTTCCTATATAGATCAATGTTTCATTCTTAGCATATACTCTAGAGATTGCAAATATTCCCTTCTTAAAAGCTTCTTCTCTATTATAAAAATCATTTAAACTATACAATCCATACCATTTAATATGTACTGTTTCTATTAACCTCACCTCATTTTTATGATTAATATTATAATTTCTGAATGTTCAAATTATCATGGATACATAGCCTTGATTACTTGAATTATAAATAGTGCTTTTCAATAATACATTTTATTATTACTAATTTCAATAATGAATATGTACATATTCATTATTGAATGGCTGCAAAAAAACATGGGAATTTAATTCAAGCCCTATATCAAAATGAAAATAAAAAACACCTGTGATATACACAAAGTGCTTTTCTCTTGTCAATTTATCTATTTTCTTTTTATAACCCAAACTCCTTCGAATCGTACTTTTCTAGAGTTTGCTGCAATTCATTTTTTTCATATGGAATATGTTTATCTGTCTGTACATCTTCAACATTTTCTCCACCTGCTAATAATCTCCTGTACTTAAAAGAGTGCCCTGTTAATAATGGTGTAATTATGTTGTATGGCCCTCCTTTTGTTTGATTACTTGTATCATAAAACAAGTATCTGAAGCTGATATGTGATCTACTTTACTGATAAAAATAACAAATAAAAAAGGAAACCTGCATGTTCGTTATAGTGATTTTCATGTTATATATACTCATATGAATTTATTAATATACAATATTACATATTAGGTTCCTGTATCTTCATGATATTGATGTATTTATGATACTTATATCTTCATATTTAGAAAGGAATACTATTGTACGTTGAAAAGGCGGAGTCTCTTTGAAGACTTCGCCGTTGTTTATATAGGGCATGAATGGTCTCGATACCTTTTATCGTACGTGAAGCATGACGAAGATTTTGAAATCCTGCAGATTTAGCAAAACGTCTCTTGACATGCCTATGATCCTGGTCAATAAGATGGCTAAAATTTTTGATTCTACAATGGATTGTAGTTTGATAAACCGAGAGACCCTTTAGAATAGAAATCACTTTTGACACAAAACAATGATTTTATATGGTTTAGTTTGAGCTGGTATACTCATTGTTGTAAAACTATAAATAGCTATTAAATTTCGATTTACAAGATTACCTGTAAAGAATTGACCATTTGTTAATAAAATTTGAGTAGAAGGAGAAATATTTAATTTTAATTTTCCATCACTACTCTCCAACTGTTCATTAAAATAGTCTACTTTTACATTTTGATGCGGTGTATATTTTGCCATAACAATCGCTTGAAATTGTGGTGGGAAAATAAGAGGAGCAGGAGCGTTGGCATCATAAAACCCAGTTACTTTATCTCCTACTACTACCGTTGCATAGTCGATAAAATACGTATTTGGTTTCACTACAAAATTTATTAGATTCCCATAACCATTATCTACGGACATTAATTTATTACATCCTATATCTTCGTTTGACCCTGTTACAAAATCGTTAATCATAGTTATTGTACCATCAAATGATTGAAATTTTTTCATTCAAGTACCTCTTTTGTTTATATAATTAAACCTCTATCGTTACTCTATAATTTTTAAAAACATGTAAATGAAATAATCCTTCTCGTATCAATTCCAAAAATAACCCAAAACCTACCGTTCCATCTAAAACCAGCAACAGACCTTGGTCCTACAAAAATTGGGAAATACCAAAATTGTTCACCATTACTAAGCCATATATAAGTATTTCGAAATAAACATAATGAAATTGCTCCTGGATCAACAGCAAATGGTGAAGCTGTTGATTGTTGAGGAATAAATGATGGGGGGGGAGATGTTGGAGCTTGTGAGCTTTGCTGTCCTGGAAAACTTGGTACACCCGGAAAACCTGGCATTCCAGGTATACCTGGAATCTGAGGACCAGGGAATTGACGATCGAAGTATTGATCATAATTTATATAAGGAAAATATATTGAATCATTATACATTTAAAAACCACCTCTTTCTTTTTAAAACCCTCTAAATTATTAATATGTAATGTTGTTCATATAGGAAGCTTATTCGCATCCTATACGAACAATATTTTAAACAGGAAAGTATACCTATACCCTTTTTTTCGGTATGGGGTAATGGAAATTCCAGTGTCATCTTTGCTACTACACCCTGTTACCAATAAAACATGCACAATGTAGAAATGAACTATAAAAATTCCTTCATCGTATGCCTCCCTCTCTTCTTGTTTTTCTTCCCCTACATCATAACGGGATTGGAATCATTGTTGGAAAAACGATCGATTTCTATGATTTAGCAAAGATTTAAGTATAATTCCATTGCTTAACTCCTCCACTCTTTCAAACGGGCTTTTTATGATATGTATGCAGGATTCCCCCTTACATGTAACGAAACCCCAATAGGGAAACATTCCACTAATTACCATACCCATTTCATACCATTACATTTTGGAGGTTAAACAGGATGAAAAAAAAGAAGTTACAAAAATCAGCACTTTCTTTTACCCTACTCTTTTCTTTAGGTGTTTCTTCTTTTCCGCTTACAACAGCTATTCATGGGGATACACAAGGGGCACAAACTGCAGAAAAGAAACAAGTCTCATTAACGGAGCGTACGTCTTTATTTTTTGCATATCTCCAACAAGGTAAATATGCAGAGGCACTCCAGTTGACGTCTGCAGCTTTTCAATCCAAGTTTACGGCAAACATATTACAAAGCTGGTGGACACAAAGTGGCGGGAGCAGGATTACAAGCATCGGAACACCTTTTATAAAAGAACGAAACTTGGTCCATCAAACGGTTGAAGTTCCAGGAGCTATCGAAGGAACTACTATTCCATTACTCCTTAAATTCACGCCTGGCGGCAAAGTTGATGAAGTTGGTGTAAGGACGACGCCAGAGAAATCTTATACCATCCCACATCCTAGCTATGACCAACCTGATTCCTACCAAGAGCGCGAAATCGTAATTGGAAATGCTACATACCCGTTACCAGCCACATTAACGGTTCCAAAACATAAAATTGGCGAAAAAGTGCCTGTTGTTGTTCTTGTTCACGGTTCTGGGCCGCATGATCGTGACAGTACATTTATGGGAGCTAAAATCTTTAGAGACCTTGCAGCTGGTCTTTCATCAAGCGGTATCGCAGTGTTACGTTACGAGAAACGTTCTTTAGAACACGGTTTTAAAATGAGTGCAGAACCTGCTACATTAGACCGTGACACTACAGATGATGCCATATATGCAGCAAAATCAGCAGCGCAGCAGGAAGGCATTGACCCAGATAACATTTTCATTCTCGGACATAGCCAAGGAGCTGGCACAATGCCGCGTATATTAAGTAAAGCACCTTCATTACTTGTAAGAGGAAGTATTTTAATGGCACCACCTGCACGTCCTTTTACTGACATACTCCTTAATCAGTATCAGTACCTCGGGGCACCAAAGGAATTTATAGATGAACTAAAAAAACAATTCGCCTATATTGAGGATCCTACTTTTGATCCAGATCACCCACCAGCTGGTTATAATTATCTTTCTCCACATTTCATGTATGATGTGACTCGTTGGCGTCCAGTTGAGGAAGCGAAATCACGAAAAGAGCCATTACTGATTCTGCAAGGCGCACGTGATTATCAAGTAACAGTAAAGGATGAGTTTACGAGATGGCAAGAAGGGCTTTCAAGCCGCAGTGATGTTCAGTTCAAAGAATATCCGAAATTGAATCACTTTTTCACGGAGGGCGACGGGAAATTAAGCCACCCTAGTGAATACGAAGTCCCTTCCAATGTTCCTGCGTATGTCATCCAGGATATTGTTGCATGGGTCAATGCGACAAAGAAATAAGAAAACAACAAAAGCCATCATGCAATCATCATTGCGTGATGGCTTTTTACTAAAAGTAATTGTAGATGAAATGGTAGTTGCTCAGTATTACCGATACTAATTAGAGCAGATAGTGTACATAAGCTTCTTTCTCTAGATGTTAAAATAGGATCTCTCCATACTTTTTCGAATAATATGTTTTCACTATAATCAACAAAATCGGGAGCCATATCTCTCATTTTCTTTCGTATATTGGACTCGATACAATCATTCATTATTTTTTCACTCCCTTATATTAACCATTTGTGCTACTCCTTGACCAAATGACCAGTTTTCAACAGGTGTCTCGTTTAATGTAATAAAAATATCAGTTGTAGAGATGTTTAAATGATTTGAAATAGTTTTCGATATGGATTGATACAAACTCTTTTTCTGATTTATTGTTCTTCCTGGCCCACATGTAATAGAAACATGCATTATGTTTTCTGTTCTCTTTTTCTCTCCTTCTAAGAGATAATGTGGATCGTAAAAAAATTGATTAGGTGGGTAAGGTAAAAACATTTGAAAGTAATCATTTTCTGGGACTTTAAAGTGTTCAATCAATGAATGATGAATACTATTACTTATCGTTTTTAGCTCTTCTTTATTCAATTGACCATCTGGATAATAAACATTAACAAGCGGCATATTTTCACTCCCTTTCTTATGACCTTATTTTACTTCTATTATCTCGATTTGTATAATTGAAAATATATCGTATAATTATCAATAAAACCGATAAAGATGGAGTGCGAAGATGGAAATAAAAGAGTTAAATACATTTAAGATGATTGTCGAAGAAGGAACTTTTTCACTGGCAGCAAAAAAATTAAACTATGCTCAATCAACTGTAACAACACATATAAAAAAGCTGGAGAATGAACTTGGCTTCCTTCTATTTGAACGAGGATGGGATGCGCGATTAACAGAGGAAGGTACTTTATTTGCAAAAGAGGTAGATAACTTATTAATGCATTGGGATTATTCAATATCTCAAGCACAGCGCATAAGTAATGAGGAAAAAGGGACAGTAAGAATAGGACTAACAGAATCTGTTGCAAAAAAGTTAATGCCATCTATATTAAACTATTTAGACAATGAGAAACCATATATACATTGTGATTTTGTTGTAGGGAACACAGCACTTTTATCACAACTATTAGAACAAAATAAAATTGATTTTGCTGTTTGCGGAAAGAATAAGAATAGTTCCAATATGAACTTCACTCCACTTTACAATGAACAAATTGAATTTATTGTCAATAACCCTCATCATCCAATATTACACAAAGAGTCAGTTGAAGTATTCGATATCATTAATTATCCTATTTTAATTGGAGAAAATAGTTGTTATTATTATCAATCTGTGAATGCCTTTTTATCAGAAAATAATTTATCGTTTAAAAGAGTTTACAATTGTAATGCATTACATCTTATTCCACAAATGGTTTTTGGAAATGCAATAGGTATTATTCCTAAGGGAACTATTTTAAACAAAGGCAATATATCATTTAAGGTTAAAGGATTTAATCCCCAAATGCCTATAGGATTATTAATTTCTTCTAAAAACAGAAACTATTTGAGCCAGACAAAACAACGACTTATGAAATTAATTGAATCGTTATTGTCTTGAACTAACCCCACTTTCACTTCGTTTAGAAGTGGGGGATTCCTAGCTAAAGAGTTCTATCGATAGGCTATCTCCACAGTCCTTTCGGTTACAAGCCTTATCGCTTCATTCTTTAGATTGATACATGCGTTACAAAGCTATTTTACAGGTGAACCTAGAAATAATTGAATAAGGTGCTAATGATAAAAAAAGTAGAAAAAGACTAGTAAATTTACTAGTCTTTTTCTACTTTTTTTACTTTTGTAGTGTTAATATTAGATTTTATTTTAATAAAATCTAATATTAACACATCTTTATTCAAAAGCTAGATGTACCTAATTACAGATGACTTCCACCAGTTACATCCATATTATGCCCAGTAATAAAACTCGCTTTTTCACTCGCTAGAAATGAAACAACATTTGCAATTTCTTCTGGTTGACCCTCTCTTTTTAAAGCACTCATATTCTTTGCATTTTCTTGACCTTCTTCTGTATGCAGCCAGTTAGCAGTTGAATCCGTATCAATGATTCCAGGCATTACGGAATTAATCGTAATGCCTTTTTCACCCAATTCCTTTGCTAGTGTAAACGTCATTGTATTAATTGCGCCTTTTGTCATACTGTATATCAATATATATGGAAATACGATACGTGTCACACCGGATGATAGATTTATTATCCTACCATTGGATGCTATAAATCCGATTAGAGATTGTGTGATAAAATATGGCGCTTTAACATTTGCATTAAATAGACGATCGAACTCATCATAGTCCACTTCTCCAAATCCATTTGATGTAGCATGTCCAGCATTGTGAACAATTGTATGTAGTGATACATTACTATCTTGGATTAGCATTTCCTTGGTTTTTTCGATGAATTCGTTAATCCCTTCACTGGAATTGAAATCACCTTGAATTAAATGTGCTTGTCTGCCAATTGATTCAATTTCTGCTTTGACTTGATTAGCCTTTTCAATATTTTGATTATAATGTAATAATAACTTGAATCCATCATTTGCAAGTTGGATTGCGATTGCCTTTCCTATCCCTCTAGAAGCTCCTGTTACCAATGCATAATCATTTTTTTTCATGTATTATACCTCCCTTTAAAGAGAGTGTAAGGGTTAACCTAAGGGTAAGGTCAAACACTTAATACTTAGACGGAAAAATAAATTCCGAAAGGCGTTTGGAGGAATATAGATAATCATCCGGGCTTAATATACGTTCATAAATATATGGTTCGGATAATTCTATTTCATTTTTTTTCATTATCTCATTTATTTTTAATATTGATTCTTCTTGATAAGGATCAATTTCATAGAAAAACTTTTGGGCTTGAAAACCAAAATAACTTGTGATTGCCAATTGATTCAATTCGTAATTTTCCAATTGTAAGGCGATACGAATAGGGTAAATTTTATTATCTATTAGTTTATATGTGATGATTCTTTCATTCTTTTTAACATTAAGTCCGCTAACTATTTCTTCTAAGTTATTCAGTGCTACACATATATTTTCATTTGGTAATAATTCATATTCATATACGAACAATGATTCTAGATACTCTTTTTTTACTTCGTTATTTAAAATCGTAATTGCAGGATTCAGGCCTTTCAATTTATTTATTGTTTGATTTGCATCTTTTATCTTATTTATTTCCAATTGAAGCTTTTCTTCTATCAAATTACTTATTTCAGCATCTGATATCTTTCTATGAATGATTTTGCTGATTTCATTTAAGCTAAACCCTGCTTGTTTTAACAAATTTATTCGTTTAGCAGTTAGTAACTGATTTTTATCATAATATCTATAATCATTACTCGGATTAATAAACACAGGATTCAAAATATTATGTTCATCATAAAGATACAAAGCTTTTCGTGATAAGCCAGTTAACTTGCTAAAATCTTTTATCAGAAGCAAATTATTATTCACTAATGAATCACCTACTATCAATTTTCTTTAAATTTATAATATCTATTATAGGATTTAAGTTCACGAAGAACAACCTGACTTATACTAGTGATTGTTGTGAGTAATTACTAATATAATTTAGACTTTCCTTCTTTCATGACATGCAGTTCATCCAATCGAATAAAACATCATCCCATCGGTAAAACGATCCAGTTTTAACATAGAAATCAAGAATCCACATGACAGATGTGATTTTACTACCTATGAGTCCACAAACGAAAGACGGAACGCTTATACACTCAATGAGAAGTAAAATATAAATAATTTTGGGAAGCTCTTATCCCCTCTCACCGAGTAACGTTATTATAATGAGAACGCTATCCCCAAAACGTATTCTTTTTTCAAAGAACTGTTTATAGGAATAGCTTATAATTTTCACGTTTTTATTTAGTCCCCCAAAAAGTTCGCATTTTGTTCGCGGTTTTTAAATTATGCCTAATGCCGTAGCAATCAATTTAACGGCACTCTGCTTCTTCTCATAGAAGTATGTCTTCTTGAGTAATAGATTATGATAAACATCTGAATCTTTTACTCTTTCGTTCGTCAGGAACTTCCGATCAACGATATTACGCTCATCTTCATCTAACAAATTGTTAAGTGCCTTTTCAACCTGCTGCACCTTCCATTTACTCGTGTTCCTTAAATCACGTAGCTCTAGAAACAAACTGATTCCTTCTTGAGTGCTCTGTATTCCTTTAAAATGCTCACTACTTCCTTTTGTACTTTCTTATCATCAATATCTGGTAACAAAGATAATTGTCTCTCCAAGTTGGAATCTCCCTATTTCTGAATTAATAATTTTAACATCACATAAGGTACGTGAAATTTTACTATCTAACTACTGAATAAGGGAACGATGACTACAATACAGCCCCCACCACACTGTTAGTCATTGTTCCGTTATCCATTAAGCCTTTAATAATTTACGTTTCTTGTTGTTCATTTTTCCTTTCGCTGCTTCAATGTTATTTGCTGCCCTTTTATGGTCCTGATCTATTTGAATCATGCCATCTAACATCACTGGAATTAACCCCGCTTCATCGATGTATTGTAAGTAATCAACTGGTACTCGTTCTGTCTAATCAACTAGATATCCGTAAATATCAAAGTCTGCTCTTGGTATAGACTTCTTGCCTTTTGGTTGTTGCGACATCCTTACATAAGATTGAATCACTGATAGTGGTACAACAAATACTGACTTATCCTTGCTGAATTCAATAAGGAAGCAACAAATCGCTCCCATCTTCTCTGCTTTGTCTAGGTAATCCAATTGGTGCTGCGCAATGTTCTTTATATCAAATCGTGTAGCATTCTCTGTAGACTTTGCTTCAAATGCAATAGCTCGTCCTTTATATACACCATCATAATCCACTGTACTTTTAGCTTCATAGAATCCATTCAGTACACGGCCACCTTTACTCTTTAACACCTTTACAGGAGTCGGACGCTTGTTTATAAGCGCCACTCCCCCTCTTTGATACATTTTCGTTTGATATATTGATAAGCATTTCAAATGCCATCCCACGGTTTCCTAGTCCCATTGTTATTCCTCGCTTTCCACTTGTAAATTTCTATTTCAATTGAATATGCAACATTTCATATTTTATTATTGCAATATTTCTTTATTAACTATCATTTGCCAGCGTATCATTATAATACATTGATAAATCAACATTTGTAATTTGATTCCTTATATTAAACCCTGAATAAATACTTTTAAACATTATATTAGAATTTCTTGTTCTACACATCTATACGTGTTTTGTGTATTATATAGTGGAAGAGTAAGGTAAGAGTTACTCTTTGCCATTTTAGGAAAGGTTCTGTTGGAGACAACAGGACCTTTTTTCGTAAAAGGATTATTTTGTTATGTTTTCTAACAAACTTCATTTCAAAATTTTCAGATCCAGTTGAACCTCTAGACGCATACACCATATACTAATTTAAATACTTCCTAATAAAGCAGGTGAAAACTATGCCATCTATTGTTGGAAATCTGGTTGTACAAAATAGTAACGGTTCTTTCAACTTAGGCGATTTTTACAACGTTTCTCCAAAGGAAAATACAAAAGCTTATAATGGTTCAGGTTCATCAAATGTTGCTTTTGTTGCCAACACATTTAGCGGTGTTAGTGCAACAAACACATTCGATTCTGATGTTGCAGACCAAAACCAAGTTGGAACAGTCTAAAATTACTCATTTCCTTCTACCTCCCTGAATAGAACCCAATATCCCGTCAATACTGTAGATACCCATTAAGTTACTTTCTCCTTGTTCCCACTTGGAGATGAGCAGTTAGCTTTTGCTAGCTGCTCTTTTTACGAATACTAATTAATTACCCCAAGCGTATTTCAGAAAAGCTTCATATGATATGGTGTATTCCTTTCTTTGAGAAAATGAATCTCGTCACGAGAGCACTTTTATAAAGTGCTCTTTTGGATTTTTAAATACTTATAAAATGAAATTTTATATTAACCTTCCTCATCCAACAAAAACAGTATAAGGTAATCTGTGCTATTTTCACGTTTTTTCGCATATGTCGGCGTAAACATATGTCTAAGCTAAGCTTCTATTTGTTCCTTTACTAATTTCCAAAAGTGTTCCTTCCGTTAGAAACTGATCACCTTTATATAGGGCATACACCCGCTTGTCCCATGGAATATGCATATTCATTCCCCTTTCCACTCAAATGAAGTTTTTATATTAATCTTTATCACACATTTAAAATTAAAAATCATATATTGAATACTAATTCATTAGACATCGATTATTTCTTAGAAGGGCGCTATTTACTTGCGCCCTTATTTAAATACTTAACTTCATTCCCCACATATTTTTTATAAATTGTATACAGTTCCATATGGAATCGTTGAAAAAGACATTCCATATGGTGTAATATGATGCATTGGGTAATAATACTCCATAGATGAATAATACGGTTGTATGCCTTGTTGCATTTGTTGTTGTATTTGCCATGCTTGTTGAACAGCTTGAATTGTACTTTCTGCCCCACTTAACGTTATAGGACGCTTTCTAATTTGGTTATTAAAATATGAATAAAGCATTATTATTCAACTCACTTCCATATAAATTATGGTTCTGGTGCAAAAACTTAAGGACAATTGCAATGAATCTATAAATCTTGGACATACTGTTACTATTACTTTAAAAAGGGTGCGTGATTGGTATGGAAAAGGAAAATGTATTCAAATGGAAGCATTATCAGCCTGATATTATTTTGTTAACGGTAAGATGGTACCTACGGTACAACCTCAGTTTTCGTGATTTGGTGGAAATGCTAGAAGAACGGGGTTTATCCATTTCTCATACAACGATTATGCGTTGGGTTCATCAGTATGGTCCTGAATTGGACAAACGAATCCGCCGTCACCTCAAACAAACAAATGACTCTTGGAGAGTCGATGAAACATATATCAAAGTAAAAGGTCAATGGATGTATCTGTATCGTGCTGTTGATTCGAAAGGAAACACAATTGATTTTTTCCTAAACAAAACAAGAGACCAGAAGGCTGCAAAGCGCTTTTTCAAGAAAGCTTTGCGGTCTTTTCATGTTTCAAAGCCACGTGTTATAACAGTCGATAAGAACCCGGCTTATCCTATAGCAATTGAACAGTTGAAAAAAGAAAAAAGAAAAAAGCATACCTGATGGTATGCAACTTAGACAACAAAAGTACTTGAATAACATAGTAGAACAAGATCATCGCTTTATAAAGAAGCGAATCCGTTCTATGCTAGGGTTCAAATGTTTTGACACAGCTACATCCATTCTTTCTGGAGTAGAAGCCATGCATATGATTAAAAAAGAGCAGCTTGATTTACGGGACCAGTCTGTCCAAAATCAGAAAGAATTCATCCATCAATTGTTTGGACTTGCAGCATAAGATACGATTCCGTTAGGAATATATGTGCTTTATTCTCCTGTATTTTATTTTTGCACCAGAATCAGTTTATCTAATATTTGTACTAAAACCTAAAAACAGTAAAATTGACATCTCCGGAGTAAAAATGTAAAAAATTCTTATTTTGGGGAACAATCAAATATGAAATTTATCTGCTAAATTCATTTATTAAGCTATTAATTTCCAGTCGGATTAAATAAAATCAACCCGGAGCATTCGGCCAAAGATGTATATCAGGGGATAGAACCTGCAGCACGGAAATGCCCAACATGTAAAAATCATTTATTCGTTCGAAATTCGAATAAAACAGGAAATAAGTTTTTTGGCTGTTCTCAATATTCCACATGTACACATACAGAACCAATAAATACATGAGCTGTGATGAAAATCCAGCTCTTTTTCATCTTTTTAAAAAATGCATAAAAAATTGAGCTTCAATCTAAAAATGACTTTTCAGATTTGTTTATTTTGGATTTTAATGGAGTGGTTAATACAATAAGTCATATTTGTTATAAAAACGTATGTAAAGGTAGATACAGACTTTAAATACGTTTTTAGGAAAAATAAAAAGGGAAAAGAATGATAAACATTCTTTTCCCTTTTTACCTACTAGAACTTTCATGTTCATTAACTTTTCGATACATCGAAAAATGCTAGAGAATTTATCCATTCTATTATAACAGTATAAAACATGATTTTAATATGAAATATTTCATATTAAAATGTATTGATGTAAGTTAATACATTTTAATATAATGAGAGTATAAGATTTACTATATCATAATATTAAAAAGGAGGAAATGATTATGGAAATCGCAATGGCAGTTTTAAAATTCGTAGGTGGAGCAATTCCATTAATTCAAGAACTTTTAAAAGCATTTATGTAAGTTTATTACGCCGCAATTATTTATAAAAATTATCAGACAAATGATCTGTATATCAAAAATAAATTGATTTGCAGATCATTTGTCTGATAAAATTTTAAACAAGAAAAAGAATCCCATAAATTGCAGTGACCCCTGTCAAGTAGACAGTATTTAAAAAGCGCAACTAAGCAACCTGAGTTCTATATTTATATGGACTCAGGTTATTTAATTTCTTTTGAAATCTTTGATGGTTATAAAAGTGCATATATTTACGCACGGCAAGTTTGACCTCATTCGCTTTATGGAAGGAGTGTAAATGAAAACACTCTGCCTTAAAGTGACTGAAGAAGTTTTCCATACAAGCATTATCCCAACAGTTGCCTCTTCGAGACATACTTGCCTTCATCTGATATTTTTTAAGTAATTGATTATATTGACGAGATGTATACTGGGACCCTTGATCACTATGTAAGAGGATTCCCTTCACATTTCGTTTTTTCTTTGCCTTTTTCAGTGTATCTAACACAAGTTTTAAGTCGTTTCTACGACTGGTTTCATAGGCAACAATTTCATTATTGTATAAATCCTTAATAGCGGATAAGTACAAGCGCTGTCCATTGAAAATCAAATAGGTAATATCGGTTACCCATTTCTCATTCGGTTTTGAAGCTTGAAACTCCCTATTTAGATGGTTCTCTGAAATCACATAAGCTTCTTTTTTTCCATAATAAGGTCGTTTTTTCCTAATTACGGCTTTGATACCTAGTTCACTCATCAATCTTTGGATGCGCTTATGATTCAAATGAAGGTTATATGTGGCTTTCAGCCACACTTGTATTCTTCTATATCCATAAATTTCTCTTAATTTTTTATGACACGCCAATATCTTTTTCTTAATTTCGATATCCTCTGATTGTTTTTTTGAAGGCGTCGTATGCCGTTTTATCCAGTTGTAGTACCCACTTCTGGTTACACCAGCAATATCGCATAGAATGGTCACTGTATAACCTGTTTTTGTCATTTCATGGATGACTTCGAATTTTTTCGTTTTGGATACGACTTTCATTCCTCCTTTTACATCCCTAAGAGCTTTTTTAACATTTCATTTTCCGCTTCTAATCGTCGGATCTTAGCTTCAGGATCTTCGGGTCTAACCCTTGGTCTACCTAAACCTGGTCCTTTCGCTTTCCCGCGTTTTTCTTCTAGTCCTTTGATTCCTTCAGCCTCAAAGTGTTTCACCCAGCGACTTACAACCGAGTGATGAATACCTAATTCTTTCGCAATGGTTTTATAGCTCATGCCTTCTTTTAAGTATAAATCTATAGCTTTTTTCTTAAATTCTACATCGTAAGTGACTCTAATTTTTCCCATAAAAAAATCCCCTCCATAGTAAACAGGTTAATGTGCTTTCTTTTTCCTGTCTACTATAAGGGGATCATATCAAATCATAAGGGATTCTTTTTTATTTCATTCAATTTTTTCTCGAATATTACATTATTCTTTGTTAAACAAATAATCAAGGAACAACAACAGTCTCTTATTCATTACGGTTCGTCGTGATATAATTAAATGAAGTTATTTTACTACTAATGAGTATGTTCCCTTTCCGTTTTCCTTTTCAAAAAATGAGACTAAATAATACTTCCCAGGTTTCGCTTCAAATTTCCCTTTTATATTATTTCCATCCGCTTGGCCCGTAATAACAGGATGTTCTAAATCTGATTCGTGATATACATCCCATTGTATCCCAATTCCCTGTTCATCTATAAAAGAAATATCTACTTCTTTTGGAGATGTGACATTGAATGTGTGCATATACGCCAAATTCGGACGATCCATATTTCCTTTTGAAAGCTTATTAAAACGAATTACCTTTGCATTTTGATAGTTATGACCTGCTGGCTCATCCTGTTTTACGGTAACCGATGTTTGTCCTCGGCCTACTTTTCCTTTATTATCTTTCACTGTTAGCTTTGCAGTATATGTTCCCTCTTTTCCATATACATGAGTAGGATTTGCTTCTGTACTTGTTGTACCATCCCCAAAATTCCAGAGATAAGAAACAATTTTTCCACCTGTGCTTTCTGTACCATCGCTATGAAACTCAACTTTTTCATTTAATATTTCATTGTACGGTCCATTCATATTTACTTTAACAGTCTGTTTTTCTTCTTCTCCCGTTGCAACACCATGGAATACAACATCATATTCAAATTGATTTTTCGCATTCACACGATAATTAACAAAATACGCTGTAACTGTTTTGTAGCCGCTCCATTCTTTTTGCGCTAACTGTTCTAAAGATTGATTGATTTTCTTGCTCATCGTTTTCCAATCCTCAGATTCTCCTTTTGTTACGCCACCTGTATATGTCCCTTCTAATGTAAACGTATCAAAAAATTGAGACTTATGCTTTGTAATCGTTGCATCTTTTATCTTTGCTACATCTGTAATGTCTTTCTTTACATCAGCTAGTGGCTTTAGTGAAGGGGTAGCTAAATAATCATCTGATACTTGCGGAGTATTATATGTACCCTGATTATCAATTAACTGCTTCATATAGTCTTGGTATCCTTTATTTAAATTTGGATCCTTACTTAAAGCTTCACGATATGCATCATAATTCTTCACATCATTTGCACGAATTAAATCTTGAATCTTATCGAAAGTTTCAAATTGATGAGTATATAAGTAAGACTGCAGTGCAAAAGAATAATTATAAAAGTCCCATTTTTCGTCTCCTTCTCCTTCTCCATATTTCGAAAATAATGTTCGTTCTGCTGTATAACGTTTCGCAGGATCAGATGATAATCCACTAATTATACTTTTGCGCGGAACAACATTATTCGTACGAGTAGATCCTGCAAAAAATTCTGCATTTCCTTCTTCAAACCAAGTCAAACGTTGATCTTGATACATTTCTCCTTGTCCCCATGATCCTAGAACTTCGTATCTTCCCTGTAAATAGTGTGTAAATTCATGACGGAACAATTCTTCCAAACTATAACGACTTTGCTGCGGTGTACGCTCAAATGTAAAGAACGTTCCGATTCCTTCAATATAAATTCCACCATTATTCGTATCATATCCATATAGTTGGCTATTTCGTTTATATTCATCTGGATTATTATAAATGACGATTGTCAGTACATCATCAGCTTTCCCTGATTCTAACGCTCCATCTTTTCCAATTACACGATGATACTGCGCTTTTACTTCTTTTGCAGCCCAATATAGTTTCTTAACCTTTTCTTCCGTTACTTTATCTCCTGTTTTAAATACAATAGAGCCGTCATCGAATGTATACGTTTTTGGTAAGTACTGCTGCTGGCCTTCTTCACGTATTTTCTTGAAATCTACTGTATTTCCGTTATAATCTTTACCACCATAGTTTGTTGAAATTTGCTCTACCGCATTAAAATAAGCCTCACTTAAACGAGGGTACATATGCATTGCTTGTGTAAGTACTTCTAAAGGTTTATTTGGATTACTATGGAAATTCCCTAAACGACCAGTATAATATATACCATTATTAATTAACCATTTATTTTCTGTTGTTAGATGGTTCAAAAGAGCCATTCGACTAACTTCATTTATGTAACCATCAATTTTCCCATACCATATTGTTTCATCCGCTTTTTTACGTGTCTCAAACAGGTAAGACTGTATATCATCATCAATCCCTTGTATAAGCTCAAACAAGGCGTCCCCTTTCTTCTTATCACTTATATATGTGGAAATATTATCGTTATATTGCTTTAATATATTCGCCGCATATTGAACTGTTTCAGCATCACAAGAAGCGTTTCTAATTAATTTACCGTATGCAGATACCACTGCATCCTGTTTATCTGTACCAAATTTAAAATTCGGATTTTTTGCAATTGCTTTTAATGCAGGTAAACATTTATCATGAAAGCTTCGCTCATTTAAATAGCTTACCTCTTTATTATTAAAGCCTACATAAGATATGGAACGTAATACTTCAGCAAACGTCTCAATCCCTTTTGTATCATCTTTTGTAAATGTGCTTCCACGACGACCTAATTCATCAATAATAACCTGTATTCGCTCTTTATTCTGATAAAACTCTTTTGTTTCTTGATTAAATTGATCTAAATCTGTAATTTGATTCCAACTAATACTTGCCAATGTATCGATGAATTCGTCATTACTCATTCTATTCAGCTCTGCCACAGAATACTTTTGCTGAAATTGTTTTGCCGCTGCTCGTTTCACGACCGGAGCTGGACGTTGTGAAAAATCGCCTACTTTTAAACGTTCTTCATAAGACAATGTTTCGTCTGCTTTTGTAGAATGTGCAATTTCATCTGTTGAAGTTTCTATCCCAATTGGTTTCTTTTGTAACACATTATAAGGTGTGTTTTCTTCCGCTGATACTTGTGTTTGGATACTTCCAAATGATAAGGCCATTGTACTAATACCGAGCATCATTTGGGTAAACCTTGATTTCTTGTTCATAACATTTCCTCCATTTATATATTACATTCAATAAATAACATATTATCTCGATGAAATAATGTAAAATGCAATATTGCATATTCTTTCTTTGTACATTTCTGTATACGGTAATGTTGAACAAAAAATCATAAAATGCCTCCTATTTTTGTGTTTAAAAACCTTGTAAATTTATGTGTGTTCGGATAAACATACCTTTGCAAACAAAAAAGAATCCCAAAAGGAACGAGGGATTCTTTTTTGTTTTATCTTTTTATCAGAACCACATTAAATAAAGAGCTTTCTACTAATAAACTTATTCATAACGAAGGGCTTCAATTGGATCTAATTTTGCTGCTTTGTTCGCTGGAATCAACCCGAAAATAATACCAAGTCTCATAGAGAATAACACACCGCCAACGACTACTTGCCATGAAACAAGTGGTGGCCATTTTGCAAATGTTGACACAATATATGCCCCTCCATAACCGAGGCCAATTCCAATTAGTCCCCCAAGAAGCGTTAACATAACAGCTTCAATTAAGAACTGTAGTAAGATTTTACTACGCGTTGCTCCAAGTGCTTTACGTACCCCAATCTCACGAGCACGCTCTGTTACAGATACAAGCATAATGTTTATAACACCGATACCACCAATAATCATCGTCATGATATTTGTCATTTTAGAAATACCCTCTTGAATTTCTTTTAAGTTTAGTACCTCATATTTACCTGTAAACTCACTTTGCTTACGACTATTTAATACATCAGCTGCTTTCTTTCCAGCGGCATCTAAATTATCGATTTTTTTAGCTTGGACAGAAATACTTTGAATTTCATCTGTTCCATACAACGTTGGCCATAACGTTAATGAAATAACGCCTCGGAATCTCCCATTCCCATAAATCCACCTGTAGCTTCATATACACCAACGATTTGCATTGGTTGGCCTTTCATCTCAATGATTTTTCCAATGGGATTCTCTTTTTCAAATATCCTTTTTTTTAAACCCGCGCTAATCATGACAACATTATTTCCTTGTTCAATATCTGTATCATTTAAAGAACGACCTTTTTTCACCTTAACTTTATTTACAGCAAAGTATTCATCGTCTAGCCCTTTTATATTTACCATTTCTTTTTTATCATTAACATCTAGTGTTTCCATATTTGAATTTGTCTTAATTACATGTACAATCTCTGGAATCTTCTTAATTTCAAGAATATCTTCTTCTGTCAATTTCGGTTGTCCTATTGATTCCATACCGGATGAATCATTCATGTTGGCCTTATACTGAATAGAAATCACACTATTTCCAGAACCAACAAATTGTGATTTTAATGCAGCTTCCCCGCCCTGTCCAATCGCAACAACGGTAATAATAGAACCTACACCGATAATAATCCCAAGCATTGTAAGGGCTGAGCGCAGCTTATGAGCTAGAATAGAAGATAGGGCAATTTTGATACTATCTAGTAAACTCATACCGCACACCTTCTGTCTTCTGTAATTTTTCCATACTGATCACGCACCTTTTTTAGAATCATACTATCAGTATGTCCAAGTTTAGGAGATTACTTGCAATAGTCTTGAAATTTTCGCACCAGAACCCATATATCCAAGTATCAAAGCTAACCGCATTAACATCGTCTATTACTTCGAAAACCTTATCTAAGTCTGTCTTACTAATTGGTAATTTCCCTTCATCCCAAATTAAATAAACCTTCTTATTATATTCATCGTAACAACTATTCAAATATGAAATTATTCATCAATTGTATTTATTTCAATGCACTGAGTTATTTTTGACCATTCAATACGTCCCCCTTGTGTAATATAAAAATTAGTTTCAAAATTTATAAGAACCATTTCTCTTTCTTCTTTAGATAAGATTCTTATATTCTGTCCCAAAGTTTCAATACATTCCTCTAACAATGTTCCCATACTATCACCTACTTGTTTAAATAATTTAATAATGATATATAAGTTTCTTCGTTCCCCTCAAGTCGAACCTTTTTATCGGGTTGTAAAGAGATATGAGGAAAAGGGAGTGAAATAAATAATCGTATACAACCACTCTCTTATTATATATATGTTCTGTTTGTGAACATATAAAAAGGGAAAAGAATTATAAAAATCCTTCTCCCTTTTTACCTACTGGAACTTTCATAATCATTAGCTTCGCAGTACATCGAAAAATGCTGTAGAATTTACCTTTTCTATCATAACAATATAAGCCGTCTTTTAATGTGCAATATTGTATATTAAAATAAACTGCTATCTATATAAGCACTTACTATAATGAGAGTATAAAGATTCATAATATCTTAATATAAAAAAGGAGGAAATGATTATGGAAATCGCAATGGCAATTTTGAAATTTGTAGGTGGAGTACTTCCATTCGTTCAAGAACTTTTAAAAGCATTTATGTAGGCTTATCATTTAGCAATTATTTATAAGAATTATCATACAAATGATCTGTATATCAAAGATGAATTGATGTGCAGATCATTTGTGTGAGCAAACTTTAAACAAGAAAAAGAATCCTAGAAACCATAAGGGATTCTTTTTCTTTATGTAATTAAGGCTATAACATTTTTTCTACCGATAATGGGACGTTATGTTAACTTTACATGGATGTCCTATTCATCCAAATTTGCACAAAATTGTCCTTGCTGATGGTACAATTAGAGGGTTCTGGTGCAAACCTCGAATGCTGTCAAAATATACACAAAAATATGAGAGTAATTACGAACGTTCAATCTTTACAAAGTATAAAAATACGGATTTTTATATTGATTTCCGAACAACTCATTCTCATGAGAATATAACATTCATGTTGGATTATCTACGTAATCATTTTTGCACCAGAACCAAAAATAAGCCCAAAGAATTAAATAATTCTTTGGGCTTATTTTTAAAGTTAGGAAGTTACATTCTTTCTTCCTATAAATAATCTCACAGAACAGGACCAGCGACATGTAAAGCGACAGACACTTTTCCAAATCCGCAGGATTTCTAAACATTCGTCATGCCTCACGTATAGTAAAAGGCATCGAAACCATTCATGCCCTGTATAAAAAAGACGGAGTCTTCAACCAAACTTCGCTTTTTCGACGTATAATGAATTACAGAAATTATTGATGACTGCAAAAAATTTGTCTTCCTCAACCATAGATCTTTTACATTTCAGTTAATTTTGCAAAAGAAGTTAATAAAATATATCTAATTATTGATTCACCGCTTTGGCTACAAGTGCTGCGTATGCTTCTGCACCTACTTTGGTTAAATGCACACCATCAGGTGCAAAGTAGTCTCCCTTTCCAGCACTTGCTGCATACCAATCTACTAGAGTTATATTCGGATATTCAGATGTTGTCGCTTTTAATCTCTCATTCACGATTGATTCCCACGGACGTGGTACCCTCGTATTAATAAATATCATTTTACGTTCATTCCCAATTAAATTTATTAATGATACAAGTTGCTCCGTAGTAAAGGCTCCATTTGTACCTAGCCCAATAATGACATAGTTTCCTAAATTCCCTTCATTCTTTAACTGTTCAACTATAGGAATCGCTTTTGACAGCTGGCGACCAATCTGTGCATCAATCCTAATATCAGGAAAAGTATTTTTTAAATATGGAGCAATATCAATCATAACGGAATCGCCTATCGCTGTAATGCTGGGAGAATTTTTAGGTTGCGCAGAATCTACTTCTTTTGATTCTTCTTGATTCTTGGGCGTCTCTTGAATTGGATTTTCCCAAACTGCAACTGGATGTTTCGCCGGTTGTGTTTGTACTGCTTCCACCTTATCTAGTTGCGGATTCTCCTTGGCCTTACTAACTTTTGATAACCCAAAGACGGCTATCGACGAAACGAATACTGCACAAATTAAAGCTAACTTAACACCTAAAGCGACATTTTGAAGTCTTAAATTCTTAAACTGAATATTTCGAAGCGCACCTTGTCGGATTGGTTTTTCAATATACTTCCATGAAATTTGCGCAATCATTATAATGAGAAGAAATTGAAGAATTGCTCTTATTAGTGAAAAATCCCCAGTATTTACTTTTGGAGTCGTCAATGTAAGAATTGGATAATGCCAAAGATATATGCCATACGACCTTATTCCTATCCAACGTAAAGGTCTAAATCGTAAAAATTGAGCGATACGGCTCGCTGGATGAGCAAGATTTGCCACTAACAATGCTGTTGCAATTGATAAGAGAACCATTCCTCCATTGTATAGAAACGGATCATATTGATTCGTCTTCCAAAACATAAGCAATATAATAATAAGAGCAGTTCCTCCCACTACATCAAGAATGAGACGCGCCTTTGGAATAATTTTATTTGCAAGCCTATTGCTTGGCCAAAGTAAGGCAAGTGCCGCTCCAATAAGTAAAGAAAAGGCCCTCGTATCTGTGCCATAATAAATTCTGCTCGGATCAGTTCCAGGTTCATACAAAATTGCCATCGCTAAAGCTGAAGCAACAGCTCCCAGACAAATCAATAAAATCATACGGGATTGTTTTTTTATGTGGTAAAGTCCTAAACTAATGATAAACGGCCAAACAGCATAGAATTGTTCCTCAACTGCTAACGACCAAAAATGATTCAATGGAGAAAGCTGGTTAAAATTATCAAAGTACGATAATTTATGATAAATATACCACCAGTTACTAACATAAAATAACGCCGCTAATGAATCTCCACGCATTTTCTCAAGTAAAGAGCTATGAAAAATCGTAATCCAGGCCAACGTTATAACGAGCATAACAAACATTGCTGGAAGCAATCTCCTTGCCCTACTAAGCCAGAATTTCTTCAAATCAATTCTCTTATTTCTCTTCCACTCCATCGCTAGAATATCTGTAATTAAATAACCTGAGAGTACAAAAAATACAGTAACCCCTAAAAATCCTCCAGGCATCCAATTAAAATTAATATGATACAAAATAACACCTAGTATAGCTAGGCCCCTTAGACTGTCTAATCCAACCATATAACGACTATTTTTTTTAAAAGGTTTAGTCACCTACAATCACCTCTATTTCTTGGAAATTAGGTAAATAATAGCGGTATAAAATGCTATTAATTTCCTAAAATCGTATAAGCTAAACTATTACAAACATCATTTGGGAAGGCTCTCTTTTTTATAATAACATGCACAGCAACTAACACTTTATCACTTTATCACTTTATATGGTAGTTAAATTTTCTCGATCCACACTGAATAGTCCCTTATAAGCCCCATACAAGTAATAAATTATTACAAAAACAAAAAAAACGAGCTGAATTCCCCATAAATAACTGTAGAGATATAAAATTTTCACTTTTTGGATATTTCAAAATTTTAGCTCGATGGGCATGTAGCGGTACCCCTAATGAATTTTTTACTTTCTTAGTGCCTCAGCAGGCTCAGTATTAATAAGCTTATAACTTGCTGTTATGCTGATCACGATAACAATAATTGCTGTTACTAAAATGGAAAGAAACATTTGAAGTATCGTGATAACTAAACCAAGATCAAAAGCAATACTGATAAAATATGTGAAACTAATTAGAAAAGCATTAAAAACAGACGCCATTCCCGATAACAATACATTTTCACTGAGTATCATTCTTCGTATTGCGCCTTTACTAAAACCTAGTGCAGATAGTAGCCCCAATTCTCTATATCTTGAATTTTGCAACTTAACAAGCAGAATGATGCTGATAAAGAGACCTATTGCTAAAATCAGAATGGATACTATTAAAAACAGGCGGTTAAGGCTATTAAAGGTGCTTTACAAGGCCGCAACTTCGCTTGAAATATTTTTACTATCTATATCTTTTACTTTCAGCATTTTGTTCACAGAAACAATATCATCGAAACTTATCACATCATAGCTAATTGAATAACATTTTTTATCCTTGATATTCTTATAAAACTCCTGATCAACGTCAGAGATTACAATGAAATCATCATAACCAGCATTAAAGATACCGCTAATCATTATAGGAGATTTGAATTCAAATGCTAGTGGAACCAGCACACCAACATACGGGAATTTTATCAATGCTGGATTTCGAGATGTTTGGATACAGGTGGGTAAATGAAAAGGACTTACCTGTTGCCAGGGTTCTGATCTATTGAATGCCGCGTCCTCTCTAAACAAAAGAATAGATTTTATTTTGTTAAAAAACGGTTGGAACCCAATTATGGCGGATGTGGTAGGAGAAGAACAGCATGACAGAACGTCAACCGCTCTCTGGCCGTCCGATCACGCTGGAGTAGTGGTTAGCTTGGTACTTCCCTCCTAAAAAAAGGCTATCTTAAAAGACCCTGATAAATAAAGGATACAATCAGGGAAATATGAATAACGATAATCTGCACTCCTATAAAACAGATTATCTATCTAATCGTGTAGGATTCTCTGTAGTTTTTGCTTCATAGAATCCATTTAATACACGGCCACCTTTACTTTTTAACACCTTCACAGGAGTCGGACGCTTGTTTATAAGCGCTACTCCCCCTCGTTGATACATTTCATTCGCTAGATTAATATGCATTTCAAATGCCATACCACGGTTTCCTAGTCCCATTGTTATTCCTCACTTTCCACTTATAATTTTCTATTTCAATTGAATATGCAATATCCCATATTTATTTATTGTAATATCAATTTATTAACTATCATTTAATAGCGCATCATTAATATTCATTGATAAATCAACATTTGTAATTTGATTCCTTATATTAAGCTCTGATAAAATACTTTTAAACACTTTATTCAAATGTTTACATTGGGATTTATTGTTATACAAAGCTATACGTTTTTTGTGTATTATATAGCAGAAGAGTAAGGTAAGAGTTACTCTTTGCCATTTTAGGAAAGGTTCTGTTGGAGACAACAGGACCTTTTTTCGTAAAAGGATTAGCTTACTTTTAAAAACTTTGCAACAGAACCGAATTACTACTTACGCCAATATAGTTTTATTGTTATATTTAAAATATGAGAATTTGTGAAATTATCAATACGAACAATTATTAGTAATAGGAGGTTTTATTATCAAAGGAAAACATCGTAACATTACCCTCGCAATATTAGGACTATATTCCGTTCTGATTCTCTACTTTATGTTCCTTGGTTTCGATAGATTGGGATTAAAATATATTAATCATGAATATGAATTCCAGTTAATTCCGAGTAGTATTCCTTTGAGCTTGCCAAATATGGTAGATAGAGAAGATTTTAATCTATGGTTTTTTAATTTTGGAAATTTAACAGCATTCATACCTTTTGGGGTATTAATTCCTATGTTATATCGTTGTAGCTTTATTAGATTTATTACTTCATTCTGTATTTCTATTCTTATACTAGAAGTACTACAAATGGTTACTTTTCTTGGTGGTTTTGACATTGATGATGTAATTGTGAATGCAATGGGTGCTACGATAGGATTTTGTGCCTATAAAATAGGATTTCGCTCTAATAATACTTTGAAAAACTTTATTATTACAGGTGTAATAGCATTTATCTTGACATTAGGAGTACTTGTAGTTGTAGGTGAAATTAATAAATCATTAGAAAAGGAACAACAATCCCCCAAAAATGGAACCGTTATAGCGCTAAATCAACTGACAGAAAGTACTGGATATGTACCGAATGTTAACAATTCCACTAGCTTTGAAGTGGCTCATAAAAAAATTGAACCTAAATTAAATATGTTTAGTAGTAAAGGGACAAATTCTCAGCAATTTAAATACTTGCTAAAAGGTAAGTATGCAAAACTTTCGGGATATCTCGGTATCCCTGATAGTGCGAGCAAACATTCCGGTAAGATAATTTTTTCTATTGATGGAAAAGATGTACAAACCATTCGATTTTCTGAAGAAAGCATATCTACATCCACAAGTTCCTTTAAGATAGAGTTTGCTAAAGCAAATGAACTTAGTATTAAATTTATTGATACAGATGCATTGCTATGGGATGTCAAGCTTACAGAATGGAAAAAATAATGAATTGAATTCCACTAGTTTAGATACTAGCGGATTAAATCTCTGGTTTAATACTACAAATGGTACAAACTTACCTGGGGCTATAGTCTCAGGTGTTTTTTGTTCGTTGTGTTCGTTTGTTTTGTTACCCCTTATCATCCCTTAACAACAAATAAGACGATAAACCGATCACGGCAGCGCCTAAAATAGCCATTCCTATACACATGTATGTTATAACCTTATCAAATGTCCATTTTTTTCAGTTTCACATTCATTGTGTAATTTCTACAAAATAAAAATGAAAGCACCCGAATGGATGCTTTCATTTTTATTTCATATAACCATTACTATCGAAGTAATATGTTACCCCGTCAATTACCCTTGATTCATTTGTTGCAAGTCCATAATTTCCAGGAATCCAATACATCCATTTCCCATTAGCAGACGACTGTTCCCAACCTTCTTTCCTAACTAGCTTTCCACCAGGGTTGAATAAGTACCATCTACCGTCTATCTTCAACCAAGGGCTATTATTATCACAAGGAGCAGATGGGTCAAACATAAGGGTTCTGGTGCAAATACTTAGGAAAGATATAAAGAGGCGAAAAGTTTCCTAGTGGAATCTAGTCTTAAGCAACAATTCCAAATAGTTGATGGATGAACTTCACTTGATTTTGGACAGACTTGTCCAGTAAAATAAGTTGCCCTTTTTTTACCATATGCATAGCTTCTATTCCAGAAATAATGGATGTAGCTGTGTGGAAGGATTTCAATCCTAACATCGAACGAACTCGCTTTTTAATAAATCGATGATCTTGTTCCACTATATTATTGAGATAGTTAGCTTGCCTTAGTTGCATGCCTTCAGGCATATGTTTCTCTTCTTTCAACTCTTGAATCGCTACAGGATAAGCAGGGTTCTTATCTACTGTTATCACGCGAGGTTTAGAAACATACGAAAAAGCCAAGGCTTTCTTGAAAAAACGCTTGGCTGCTTGTTTATCTCTTGATTTACTTAGATAAAAATCAATTGTATAACCCTCTGAATCAACTGCACGATATAAATACATCCATTGACCTTTTACTTGAATATAGGTTTCATCGACTCTCCACGAGTCATTTGTTGATTTAAGATGATGTCGCACTTTCTCTTCTAATTGAGGTCCATATTGATGAACCCAGCGCATAATTATTGTGTGAGCAATTGATAATCCTCTTTCCTCCATCATTTCCACCAGGTTACGGAAGCTCAAATTGTACCGTAGGTACCACCTTACTGTTAATAAGATGAGTTCAGGCTGATAATGCTTCCATTTAAATAAATTTTCTTTTTCCATACTGATCACGCACCTTTTTTAGAGTCATACTATCAGTATGTCCAAGTTTAGGAGATTACTTGCAAGAGTCTTGCGATTTTTGCACCAGAACCCGTTTTGGAGTGTTTGCACCAGAACCTTTTTTTGTAAAACTTACTACAACAAATATATGAATATCTTTGACTGTTTTTGTAATTTATTGTAAAATAATATACATATAAAGGTATTTTAGGGGAAATATAGAAATAGTATGCCTTTCAGCTTTTAAAGGGCTAAAGCATATCCTTTTTGTTATTTAAAGGGGGAGAAAGAAAAAAGTATGAAGGATTTAAAAAGAAAAAGTATGTATGTTTTATTAATAGTTATAGCAATTATGGGGTTAAGTGCTTGTGGTAAAGATCCATCAGATGATTTGCAATCTAAAAAGTGGAATGTCGTTGCTACCAATGGCGAATCATATACAGCAGAATTCGCTAAAAATACGGTTTCTTTCAAGATAGGAGCTTTCACAAGAGGGTTTACATATAAAATTAACAAAGATGAAATTAGTTTAGAAGAAGATGGGAAAGAGCCAATTGTATTTGAAATTAAAAAAGATGGTGATGAATATAAATTTAAGGCAACGACTCCAGCTATTAAAAAGAAATTTGGAGATTTGACGTTATCACCAAGTAAATAGTAAATGAAAAGTCGAGATAAAACTCTGTAATAATTTTACAGAGTTTTTTGTTTGGAATTATTTAAGTAATTTTTACGGTGATACTGTTGCTTTGAAATAAAGTTTAATTATAAATGTTGATGGAAGCTCGATTTAGCAATACTTAAAAGGAAACCTTTTTTGAACAAAGATTGGTCAAAATGGTTTCCTTAGCTATAAGGACTGATTTAGTTTTTATAAAAAAGATGGATCAAAACTCATGGACATATCTATTACAAAAGTTTACTTACTTGTACTAGAATTAAACTAGTCTTCAAACCAAAATAACACTTCAATGGGTGCTTTTAAAACTTGTGCAATATCGTAAGCCAATTTTAATGAAGGGTTATATTTTCCGTTTTCGAGATTACCAATTGTTTCTCTTCTAACTCCAACCTTATTAGCTAAATCTTCTTGGGACATATTTAACTTTACCCTATATTCTTTCATCCGAGTAATCAGCGTCATCCTGCATCCCTTTCTTTTCTCTACGTTCAAATATTTCTAAATTAATTAGAAAAGTTCCTAACGGTATTAAAGTTGAAAGTGCAACAAATAAACGAATTACATGTACATTTTCAAAAATAGAAACACTTAAGAGTAGTATACTACCAGATACTAGTGTTACAAAAAATGCCCTTGTAGCGGCCATGCGAACATGCAGCATAAAAAGCTCATCTGGTATAACTTTTGCGTATAAAAAGAAGAAAAAGAAAAGGAAATAGTAGTAAGGCGAAAACGAATTTTCACTAAAGAATGAGAAAGGTGCCAAAAACCCTAAAAAACCAATAAACCCTAAGTAAGCTAATTTGTTCTTCATATAAGATCTCCCTTGTGATATATTTCGCTCTTTATGTGATAAATATATCACATAAAGAGCGAAATAAAAAGGAAATGAAACGGTACAACTTTTTTTATAAACAATTAATCTTTTTTCAAAGCTACAACCGCTAAAGGAAACATAACTTTGCCGGAAATCACATGTTTTTGTGTAGCCTTGAAATTTGTTTCGGCTTTATAAAAAAGTTTGATCATTTTCTGCCTGTATTGCTCCATAATCGCGCCCGATTGATCTCTAAAAAGTGAATAGTTTCTATTAAACTTTCTTAATATACTCATACACTTCTTTAGGTTTTATATTAAGCAGGTGGGCAATTTCCGATATTCTTTTTCCTTCTTTCTTCATCTTTATTACTTTTGTCTCCAATGTTTGCTCGTATTCTTCTGCAATATCAAATAATGGACTCAATAAAGAGTGCCATATTTCAAAATCAGCAAATTTATTTTTTTCCAAAAACTTATTTAGCAATGTTTTTAATTCTCTATTTTGTATAATTCTTTTTCCTTCTAACACTTGTTTCTCAGTAAGAAAATTACCTATATCTTTTATAAAATTGATAAATGAGTCCATAGAATCTGCAAGGAAACCGCCAACACCCCAACTGTCCATTCCGTGCATTAATGAAGATATAGGGTATCCATCCTCATTTAAATCAATAATAATTGGATTTCCACACATAGTTTCATAAGCAATAACAATCCAATTTGCATCCCAAGTATCTTCCTCATCGGTTACAAGGGAGTTTCCATCAGTGTCAATGCTATATCCTACTTGAAATTCATCTAATTGTTCAAAAGAAAATATATCAAAATTTACATATTCTCTAATTTTTTCATGTTCTAAGTTAATAAGTTCTAAATTCCTTTTAATTTCTACTTTTTGATGATAAGAATTAAATTTTATCATTGTCATTTTTACTACATCCCTATTCACACTTTATATTTATTCTTTTTTATCTGTTTTTTTACTAAAAACCTAAGACAAGAATATTAATAATAGATATTGTTATTTTTTCTTTGCCTCATATAAAGATTCTGTATTGTGAAAATGTTTTTTAAACACTTTCACAATTTTATTATCACAAAGATATATCTTTGCTGTATTCCCTATAGATATTGGATTACCTAGGTTCAATTATTTTCTCTCCTTAAAATAAATTACAATAATGCCCTATACTTTACCTAATAAATTCGATGTAATTATTGTAAAATACTTTTGCTACTAAACTGCTCCTTTAGTTAAATAAAAAAGATTCTGTAAAACAGGATCTAAACAAACTTTAGAACATCGCAACATTATTTAAAACGTCGCGACTTTATTTCAAATCGACATTTTGTTATTAAGTTTGATAATTTTGGCAAGCAAATAGTGAAGATTAGCTCCCTGTTCAGTATTATCTACATTTACTACATAAAATTTCGTTTGCTATCTTAGCTAATACTTTATCTAATTTTCCAACAGGCATATTTTTGTCTTCGGATAATACTAAAGAAACTGCAAATCGTTCACCACGTTCAATTGTTTTACCACATTGTGAACATACTAAATTTACATCTTTAAAATGATTTATTAATGTATCTAACATATTATTTATTCCTCCTGCTTGATTATTTAATAAAAATATATAAATATCATTATTTTAATTATACAAAATTAAAAAGAAAAGATGGAGTGAAATTCCAATTCACACCATCTTTAACAACAACTTTTTTATAAATCCGCAATAAAACTTTTTTCAAAACGTCGCGACTTTATTATAAACATCGCATCTTTTTTCAAACCAACAGTACTGTCTATGAACACATAAAAAAGGAAGAGAATTTTTAAAATTCTCTTCCTTTTTTATGTTCATTAGCCATTTAGTATATCGAAAAATGCTGTAGAATTTACCTATTCTATTATAACAGTATAAAACATGATTTTAAGATGAAATATTGCATATTAAAATGTATTGATGTAAGTTAATACACTTAATATAATGAGAGTATAAGATTTACTACATCATATAAAGAGGAGGAAATAATATGGCAATCGCAATGGCAGTTTTAAAATTCGTAGGTGGAGCAATTCCATTAGTTCAAGAACTTTTAAAAGCATTTATGTAAGTTTATTACTCCGCAATTATTTATAAAAATTATCAGACAAATGATCTGTATATCAAAAATAAATTGATGTGCAGATCATTTGTCTGAAGAAACTTTAAACAAGAAAAAGAATCCCAGAAATCATAAGGGATTCTTTTTCTTTATGTGTAATTATGCCTGTAACGTTCTCCTACCCATAAGTGGCGTTATGTAAACTTATATAAACAGCTTATTTATAACATAAAAAAACAGAAAATTCATGATATAATAGCCCTTATAATATCCATAATTCGGAAAAATAATGTTAGGAGGGAATTTATGCAACCATTTGTTGGATAAAAAATAATTAATTATAAAACAATAGACAAACTGTTTATAATTTTAATTTTTACTATCGAGTACTTTAACTTTTAGTATCGGTCAATATTTATATGTTACATTCTTCTTATTAGGGATTATGTTTATATATAGAAGCATAAGAGATTTTAATTTAAATGTTTCATATATAATTATTGGTCTTGAATTAGTATCAGGTGAATTTTTAACTATATATATGGCATTTAATTATTTAGTTGCTTAGATGAAAATATAAAAAAGAATACCGCCTTTAAAGGTGGTATTCTTTTTTATATTAATGAGATCTTTTTGTTTACAGATTTCTTGTCCTCTTTGTTTATAGTATTTTGAATGTATACTTTTGTTGTGAATTTTGAGGATATCAGAGGATTTGGTTTGAAGTCAATGAATAAGGAGATTTGAATGTAAACTAATGGGTAAAAGTTTACTTTCGATTCTTGAGTCATTTATAGCTAAATTTGTAATAAATTTCTCAATATAGATATACTTATCAATTATGGTTTTAATATTCAAAATTAATAAAAACTTAGGTATTATAAAAATATGATGGTTATCCCTTTTGTTTACTCCTTGTGCTAAAGATAAGATTGTGTTCCCGATCTTATCTTTTTTTTGTAGATTTTTGATACAAAAAAAGAATCCTTATAATAAGGATTCTGCAACAGGAAAAAACAAACATGTAATAATAAAAAGAATTACTTACATTATAATTTAAAAATAATACAAACACATCGAGAAAACTTCGAATGAATTTCTGTAAATCCCCTCATTTAAGTTTTGAGGATCAGGGTACATAAGAAACAGTAAACCCTTCACCACCTTTAGGATAAGGCCCAGGGGTACGGAAACGATTCGAGGTATGAGGGGCCACTCTGGAAAAGTATTCAATAATAAAAATCATAGGAAATGATAATTCCTACGATTTTTTGATTAGAATTCTCTAATATTAATTGCAAAATGTGGTTTGAATCTTACTTCAATTGCTTTTTTCTCTTCAGAGCACTGGATATGGAGTGTATCATTGCGAGTATAGACTCGTTCAACAAATTCCATATTAACGTCAAATACACATCCTTCATTATAAGAAAGACTTAATTTAATTGTATTCTCATAAACTGACATAATCATTACTAATTTAAATCCTAAGTGATCCATTTTACGATAAAGATACACACCTGCACCTTCAATCAAAAAGTCTTCTGGTTCACTCTCGAATAACTCTAATAGTTCGTATTCATCATATTTAATATCCAATGTTTATAACCAACCTTCTGCACCGTAAAAAAATTTTTTTATTTTTTCTTTGCGGGAACAGCAGTAATAACATCCCCGTTATCATTAAGTATAACATAACCTTCTGCTCTACTATATTTCCATGTGCCAGGCGTATCAGCTGGAGCACGAGAACCCGTTTTGATAATATCTTCAACTACATTAGGTGTCATACCACGAGGGTCAATTTTAGAAAATAGCTCGTTATATTCCGCAGAACCTAGTTTATATCCCTTTTTAGCAGCCATTTCCTTAGCTCTTGAATTAAGCTCCGCTCTTATTTCAAGAGTATCTGGAGCCATTCTTTCTAAAGCATACTCAGTATACTTTCGACCATTGATTACTCCTCCACCTCTTGGCATACTCCATCCAATACCTGAAGTTCCTTTTGTTGCATTTTCAATAGCCTTTCCTTTCTTTTCTAGGTCACCAATTTTTCCAACGATTTTTCCGACTACTCGGGATGTACCACCGGATACGACCGACAATGTGCCCCATTCATAATCTTCTGGACCGTATTTTTGACCTGTTACTAAGTTTTCACCTTTGATGAGTTGTCCAATTTCTATTCCTGTGCCAACTATAGGCGTCATACCCAATACGAATGATAAATCTCCGTCATTCTTGCGGTCATATATTCTAGATGGGTCACCACCTAAATCACGTAGGGCATTACTTAAATCAATATTTCCAACATTGATGGCTGCAGCAGATACATCAATCTTATGACTTGCTATTCTATTAGCGGAGTCCATAAATGTATTTGCAACATGTTTGCAGTACCCTTGCTCAAATCATAATAAACGTGATATATCCATTTTTTAATATAATATTAAAAGTGGATATACTTAAATGCATATCCACTATCAAGAAAGTATATATTTTAACCTTCTACATACTTACTTCCTATTTATATACTTACCTTCGCTTCTCCAAAATCCTGTTTTTTAATTAAATCTAAGTAAAAATGTGAGACAGTTGTATTGTAATAGGGAGAAATGAAAATAAATGATAGATTAAATGTAAACATCCCTATAAATGCGGCTAATAAAAACCAACCAATAAATGATAACCAAAGAACAAATAACTTTAGCTTTTGTCCTTTCATTATTCTTTTACTTTCTCTCAATGCTTCACTTGCTGTATAATCAGGATTCTCTACTAATATGTAATACGACATGGAATAAGAAAAATATTTAATAATACCTGGAACAATAAATAATAGGCTCCATAAAAAAAGAAAAACAGCTTGCAACAGGCCCAATTTTATTGATCTAAACAAATTGCTTTTCTTAAACCCTAGAAATACATCGTCCACTTTAGCTTCTTCATTTTTCCCTAAATGTAAGGTGAAAGCAGAATATCCATAATTAAAGATGCCTTGTATGGAACTGTAAATTAAGAAACAAATAAGTCCTAAAAAAATATAACTTAGAATAAGTAAAACTAGTGCAGTAGGGTCTACTTGGGGTTGCCCACTAATTGAATAAACAAAGATTACATCCAAACCAATTACCCCAATAAACAGGCCAACTATTAAATACATGAATGTCGCGATTGCTGATGCACTAAGAGTAGGTACAAAATAGTTTAACGCTGATACTCCTATACCTACCCCCCATTTACCATCTAACGAATTAAGTGCTGCTTTCTTTAAATTTCTTGTCATACTTGTATTCCCTCCTTTTTTCTTATTTTCCTTTACTGAAAAAATAAAAGAACTTGTAGCAGGCCCCGCTACAAGTTCTTTTAGCCAAATACTTTAGCTCATCAAAAAAATATTTATTCTGCACAATCGGGGGTAATGCCTAAAATATGGTTTGTTAACATCATTATATAACATAATTATGAATTTTTGTTAAAAATTCTATATATTTAGACAAATAATTCTCCACTTTTTTACTTATTTTCATGTAGTTTTATCTATTGAAAATAAGTAAAAAACCTCTGCACCATTTCAATCAAAAGATTATTTAATAAACATTAAAAGACCACCTATAAAATTTAACAGGTGATCTTTTTTGTGATTTTGCACTTGTGCACTACTTTAAAAATATATCACAAATTTATCTAGTCTCCTAAACATTTGAATCTATGAATTTATACAGAGATAATAAATTTGTTTGAACAGGAAAAAAACAATATTCAGAATTTTTTGGGGTGGAACAGTAAAAAAGCAATCTTTATATGTTTTACTTAACCTTGAAGATATTATGCATCCCCTAATTCTATGTGTAAACGTAAAAAGACCGCCTATTACGAGCGGTTACTTTTCTTAGTACATAAACAAAGGATGCAAAGTGCAACAAAAAATATAGGTAACAAAATTATAAGTGATAGCCTTACGACAGAGTCTTCATAAAACAAGTATCGAATCATAGGTATATCCCAATACGAAACTTTTAAAACTGCAACTGTATTTTCTCTCGATGTTTCATTTAATTTTGTACCTATAACTTTTCCGTATACAGTAAATTCTCCAATATAAGCTGGATCATCGACATGAAGGAAAGGTGTATCACCTTCAAGCTCAATGTCCGTAGATTTTACATTAGGATATGTATCTTTAATTTTTTCTTTTAATATAGCTAAATGGTTCTGGTGCAAAAATATTAGTTAGAAACCTAGAGTAGCAATTTCCTCTACATTTCTAGCCTATGAAGCTAAACCAAACAGTTTATGAATAAATTGTTTTTGATTTTGGACAGACTTGTCCAGTAAAACAAGTTGTCCTTTTTTCATCATATGCATGGCTTCAACACCACTCAATATAGAAATTGCTGTTTTAAACGACTTTAACCCTAACATAGAACGAACTCGCCTTTTAATAAACCGGTGGTCTTGTTCCACTATATTATTGAGATATTTAGCTTGCCTTAGTTGCATGCCTTCAGGCATATGTTTCTCTTCTTTCAACTCTTGAATCGCTACAGGATAAGCAGGGTTCTTATCCACTGTTATCACGCGAGGTTTAGAAACATACGAAAAAGCCAAGGCTTTCTTGAAAAAACGCTTGGCTGCTTGTTTATCTCTTGATTTACTTAGATAAAAATCAATTGTATAACCCTCTGAATCAACTGCACGATATAAATACATCCATTGACCTTTTACTTGAATATAGGTTTCATCGACTCTCCACGAGTCATTTGTTGATTTAAGATGATGTCGTACTTTCTCTTCTAATTGAGGTCCATATTGATGAACCCAGCGCATAATTGTTGTGTGAGCAATTGATAATCCTCTTTCCTCCATCATTTCCACCAGGTTACGGAAGCTCAAATTGTACCGTAGGTACCACCTTACTGTTAATAAGATGAGTTCAGGCTGATAATGCTTCCATTTAAATAAATTTTCTTTTTCCATACTGATCACGCACCTTTTTTAGAGTCATACTATCAGTATGTCCAAGTTTAGGAGATTACTTGCAAGAGTCTTGCGATTTTTGCACCAGAACCAGAATCCCCTTATAAACGGTTCACTAATGTTTCTTTGCTGGCTTTTTAGGGTACAGTATACTTTCTACTAATCAATTAATTGCGCTATTAAGCGCATTCTTGTTAACCATAATACATTACTTGCAAACAAATGTCATAACATTATATTTTAATCAAAATTATTTAGTCCTACTTAAAAACAATTTAGAACAAAGACTATAAAACAGTCATATAATTATCAATTTCATGTTGATACCAACAGAAAATCAATACATCTCGCCCGCATTTAACATTGACATATCAACTGAGATTAACATATCAGCTGAAGTGCACCAACTTTATCACTAGTATCCATCGATTAACATCAACAAGCAGACACTTATCAAAAATATTTGTGCCTATCTATACCTCAAGATCTATATTAGTTGAACATTAGCTTATTGCAACGGATTGTACGGAAGTATGTTAATTAATAAACTAGCATTGAAACATTTTCAATGCTAGTAAGATATAAAAAAGAAACAACATGAAACTATCAATCTCATGTTGATACCAATGAAAAGATAACTGATTTTCAATCCCTCATTTGTTATTAACATGTTAACCGAGATTAACATGTTAAGTGATTATTTTCTCTTGTTATCAATATCATTCTGATTAAGATTGACATAACATTAACAATTCGGTGTCGAAAAAGAAGAAATGTTTATAACTTTCAAGATTCCAAAATTTATATCGGCTGAAAATTTTCTTCTGTGGTAGTTTTCTTGAAGTGAATCTAGTAACGATCTATCCTAAAAAATGCTTCGACACTATCAAAACATAGTTAAAGATTTAATCAAGTAATAAATGATGACAGCAATTCAATGATTTTTACCCATTATTTATCACTTACATATAGTTAAAAAACAACACATATAAAGGACTACTGTCTGTATTGTTAATCTCATATCAACAATTTGCATTTAACATTAATATAACATTAACAATTAAGTAGTTGAACTACGCATTAATTCAGGTCTTGGGTCTTTGAAATCTGCATTAATTATAAATTTATCTACCACAACAGTTTCCCCCTTTATTTATCATTGATATGTAATCTGAGATTGACATGTTAAGTGATTGTTTTCTTTTGTTATCAATATTATTCTAATTGATATTGATATAACATTAACAATAAGGTGTCAAAAAAGGAGAAGTATTTATGGCTTTCGAGATTTCAAAATCTATATTGATGAAAATTTTCTTCTGTGGCCGTTTGCTCGAAGCGAATCTAGTGATGATCTATCCAAGAAGATGTTTTCACACTATCAAAAAATAGTTGAAATTTAATCGCAATAATAAATGACAACAGCAATTCAATGGTTTTCACACCTTGTTTATCATTGACATATAGTCTAAAAGTCAAACGTAGAGAGAAATGCCATTTGTATTGTTAATGTCATATCGATAATTCGTATTTAACATCAATATGACATTAACAATTAAATAGTTGAAACGGTCATAGAAGTAGCTTTCGGGTTTTCAAGATCCGCATTAGTTAAAAATTTATCTACCACCATAGATTTCTATTGAAAAATAAAATAAAAAAAACACCCTAAAAGAACTCTAATTGTAGCTAGAAACCAACAAGAATTCCATACAATTGATAGTTTCTTATTAGTAACACACAAAAATTAATAGTTTTTTCTTTATTTATCATTGATATATAACCTGAGATTGACATGTTAATAGGGCAAGTTATCAATTAATGATAGCGTCATATAATCTATCACCAATACGTATTAACATGACATTAACAATTATTGATTCTAAAGTTGAGAAGATACATACAAATAGAGTTTTAGGTTCTACATCTATTAAAAGGCTTTTTTCTATAGCAAATTTTACTGAATAAACCTGAGAAGATATCATTCTTAAAAGCATTTTGATAGTAGGCAAAAACAATAAATCGCTTTTTATTACTTTCGATTTAAAAGTAACAATTGTATGAATCAATTTTGATTATATAGAGATCACTTGTAAAGGGTGGTGCCCCCTAGAAAAAGTGAGTTTATATTAAACCGTATTAAAAGTAATTCAATAACCTATAATAACCTTCATGTGCATTCTAAAGACCTGCTGAAACCAATTAACTATACAGTTCTTAGCTTTCTACTACCGAGTATCATAAATTATAATAAATATAGGCCTTTATTTATTATTAGTATTGGCTTTTCGCTTTACATTTATACATACTTTTTAGCTTTTAAGTCTTTTAGTTTAATACTATATCCTCATAATTTATTTACAAATCACTAATATTTTCTTATCATTAATATATTGTAGACTAAGTTGTTAACTTCATAGCAACAATAATCATTAACAACTAACGAATTATTAACAAGATATTAACAATAGTTAATTCCAAATCCTTTATTTATCAACTTCATGTTAACAAGTGACACTTTACATATTAATGATATATTTCATGTGAATGTCAGTCGGTAAAGGTATTCGGGTTTATATTATCGAAAAAACACTTAACATGTTAATCTCACTTTATATGTTAATTCCATTTTACTGTGGCCATTATATTTCAAGGAGGTATAACGATGATTGAACAAGATAACAAAAATACAAATGAACATATGGAGTCAAATAATACAAACTCTAGTCATGAAGATGCTTTTGAAAAAGCTTGGCGAATAACAGAGTTTTCAAAACTAGTAGGCCGACATCATAACACTGTGTACAATTGGTTCAATACCCTAGAGGAAAAGGGGTTACACGGAACATTAAGAACCAATAATACAAATGAAAAGCTATATAACACACTGGATTTAGACATAGCTTTATTTATCAAGCTAAAGAGGGATGAAAAGTGGTCGCTAGATGCAATTATTGAGCTTTTACCACATCAATTTGAACTAAGACCAGTTTCTCCAGAAAATCAAACCAGTGAAGTCTCAACTCAATTAAACATGCAGGAAGCTGCAGCGACTATTGAAAAAATAGTCGAGCAAAAGATTCAAATACATTTACAAAACATTGAATTAGAGTATCAAGGAAAGTTTGAAGATGCTATACGTGCGGTGCTACCTGAACCAGAAGACCCTGAAATGGTAAAAGAGCGTCAAAGACAAGAAAGACTAGATAATATGATAATTCAACATAGAGCGCGTACAGAGTTAAGAAAACAAGCTGAAAGAGAGTGGAGCGCACAACCAGAAGAAACTCGTATTAAAAAAGTTGGCTGGTTTAAAAAAGAGGAAGATCTTGCGAGAAAACAACTTTTCATAGAAAACTATATTGATGAGAACATGATTGAATACATGAAAAATGTAATGAAAACAGAAAAATAAGCCTGGAAAATTCCAGGCTTATTTTTTATTTTGCTCCAAACATTTTATCTGGATCCATAAATGCAGCTAATTCTTCATCATTTGGTGCATTCTGTTCTTCATCTTTAGCTGGTTCTATTTCAAAGTAATCACCAAAATTAATGTTGAAATCATCATCTGAATCTTGTTCTTCAATAGTTGTAATTTGAGACTTTTTATATTGTATTTGGTTTTGTTTTTCTTTAAATTCATTGTATTCTTCGACTAATCCTTTAGATAAGCGAGATGGTAGTGCATCTGTTTTATAGAATGTATACACACTGCCCATAAAGTCATTCTTACTAACTAGATATCCATTAAAAACAGTTCCATTGATTGGTAGTTTGTTTGTAACTTCTACCTTAGCGTCATCCATAAATGAATCATCAATGTTCTTTTGTTCATCTAAAATTGCCAACATACCAAAATGATGAACTTTTGATGCCTCTAAATCTCCATTTTCATTTGTCTTCATTAGATCAATTGGATGGTGGAATGAGCTTCCTTTCAATGATTCTGAGAACATATCTACAATTTCTTTACTATTTTCAATTTGATTCATGTTACGTGAAACCTTATTAATTACTAAGCAGCCTCTTCTTTCTAGAAGAATTCGTTTAAAGTCTTGGGAATCTAAAATTACAGATGTTCCTGAGCCGTTTGCAGCTGTGTTTAACTCATGAATAATATCTCCAATGCGCTGGTTTGCATAGTCCCGTGAGTTTGCAATACCTTTTTTCTCATTTTCATTTAATCCTTTAAACTCATCATAAAAATGTTGATTATCTGCAAACACAACAAATGCTACGCCTTTAGCCGGATCATTTGCTAGCTTCCAAATTTCTTGTGAAAACTTATTTACTTGTCTCAGTACATCAGGTCCATCTGCTCTAACTGGAAGTGTAACCACAATACCCATTTTAATGAAATCTTTACGTTCAATTGCATTATTGAAAGCAATTCTTGCATACTTTTGTTGATTTGCTATTAGTTCTTCTCTAGGAATTTTCATTGCCATACTTTTTAGTTCTTCCGCGATAACAGGCTTATTATGAAAAGCAGAGAATTCTTCAATTGCTTTAATAATTGTAGATGTACCTGTTCCACCGCCTAAACCAGCAAAAAATAACACTAATTCATCAGATGGTCTTACACGTTCTGTAATAAATTCCTTTAATTTATCTTTAGCATCATCATTAGATTCTAAAACCTTTACAGCACGCTCAGGATTCTTACCTAAACCACCTAATTTTAGTGAAACCTGATTGCTTTTTGGAACATGCTTCAGTTCAGCTAAATCTCCGTCATTACTATTTAATGCAAGACAATTATATACTGCTGTACCATCTGTATGCTTATACTCAGCAAACTTATCTACCATTCTAGTACCAGCTTGCCCAAAACCAACCATAGTCATTTTTACCGCGACTTCATTTTTTAGAAAGTTTTTTGCCATTTTACATCTCTCCTTTATTATTTTTACGTCTCTCTAATTCAATTAAAATTTGTTGTCCTCTTATAGTTGAAATCAGGAACTTATATGGATGCATAATCTTTTCTGTTATTAATGACATAGAAGCTAAAGTGCCAACACTTCCCTCTGCTGACCTTCTTGAAATATTTGTTCTTTCAATTTCTAGCGAATAAGATTTTCCCTTAGGTTTCTTTACTCTCCTATCAATAACAACATTTTCTACTATCTCATTTATTGAAATACCTCTCATATACTTTGTCTCTTGGTATTGTTTGTTTACTTGAGATCCTATGTAATGAAATACATTGTACAGTATTTCGTCTTCTTCAATAATGTCTGCGAACATTTCTACAACTTCATGAGTAAATTTGTTCTGTTTATATTTTTCACTTAATACCTCGTTCAAGTTGTCCCCCCCTTAAAACGTTGGTTAATTATTCCTAAAAATATATTACATCATTATAAGACGTATATCAAGTCATTATATATAAGTCTTATATAAGGTCATTATATACAAGACTTATATATGATTTTCATTTAATAAAATCCAATTAACCTCCGACATATCAACACTTTACATATAAGACGTATATGTAAGTCGTTTATATGCGCAGTAAACAAAACATGTTAATATCAGATTTCATATAACTAACAATAACTATCGGATACTTAATAAAATGACAGTATTTATGTAGAACTCTATCTTGATTTATATTTTCAACATATGATACACCTAAAATATGATGCTATTAGCATCTCTATTACACTTGTACAACCTACATGTACATACTATATATAAGACTTATATAAAAACACCTATAAATGAAGGTTTTATGTGCTTTTATATTAATTTCATGTCAATATAACATCATCACAAATTTTTATACGTCTTACTTATAAGTCTTATATGTACAGTGTATAAATAAGTCTATAAAAAAAGAGTAATACTTAATAAAGTATTACTCTTCTAACTATAAAGTTTTATATAAAACACTTAGTTTATTGAAAAGAACTTCATGATCCCGTTTCTTATTTACCAACTCATTTCTCTCTCTGTTGTCAACAGAAAGGAAAGGGGATGTTAATGTCATATTATATTTAGTTATTTCTTTTATTAATTCCGTAGTTATTTCTGATATTTGCAGGAATAACACATAAAATTGTGATTCATTTTCATTCAATTGGCTAGTTTTATAGTTAAGTTCTACAAACTTGTCAGTATAACTTGTCAATTTCATATCAATATAATCGCTATAACTAACATGTGAAGTCATAATGCTGCTAAACTCAGCTAAACTAATTAATTTCTTTGTTAAACATAGGTTTACTAAATAAATCCTGTATAAAGATTTAAATGAAATAGAATATTTAGCTCTTTTTTTTATTAATTGGATGTATTCACCGTATTTGTTGATTAAATACCTTAATTGATTAGATTTTATCCTCAAAATTCTACTGACTTGTGCGGTATTATACGTTTTATAAGGATCTAGAGCTGCAAACTTTATTGGGATTATCTCATGTTCGTTAGATAATGTGGTGATTACTTTGGTATAAAGAAGGTCCGTTTCAAATTCACTTTGTATTATCTTTTTTATTAACCCATATTCTGTGTTCCAATTCCGCATTTTTTCACCCCTTAAATCAGATTGTAACATGCAAAATATGAAATATACATAATTTTCATTTATTTTCTTATGTTTATTTACTTATTTCTTTTATGATGTAATTTTTCCTTCTGAATAAACAAATACCTCTACAGAATTAAATGCAATTCTGTTTAATACCTAGTTTCATCTATGCAAAAGTATATTCACTGTACATTCTATCTATTTTTGATACTCTACACATATATGACGGAATACATATGACGAACCCTTTTTTCATCATTAGAGTTCGTCATATGTTCTCTTATCTATGTCGAAGTACATATGACGAACTCTAATAACAAATTTCTACTTGATAACATTGAAGTTTATTACTTACACCTGACGAAATAATATGTGTTTTTAAACCAAGAGTTCATAGGGGATAATGGGTTGCTTTTTTGCAAATTTCAGTTAAAATATACATTAATCATTTTTATGTACTAAACTGCTTAATTTATCCAACATTAATTACTTTTATTTCATGATAATTGCACTCGATTTTATGCGAGTTTCCGTATATTTTTTCCATATCAAGGGAGTGTTTAAAATTGAAAAAATCATTTGATCATGCCGTTAAATATATCGTCGGAGAAAATGATCGTGGAGTTTATTTTAATCGTTCTGACATTTTTACAGTTTTGTTTTTATATGAACAACGAACAGTATCTCAAATTCAATTACGAAAATTTTATGAATTGATAAGTGGGGAGCCTATAAGTCGAACAACATTTTCATCCAAGTTAACTAAGTGGGCAAAAATGAAATTAATAAAAAAAGAAAATATAAGTGTGAGAAAAAAGCGCGGCTTTACATTGGATTTCGTTTCTATCGCTTCTAAAGGAGCAGAAATATTATATCGTTTAAAATTAATTACTGATTGCAGTACCTCGTTTGTTACCAAAAGGCACTACGAACACAATATAGCTATTACACAATTTGTGCTAAATCTACTTGAAGCAGAATCCCAAAATGAACATACCGGTGCAATTGTAGGTGGTAATGGAGATTATCTTTTTCCGCTAAACTCAATTGTAAAGCAAAACTTACATTTGCCCAACCTAATGTATTCCGATTCAAATGATGTTTACTTTTTATACGAAGATGAAGAGTATCGCGAAATGTTTCAACCAGAACTTCAACCCTTTTCCTTCCAACCAGATTTACCTCAACTCGTTTATTCATTTCGTCCATCTAAAGAGTTTTATCCAGACTCAAAGGGAAACCCTTTAATAATTCCTGATTGGGTTATTACTTGTAACGATTCTATTATCAATATTGAAGTTGATACAGGATCAGAAAACATTCCATTTTTAGAAAATAAACTAAAAAAATATCTCGATATCGCTGCTGCTAACCCATCTAAACAGTTTTACGTGTTATTTTCAGTGATTGATGACTCCTATCACACAATTTCTACTTACAAAAAAAGGACTACACGTGTAACAAATTTAAAAAAATCTTTCAGCAATATACCACGTTTAAGTGTAGTGAATAACCTAAATGTTTACGTATGTAATATGGGTGGATCGGCACTTGTAATAAATAATATTCTTCAAGAAATTCGCGAAATTAATAGTTTAAGCAAAGGTCATCTGCTCAAAAAAATCACTGAACGCTTAAATATAAATTCTTCTTTCCCTTATTCGGTAGAGTGGATATCTAATAAAAATGAAATTCAAGCGAAAGGGATTCAGCATTCTAAACTACTTGAGCTTACAGATGACATTTTGGTATTACGAAAAAAATCATCTGATGAAGAAAAAAAATCTTTAGATTACTTAGAAATATTATGTATATTAACAATACTTAAGGTAGGGGAGGTTAACACACACTTTAAATTACAACAATTATCAGGATTGTTGGCCATGCAAAATCAACAACGAACACTAAACCCAATTAAGCTAATGGGGATATATGTAGCGGATGAATTAGAGCATGGGCAGCAGGCCATTTTTACTGACTTGTATCACAATTCCATAGCACCAGAGCATATTTTATTGGCTACTTCTGCTGAATTGCTTAATTTCACCGCTGTTTTTTATTCGTTAAAAGAGAGGGTGAAACAAGAATTTGGAGAATGCAGTTCAAAAGAATACTGAACTCAATACAACACCAGGTAATGGGGAGGGTCCAAAATCGGGAAAGAGCAAACAAAAATCCTATACAGTCACAATCGACATTACAAAAAGTTGGAAATATCGATTAGCAGCTCGCTCATCATACTACGTTATTACATTACTACTGCTACTAGCTTGGTATTTTTCTTTAAGAGGGATATATAAGTACGCTTCTTTCTGGTCATTTCAAATGGGAGCTCCATTACCTACCTTAAGTATCTTTGGTAATCCGTTCGATACTCATTATTACATTGAAACATTTTTTAGCTTTTGGATATTAATTTATACTTGGCAGCTTTCAACTAAGGTTAAGACATATCAGGAGATAAAACGTAGATGGTTTATTTTCTCAATGATGTTAATCGGAATTGTTGCCCAGTACTTATGGGCGTTTAGTGTTCCATTAGCTAAGATATTCATACCATTCTTAAATTCAAAAGCTGGGGAAGTTTCACTAAATGACAAAGGATTAGAGGATACTATACTTTCAAATTTTAGTAATATCATGCACCTTGTATTTGCTATACCTGTAATTATTATTATTCTCGTACTCTTATGGCTCTTTAAGATTTTTTATGAACATAAAAAAGAGCTTTTAGATGAATTCGGAAAATGGGAATACGTATTTAAAATACCTGGTTGGATGCTTTCCTTTTTGAATGATGATCGTCAACGAAAACTTGCTACTTCATTACACAGATTTTTCACTGAAAAAAATCCATCAAAATTGCCAGAACCCGATATCTTTCTTGGTCCTAACAGTGCTACACGGGAAATGGCAGTAATACAGGGCAAGTCTTTAACACTTAATATAATGATCATCGGTAACATTGGTACAGGTAAATCAGCTGCACTAGGTTTACCAATTGCTAATCAAATTCTTGACTATATGGCTTCAATGATTAATAACTTTAAAACCTTATATGCAAGAAAAGATTATCATTCAGAGGATGTAAAAGGAACGCAGGTAAATGGTCTTACAGTTATCGAGCCATCTAATGACTTCTGCGAAAAGGTATATAACTTGGTATTGGCACACAAGATTCCCGATAGTGTTATTTTCTATTTAGATCCAACAAATCCTGATACCCCTTCAATAAATTTCGTACGTGGTCCAGTTGATAAAGTTGCTGAGATGTTATGTTCAGTATTAACGGGGCTCTCTGATAATGGAGCAGGAAATCCTTTCTTCGTTCAATCTGAGCGTTCCCATCTTAAACAACATATTTACTTGTTAAAACTGCATGATTCAAAATTTGAAGCTAGATTTGAACATTTAATTGATATGTATAATGATGCTAATCTCGTTTTTGAGATGCATCTCAAATTAAAAGAACGACTTCCAAATGATATTGAAGCTATTCCAGATAGAGATGAACGAAACCATTGGCGCATAATGAAACAAGTAGATGAATGGTTTGATTTAAATTATGTTCCCGAAATATCTGGTGGCCGTGGGGGAGGGGAAGTTGTTTATCATACTGAAGGGAAATACTATGGGCAACCTAAGATTATTGATAAACAAGAAACCTTCGTTCGTGGTTTACGAAACACATTAAATGATATTTCTGCTCAACCTCTGCTCCGTCGTGTTTTATGTGGTTCATCGAATTTTGATTTTGAGAAGCATTTGGAATTTGGAGGTATCCTTTTAATCAATACAGCGAAAGGGGAACTTTCTGATCTATCTGATGTATTCGGTAAATTATGTTTATATGCCGTGCAGAATGCTGTTTTCCGTCGTAAGCCTAACGTATCTCCATACCATCCTGTTTTAGTTGATGAGTTTGCGGATTACATTTATAAAGCATTTAAAAGTTTTCCTGCTCAATCACGTAAATATAAAGCACCTTTAATTGTTATTGCACAAACAATTAGTCAATTAGCAATTGAACATGGCCCAAGATTCATGGATATCCTGTTAGGAACATTTCGTAACAAACTTGTTTATGGTGATGTTACTAATGAAGACGCTAAATTGTTTAGTAAGCTAATGGGTACGAAAACAATTTATGAGGCACGTGAAGGTGATCAAGAAATTGATATGGTAACAGCAGAAACGAAAACACAAAGTACACGTAGAACATCCTACTCTTATTCGAAAACAGAAGTACCCATTCTTTCTGAAAATGATATCTTAATTCAAAAAGCATTCCAGTGTGCTGCTAAAATTGTAAAAGATAATGCTCCTCAAGGAGGAATACAAGTAAATGCAAACTTTGTTCCTGCCACTGAGTTTAAAACAGCTAAAATTCAAGTTGATGCAGAAGCAGCTGTTTATTGGCTAAAAATTCGTGAAGAGTCATTAAATGTGGAAATTAAATATGAGGATTATGTCACAGATACAGATGTTGATATTGAAGAAACTGTAATTGAGGAATTGAGTACACCTAAAACAGTGCCTACTGCAATAGAAGGTTGGTTACAAACGTTAAATCCTGATACTTACGATTTTTATAATAATGAAGATGATACTGACAATGAAGATGAATTAACAAATACTCAACCTGTGCAAGATCACTCAAGAAACTCTGCACCTAAACTAGAAAAGGAGGACACTACAGTATCAATTCCTACTTCTAATACAACAGAACACGCAGAAATTAATGAAGTGATCAATGTTCAAAAAGAAAATGTATCAGATACAAGTAAACATAGAGAGCCTATAGAACTTAACAAAAAAGCACCAGTTATTACTGAAACTCCAATAGAAGTGTCAAGGACGAAGCATACACCACAATATAGAGAGCCTGCTTACACATCGACTGTAACTCACAATCAGCCGGAACAGGAAATTCAACGAACTGCAGAAATCAATGGTAAAAATACAACATCTAACTTAACAATGCAATGGCTACAACAAATGACTGCTACTGCTTCTCAAGATGATGAAAATACATTACCTTTAGATGAAATGGAAGGAGGTTCTCGTCTTCACAATCGTAAAGTAGCAGAAGTAACTCCAGAAAGTGCGGCAATTAAGGATAAACTCAGTCAATATATCGAAGGTGACATTGATAATGATTGATACATTAAGCATATAACGAATATTTCTACTGGTAAAAAGGTGTGGGTTGTAAACTCATACCTTTTTATTATTTCATATGCCACTTTCCCCAAGGAGACCATTTCTTTATGCTAAAATTTAATTGAGTTGGTGAAGAAACAGAAAATGGATTAAATATTAAGGTTTGGAGGAATGACATTGGAAATAGCCAAATTAAATTTGCCCATTGATAGTATGCATTTTTTACTTAATCATCAAATTAAAGAAAATGAATTCGAATGTCTCAATGTAGAATTTCACACCTATTCTAATGGTTTTCTTTTAGATGTAGTGGAATGGACAAAACAAAATGATTTTTCTTTATCGATATTGGATAAAGAATATACAGAAAAGTTTTTAGCGAGTTTAGAGAAGTTTAAATCATACCTTGTTATTGGAAGTAATATGGACTCAGGTAATCTAATTACTATCTACCAACCCACAGGAGAAATATATGAGCTAGAACATGAAATTACGGAAAGAGTAGAAAGATATTTTGTCAATTCTTCTATAGAGAAAATGTATTGCTGCTTCAATTATTTTAAAAAGTATTGGGTTCAACTAATAGAGCAGGAACACTACAAAAATCATGATCTAATAAACACTTTTTATGAATTAAAGAACACATTAGCGGAGTTTGATACTAACATATTAATAAATGATGATGACTACAATAGACAATTTTGGAATTCATTATATCAAAGTAATTTAAACTTCCTTTTGGAAAAGTCAGACGAGAAATAGATTATCTCTAATTGAGATACTTACATGAAATAAACGTTATATCAAAGTAAAAAAAGAGTTTTTAAGAAACAAAAGCAGATTAAGGAATAGCTCCTTACTGGTTAAAATTTCACTAGAAAAATAAAAAAACAGTAAGGAGTGGTTTCTTAATCCCGCATTGCACCTGCTTCTCGGGAAGTCATTGCTCCTTGTCCTTCTTTTACATCATTTTGAATTTCTTGTTTCACTTTTTGCGCATCAGTTTCTGCAAATTTTGGTTTCATAATAGAACCAGACTTTTCTATATCTTTTTTATCATGTTGCATACAAACCCTCCTGACTTTAACGTTTAACAATCTTATTATGTACAAAGATATACATGGTATCCACTTGTGGATTTAAATTAAAGTTTAACTGTTTATAAAAAAGTCGTACCGTTTTGAAAAAAGTTTAACCATTTATAAAAAAGGTAAATCAAAATAGTTGAAGAAGGAAGTATTTAAGCCCTGTACAGCATATAGGAACAGTAGACCTTTATTTGTAAAAGAAACACTCTAACTATAAGTTTTAAACGATAAATATATAAGGAGGAAGTTTTTATGACGCGTTGCACAAATTGCAAAAAAAGATGGAACGCTTTGCAGGTATGGTCATTGTTCTTTAAAAGAGAAGGGAAAGACTGCCCGTATTGTCTTCAAACTCAATATCTGTCAGCTGATACATTAAGACAATTTTCAGGAACGAGATTACTCAACGTAGATCCATTATTCTTGTGGATTTTTCCTATTTTCGCTACATTGAGTGGAAATGATGAAACATACAACGTCCTTTTTAAGGATAAATCAAATAAAAAATAATATAAATTGTGGATTTGAAATATAGTTACGATGTTTCTAAAAAAGATGCGATGCTTTATTTCCTTCAATCCAAAAATTCCAAGTAAGTTTGATTAAACTTTTTTATAAAATCTAAAATTAAATCTACTAGATCAGAATCTTTTTGATTAATCTTTTTTCAAAATAGATTCTGATTATTTATCATGAAATACGGGTTTGTGAAGTGTTTTTGAACAAACTTTATTTTAAAGCAACACCACTGAGCAATCGAGCGCGTTTATGGAGTAATACAGGCAGAATATGAACAAACTAAAAAGAAGCAGGTACCTCTCCATTTAAAGGTATCTGCTTCTCTTTACATAGATTCTATAATCATTTGTCTTTCATACCACTTGTTTAGTTTTTCATTAACACTTTTTGAAATACGCTTCATTTTGTTATTACAGAATCTTGATAGCGTAGCAGGGGATAGACCTATTTCATCTGCTATCTCACGCATTGTTTTATTTTGATTCATATGCTGATTCATAATTTTCTCTCGAATCATATCCTCTGATCCTACAGTAGGTTGTTTTACCGTATCTGCAATATAACGCTCCTCTTGCTTCTCTTGTGTATCTATTGTCTTTTTCTTCACCATACTATCTATATTATTCATCAATTCTTTTGGAGGTAAAATAATGATTCCCAACTTTTCAAAGTAATTCTTAAACCAATTGCGTTCTCCTATCTTTGTTTCATCCAATTCTTCTGCATATGCCCAATGTGAAATGACATTTTCTTTTTCTAAGTCAATTAAAACATTTTCTAGTTGTTCTCGAATTCGATGTGGACGTCCATTCGTAGTTTTGATACCCATTACAGATAGTAAACCTTTTTCTCCACCAATGGAGTATGGTCTTTTTAAAGTACTGTATTGCTGACGGATTCTCCACTGCCATGATAAATAACGTATTAAACGTTTATGAAACTTATGTCTATAGCTATTATACTCTAGTGCTTTTTTCGATAATAAAGCAGTTGTACTATTAGAGCCATACAAATAGCCTGATAAGAAACTACCTGGTTTAATCTTACAGGATTCTATTCCCATATATTCATTAGTATTCTTATCTCTCCATAACACTACAGAATCGAGTACGAATAGCCTTTTGATTACTTCACGTTTTACTTCGAATTGTTTCCCAGTTTCTGCTTGATCGTTCAGTACTACAACTTCATTATCATCATTCAAATAAATAAAGATACTGGCTAAAGCTGCTATACGTTGTGCTATTTTTATCTTATCTTCTGCGCGATAATACTCTACACCGTTTGCAGATGCTTTTGGCATATTGCACAATTCCAATACGTTTTCATAACTAAAATCTATGAATTCGTCTGGAGATTTAGCTTGATTTAACCACTGAATTGTAATGGTATCCAAACAATCTGCTGTAAGGTCATCCATATTACTAATTACTCCATCAACCAATATAGACCATCTTTCTGCTTCGTTTGTGTTAACTAGTCTCAAGTCCTCATCCTTATGTGAGGATAGTTGTGCAACTCCACTTGAATTTTTCGTTTCTAATGGCAATACCGGTTTTGCTACTGCTCCATCTTCCTCAAAATGATTTTTTGCTATTCCATCACGTAGTTGATAATACATTGCGTCATTGGTTACAGGATAGTAATCATCCGATATATCTTCTATATGTTCTGTTACCTGACTATCTTCAAAAATTGAAATTTGAGTTGGTTCAACTGCTTCAACTTTTTCTCCGAATTCTTGTTCAATGATCTTATCTAGTACATTTTGAATCTCAATTTTATATTTATCCAGATTGGCATAAATGTTCAACAACGATATTCCTTGCTCTTGTTTCTGACCTAACCAAGAAACAAGTGTTGAAAAGGAAGGGGACATATTAGCTGATGTTACTAATTTATCGTGATTCTCTTGTACTTCTTTATAGTATTTATTCCATTTGGCCCATAACTGCTTGTTTTCTTCATAAATTGGAGCAGCAAGTAGGAGGGCATCACTGAACAATGCTAATACTTTCTCCATATTTAAATTCCTCCTAACAATGTTAATTACAAATATAATTTGAATCTTAAAAATGTGAAACGTCATAGCTATATGATGGCTACATAGCCTTGAAGTTGAAATATTATCAGAATAGTCCTTACAGGTGTCAGCTTTCTTATACAATCTAATTATGGAATCATTTAATTTCTTCTGTGCTTGTCTTTATTATATAAAACTGTTTCTATTTGTAAAATTACTACTTTACAATACAGTTTCAATTTTTAAAAGTAAATTAGCTATTTACTCTGATTTTCTTGCTACATTATTTTACTGCCTTATTGTGGCTATAACTCTTTACTTGAAATCCTACAGCTTTATTGTGGCTATAAACTTCTTACTTGAAATCCTACAGCTTTATTGTGGCTATAAACTTCTTACTTGAAATCCTACAGCCTTATTGTGGCTATAACTCTTTACTTGGAATCCTACAGCTTTATTGTGGCTATAACTCTTTACTTGAAATCCTACAGCTTTATTGTGGCTATAACTCTTTACTTGAAATCCTACAGCCTTATTGTGGCTATAACTCTTTACTTGGAATCCTACAGCTTTATTGTGGCTATAAACTTCTTACTTGAAATCCTACAGCCTTATTGTGGCTATAAACTTCTTACTTGAAATCCTACAGCCTTATTGTAGCTATAACTCTTTACTTGAAATCCTACAGCTTCATTATGGCTATAAACTTCTTACTTGAAATCCTACGGCCTTATTGTGGCTATACTCCCTTACTTGAAATTATATAGCCTTATCATGGCTGCAACTCTTTATCTTTAATTAGACATAGCTCTATTGTGGCTACAATTTAGTAATTTATGAAACGTTATAGCTATATGATGGCTACAACTCTTAAAAAATGAAACGAGCATGCCCTGATTATTATCCGTCTAAAAAAAATTTTATTCTATGTAATTTTATGATAAACGTTGATATAAAGCCATTTCATAAAATATGATTGAAAACTCCATTAAACCATTATAGCTATATGATGGCTACAACTTTCATCATAAAACCTCACAAAAATCCATATATAACAAGGATTACAGCGGTTTTCTATATAATTTAAGTTGTTTTGAAAACATGAAACGTTATAGCTATATGACGGCAAGAAATATGAAATGAAATGAAACGCTTATAGCGGTATGACGGCTACAACTTTTAAGTAAAAGTAAGGATAAACCCCTATATAACAACGTTTATATGGTATTAATAAAATATTATCATTCAACCAAAACTTGAAACGTTATAGCTATATGATGGCTACAACTGTAAAATAAAATCAGCTAAGAACCCTATTAAATCAATGGTTTATAAGGATTTACCACCATTTATACTACGTTTCATATTTACTAAACTTCATAGACCTATGGTGGCAACAAACTTTTTTTCATGAAACGTCAAACCCCTTGTCGCACAAGGGATTGAGGCACGTTTCATTTTTTTATTTTTCCTCTTAAAGGGACAAATTTCACCAGCATTCGATTTGATATAATCAAAAATGAAATTCTATATCTAATTGTAGGGAAAACTGCAACTTAAAATAAAAGGAGGTGAAAAAGATGGCAAAGCCTTTCGTTATAAAGAACAAACGTAGTTTGAATGGTGAAACAACAACACCGGTAATTGTAACAATTAAATCATGGCAAAAGTTAGTAGAAGCTTTGGAAGGTAAATATTACAGTTTTAAAGATACTTATCTAGAAGACATTGTGAATTCAATGTCCTATGAAGAACGAATTGCAGATGAAGAGGGATTTGTTGAACAAGCAAAGCCATCTTTTTCACTGAAAATGAAAAAGATTGTAGATAAAGTAAGTGGATTTGATAAAAACGAAGGCAGAAAACATAAGCTATATGGTATTACAAATGCTGATTTAGAAGTATTTCTATTTCTTCATAAAAAATGTAATACATATGGTGAGCTTTCACATGTATCAATCCACATGCTTTGGGAAGATTATAAAAATTATAAAGAAGCATTTGCACATATTCACCACTCACAATTTTATGTGGCTTTGAAGAAGTTAAGTTTCCATAACATCATTACAATTGAAAATGAGTACAGTGGTAAATATAAAATCACCTTAACTGATTTCATGAATAAGGAAACGAATAAAGCAAATGCATATACATTTATTAGCCCGATAGTATTTACCAAAGAATTCTTTGAGTTATCCATTGCAGCTAAGAAACTATTCATGGATGTAGCAATGCAGCAGAAACGCGAAACTACCCTGAAACGTTCTTTATTCAAAGTTGATGAACAAGGAAACTCAACACACTTTGGTGGTATGTATCGTTACTTACATAAGAAATACCCACATCAGATTCGTGCTGTACTTGAGGAATTAGAAACAAAACTTTCTGCTACTGAATCTCCTTTATTTAAAATTTGCAAGTTAGAAAAAGGGAAGAGGAATAAAAAGCAATACACAACATTGCATTTATCTGTACATCCTGATTTCTTATGTGCGAAAGAAGAAGGAGCAGAATACCGTGATCCATTTACACCACGAGATACATATAAGCGTAAAGTTAAATTCATTGAGAACTTGTTAGTTGAAATGAATATTGCTGAATTTGCAAAGGATATGAACCAATTTATTAACGTTTTAAAACACTCTTGTCACCGTCAAATTCGCCAAGTGGTTCGTGGCTTACGAGAAATGATTGATCGACAAGAAGGATATCCGAAAAAGCTTGTTTATACGCTAAGTAAATTATTAAAGCAATCTTCTCAATATCGTGTATTAGACACTGCTGCTAAAACTGGAATTTATCCTTTAATTACACACAATATACCTAAACATGATCAAGAAGAGGCCATTTTTAAATTTGGTACTCATTTTGCTATATACTCTTTACGAAATGTTCAAAAGCTATTCCGTAAAGCGCATGACCTGCTTCATGCGAAATATGCTGTACCTGTAACTATAGATGCTTACCATCGTAATTACATGCAGTATCAAGAGGAATCACTATTTAGAAAATATGCTTATGAGCAAGGAGTAAATATTAACACATATACAGCATTAGAAATTGAAATTCGCGAACTCTTAAAGTCTAGTGGTCATAAAGGAAATCAAATCCCTAGTGATATTCGTGAACTGTTCATTGAAAAAATTGATAAATTGCCGAAGGAAAAGATTCGTGTAATTGAGGTCCCTGAAGACTTTGATTTAATTCAGTTTCTACAGTCCTTAGAAGCATATTACCGTTCAACAAGTGAAATACCACATACGGTTGATCAGCTGCTTCCAGCAATGTAAAGATACAGCTCTCTATTTTTGAAAAAACAAAAGTGGAGGGCTATTCGTGTTGGAGATACCCTGTGAAATGCATTACTTCAAACAAAACAGAGAGAAAGTTTTCAATTTTAATGATCACGCCTCTCTATTTTTTATGCAATTACATACATTGCACGTAAATCAAAATGAGATATTCACAATTTCTGAGTTATTAAATCTGAATTTTCAATCCTTTTGTGTCATTTCATCTACAAAAAAGCAGAAATATTTTTTATAATTCTGTTGATATCTTAATAATTTTGACCTGATGTGTATAACATAAAGCCTTAAGTACTGTTCTTATCATGTTCTATCTCTAAATCTACTTAAAATCAGAAAAACTTCTGTTAGTTATGTTTAAAAAGTGGATTCTGTTCCTAACTTTGACCAATTTGTTAATAAATTGTGTGTAGTTTTTAAGAAATGTGGAAAGTTTGTTCATAAATCAGCAAAATTTGCATTTATTATTTATTCATTCACTCGCATCAAATTAACGATGATTATATGTAGTTTTTATATACCTACTTTACGATATTTTGTAGTTTTTAATCATCATCCAGCTCATTAAGTACATTCCCAGTATTTACTTTTTATGATTTTTTACGGCTAGAGTAATTATGAACCCTTAGCACAGCAATGTTTTAAGACGATTTTTTCTCTGTATAAAAGTTTTATCTTTTTTCTTTATATATATTAAAGATATATATTATATTAGGTTTTTATATTGTGTAATACTTACTATAGAGAATAGACCCTGTGTAAAACCAATTTCATTTCTTAATGGAATTGGTTTTTTTATGTACTTTAATAAACATTATATTTAGTTTTAATCATTCTAAAAAAATTTTGATATAAAACATAAATTTTTTTTTATTTCTCTTAGATTTCCGAAAAAAGTAAATCATACTTAAAGTAGATAGTTGATTAGTGGAAATTACAATGAAATTTGTAATCTCCTAACCATTTAAAAAGAGAGGTGAAGACATGGTAAAAAAGAAGTCCCAGGAAAACGCCGAAAAAAAGAAATTTACATTCTTTAAAAAAGCAAAGAATAAAACAACTGAAATATTAGATATGCAACAAGAAAATTCAGAAGCGCTTAAAGAAAAGAAGAAACGTAAAACAAGGGGGAAAGTTCCAGCGATAACAGGAAGAAAAGTAGGTAAGGTTACATTTTGGTGTGTGATGGGATTTGTGTTTGCAGGAAGCTCCCTTTCATTTATCCAACTTGCTGGTCCTCCTAGAGCAGTAGCTGTTCAAGAAAAGAAGGAGGAACCCGTAAAAATTAAAATGTCAGAAGCAGAATTAATTGCATATGCGAATAGTTTTGCCGCTGATTATTTTAATTGGAAGGTTGATATGAATGTAGCTGAAGCGCGGAAAAAACGATTAGAAAAATATTTAGTTGAAGGATCCGATGAGCAAGGAGGATTAAATAGAGATACTTTAAAAAATGCTTCTAGTACTTTAGTTAAGTCGGAAGCAGTAGAAGTCCGTCAAAAAGGAAATGAAGCAGAAGTTACATTGAAAATCATTCAGAAGCTAGAACCTGTAAATAATCCTGCTCCTGGGACGACACAAGCTCCAGACACACCAAAAGAACCAAAAGAAGTTACAAGGTACTTCTCTATTCCAATTTTAATGGAGAAAGGGAAAATGGTAGTCCCTAACAATCCTACGATCGTTCATGGAGAGAGAGAAAAGGCCCCTTATAAAGTAGCCACTTTCAAATCAGAAGGACGAGAAATTAATACAGATGCAGAAATAAAAAAAGTAGAACAATTTTTACAATCTGTATTTAAAGTGTATACAGAAGGAACACCAGAAGAAATTGCTTACTACTTTGAAAAAAGTAATATAACAAATGGACTAAAAGGTATTATGACATTTAGCAAATTAGAAAACCTTCGTATTTATGAAGATAAAGATAAAGGTTATAAAGTCTTAGTTGATGCAAAATTAAAAGACAACGATAGCAGCTTAGAGTACACATACACATATGACTTAAATTTAGTAAATAAAGATAACAAGTTTTCAATTAGCTCTTTGAAAAAATTTGAAAATACGTTAGAGAAAGTGGAGGGTAAATAATTATGGAGCTTTTGGGATTAGATATGTTAGCTCACCAATTACCTGCTATTACAGACGCAGCTGTAATAGGTAATATTAATTTTGGAGTAAATATTAAAAATTGGTTAGTAGCTCAATTAGGTCCAATCTTTTTAGTTGTAGCACTTATTGGAGTAATTATCTTTGCAGTTAAACGACAAATGGCTGGTTTACTTGGTTGGATAATTGTTTGTGCACTATTATCAGTTTTTGTATTCTCACCAGACATTTTCAAAGATCTTGGTACAAAATTATATAATTTTGTATTCAAGTGATAAATTAAAAATCTCTGAAAATATTAAAGGGGTTGGTAGAAATGACTCAAAAGCCGACTCGTAAAGAAGTTAGGACATACAACTCGATATGGGATATTCCTAAGAGCTTATACGGGATAAGGGACTTAACCCTCCCTTTCCCAGTTCCTTATAGACAGTTGGGCTTCTTTGTTGGATCTTTACTTTTAATTTTAATTCTAGATCAGTTTTTACCTTTAGGAAATAATGTGTTTTTAAAATATTTAATACTACCAGGTGGAATAGCATACTTCTTTGGCAATGTAGAATTGGATGGAAAAAGCCCACATAAATTTTTATTTCGATTTTTCGTGTTTATGTTCGAAAATAAGAAGATTAGCCGCTATAAAGATACAACTGGTAATATTGGAAACTATCAATATAAAACCTTAATACGATTCAAGGATGATTCAATCAATAATAAGTAATTAATTAATCTATACGGAAGAATTATTTTAGTCTCATATTCTTCTCTAAGGAGGGTAAAATGAATCAGGTTGAATTTCCAGTCAAATACTTTCACGAAAATTTGATTTTTAACCAAGATGGCTCTTGCTGGGCGTATTATGAGGCATACGGAATACCATACGAGTTCCGAGGAGATGATGATAAAAATACCTTATTCATGCGTCAACTTGGCTTGTTTTGGAATTTTGATGAAGAAAAGCACCTCTTAATGATTCCTGTTTATCAGAACTTCCAAGAAAAAGCAGATGAATTCAAAGAAACAGTAAGCGGTGAATTAAAAGAACTTGCAATTGATCATACAGATGATGTCGTACATGAGCTAGAACGAAAATTTGGTAAAAATGCAGTAGAGTACCGATATTTTATTGGCGTGAAATTAAAGGTAAGACACATACAAGAAGGGTTTAAAGAAATGTTGTACACAGCATTTCATACCTTTAAAAACACTGCAGAACAGTTTGGGTTACTTGGTGATACCAAAATACTAAAAACTGATTTGGAGATGTTTAAAAGAGAAGCTAGCGCTTTTAAAAATAAAATAAGAAAACATTTGGCTGTAAGGGCTCTAGAAACTAATGAAACGCAATGGATTATATTAAAAAACTTCTATCGCACATTAGAGGCGCCAGTAACTGCTGGATGGACACCTCCCGTACAGAATGACGACTCTGCAATCATACCAAATCAAGAAAGCTTATTACGATTATCCGAAGCAGAATTTGATGTTAAAGGAAGACATATTGAAATGTCCCAGATTGGTACCGACGGGTTAGAATATCCAGCATATATGAGCTTTTTATCTACATCTAAAATCCCATATACGATGGAGTTTCCAGACCAAGAGTGGATGTATATGATTCAAAACATAGATTTCCCTATTGAATTAAGTGTCCGTACAGAAAACATAAATCATCGTAAAGCACTATCTAAACTAAATAAGAAGAAAAAGGATTTAGAAGATCAAGAAATGCATGCAAGGGAAAATGCACAAACTGTTGGATTAAACGTGTATGAAGGTGTTCAGGAAGCTACTGAGCTACAAGCCCTCATACAAAAGACACGTATGCCGTTAGTAAAAACATCAGTATCTTTCTGTATATGTGCCGAAGATTTAGATACAATGCGTCGGAATACAAATTCACTCATTTCTATTTATAGAGAGATGATGATTGAACTAGTAAGACCATATGGAGATCAGTTTCTCCTGTTTAATGAACATATCCCTGGGGCAAGAAGGTATGTAAATGATTATATACACTTTATGGAACCTGGAGTACTTGCGGCCGGTATGTTTGGAGCAACACAAGATTTAGGGGATAATATCGGGTTTTATATTGGAACAACTGGTATTTTAAACAAAGCAGTCTATATGACACCTTCTCTCGCAGCAACAAATACCGTTGCAAATCAAAAAACAAGCGCACTTTCAGTTGCAGTAACAGGAAGTACTGGTTCCGGTAAATCATTTGGAACGAACTTAATTGTTTACTTAGCTGTACTTGGAGGAGCTCAAACTCTGATAGTCGATCCGAAAGGTGAGAGGGGGAACTGGACAGAAGATTTACACGGTTTAGAAGGTAAAGTAAACGTAATTACACTAGGGACTGATAGACGAGATGAAGGAAAACTAGACCCATTTATCATTCATAAACATAGCCGAAAAGACGCAATTGAGTTAGCAATGACAATTCTTACTTTCATTACAGGTATTAAACCTGATAACTCGGAAAAATTCCCACGCTTGGCTTCTGCTGTAGAATTTGTTGCAGGAATGGAAGAGCCATGCTTAACGGCTGTATCTCAATACCTTGAAGATAGTGAGGATAAAGTGGAACAACAATTAGCCGCTCATATTCAAGCATTTGAGAATTTATCATTTGCACACTTAATCTTTGGTGATGGAACAAATAGAGATATCGAACTTGATACAGCAGTAAATATCATACAAATTCAGCATCTTGACATGCCAGATATTCAAAAGGATCCGAAAGATTATACCTTACAGGAAAATTTATCTGTTAGTATGCTGATGTCTCTATCTTCTTTTGCAAGAAAATTCTTTCAAAAAGACCCTACTAAATTCAAAATTGTTTTATTGGATGAAGCATGGGCAATTATGGGGACTTCTCAAGGGCGAGAGTTAGCCCGTAAGCTAGTTCGTGAAGGTCGTGCCTTAAACTCTGCAGTATACTTTGCTACTCAAAGTGCAAGTGACCTTGGAGATGAGACATTTAAGAATAATATCGGTATGAAGTTCTCATTCCGTAATACCGACAGTAAAGAAATTTCTTCAATCTTAGATTTCTTTGGATTACCTGATAATGAAGAAAATCATGCGATTATTACTAATTTAGAAACAGGACAATGTTTATTCCAGGATATTCAGGGAAGAACAGGCGTTGTCACAATGGATGTAGTGTTCAAGGATCTATACGATGCATTCGATACAAGACCAAATGCAAGAAAGAATTATAGAAAGTCAAATGATGATGAAAAGCAGGAAGTTAATGCAACCTTTGTCGAAGGAGGGGGAGAAAAAATAAATGTAGGAGTGAGTTAATATGTTAAAAACTAAATTTAAAAAAATTATGCTAACAAGTCTATGTGTAGGTACTCTTATCCTGAGTGCGGCATGTGGTAATAGTGAAAAAACTGTAGGAGAAGAAAAGGATAAACAAGGGCACACTCCAAGGGAAGTTATGCTTGATTTTGTAAAAGCTGATTTACAGCGTGATCATAAAACAATACTTAAGCTTGTAGTGGATGGGGATAAAGATACTATATTGGACCGAAATCAAGGACCTAAAAATAATTTATCTTACAAAGATTATAAAGTAAAAGAGTATGTGGTGGATAAGGATACAATTATGTATAACTTTAGCTCGAAAAAACCCCCTAAAAACATCGATAAAGAAGTGAAGTGGATAAGGGTAGTTCGAACAGGTGAAGGTTTTAAAGTACGTAGTTATGCTGCTCCTTATCGAAATGAAATTGATGAAGTGGCAGATACTAAACCAACAAGTGAGTTTAGTTCAAACGATTAGTAGGTTTTCCCATAAAAAGGGGGAGTAACATGAAATGAAAAAGTTTATTACCCTATTGTTGTTAGTTTGTACATTCGTATTAGCATTTAATTTACTATTTAAAGCAGCACCAGTATATGCAGATGAGGAACCCAGACCATCTCTTTTAGATGATATTATTCCAAAGAGTAAGGAAAAATTAAAATATGAAGAGTACCCTCCAAGTAGCTATGGGATTGATATTTATACACCAGAAGGTGGATTTGGTGAATCTCTTAAATTTTGGAAATGGGGAGATAAAGTAAAAGAACAAATGGTCGCTGTATTGTTTAGCCTCATTAGTATTGGATGGACTCTTAATCTTGCAGTTAGTACTTTTGTAACAAGTATGGTTGGGCAATCTATGAGTCTTAATATAGTGGCCGATGTTGGGGATAAATTAGGAGATGTTATTTCAAAAGCGGCAGGATTTAATGGTTCCTGGGGTACTGGTATTTATAGTGAACTAATAGGCCTTATGTTAGCTTTCTTAGCTTGCTGGGTTATATGGGTTGGATTTGTAGAGCGACGTCAATCAGAAATGTTAGGCGGCTTATTGAAAGCTTTAGGTATTCTAGTTTTTACATTGGGTTTCTTTGCAAACTCAAGCTATATCATTAAAGGTCTAAACAATTTTTCCGAACAAACAAATAAGACAGTTCTTGATGCTACTCAAAGTATTGCGGGAACTAAAGAAGGTTATTCAAGTGGTGTAGATTCCATTACCGATTTAACACATACTCTATTAATTAAACAACCTTATACATTATTACAATTTGGTACAACAGATATGAAGAAAATTGGTGATGAAAGAATTAAAAAGATGCTAACAACTACTAATACTGATGAGAGACAAAAGCTTCTAGAACATGAAGTGAAAGATGAAAATAATAAAATTCTGGAATTAGACGCTACCTTTGAACGTGGTGCATTAGTACTATTACTTTTTGTAATTAATGGACCATTATGGGTGGTTTTATGCTTATGTAGTATGGCGATGCTATTCTATCAATTGATGTTCATCATTGTGGCTTTAATGTCACCAGTAATGTTATTGATGGCTTTAGTACCTGCGTGGACTGGGACAGCTAAGAGATTTTTAGCTGAGTTGTTTCGAACACTGCTTATGAAAGTTGCAATTGGCTTTCTTATAACTTTAATGTTTTGGGTTTCTTCAATCTTATTTAGCGCAACTGATAAGTATGGTTATTTAGTAGTTGCTGCATTACAAGTACTTTCGTTCTTAGGTGTTTGGTTATATCGTAAAACAATTTTCGATGCAATTACTACAGTACCAGCAAATGCAGGGGCAGCAAGAGCTTCAGATGCTATGAGTAATATTAGGCAGAAATATCGTGATGTTAGACGTGGATCTAAGACAGTTGGAAGAGGTGTAGCAGTAGCTGGCGCCGCGGGTGTTACAAGTGCTGCGGTGGCAGGGAAAATGGGTAAATCAGGCTATAGTAAGTTTAAACAGTTAAAAGAAAACTATGCAGATAGAAAAGAAAAGGTAGCAGATGGTAAACGCAAGGAAAAAGAACAAATGCAAGCAGAAAAAGAAAAAAATATTAATCAAATGAAAAAAGAAGAAAATTTAGGTGTTCGCGATAGAAAAGGAAATCAGGAGCAAGAAAGGGTTAAGGAAGAAGTAGCCGCAACTAAAGAGAATCCAGAATTAGCAGTACGAGGGAAACATGAAGATAATAATCCTGAAATACAACAAGCAGAACTAAAAGATAAAGAAGAGGATGTAAAAGCGGATGTTAAACCAGTAGCGCAATCAAACGAGGAACTAAATAATAAAGAAGAAGATGTAAAAGCTCAAGTTAGACCGGTAGCAAATCAAAATAATGGTGGACTTGAGAATAAGCAAGAAGATGTAAAGGCGGAAGCAAAACCAGTAGCAACAATTAAAACACCAACGGGTCAAACAAAATCAATGGATGGCAAATCGATCACAACACCACAGTCAGGAACAACACCATCACCAGCGAATCCGATGGATGGCAAACCGATCACAACACCACAGTCAGGGACAACACCATCACCAGCGAATCCGATGGAAAGTAAGCCAATCACAACACCACAGTCAGGAACAACACCATCACCAGCGAATCCGATGGAAAGTAAGCCAATCACAACACCACAGTCAGGAACAACACCATCACCAGCGAATCCGATGGAAAGTAAGCCAATCACAACACCACAGTCGGGAACAACACCATCACAACCGAAACCGATTGAGAGTAAACCAGTCACTACTTCACATGTAAGTACGCCACAAAAACAAGTAGAGGTAAAACCGGAGCGATTCAATGTTTTTTTAATAATTGTTCCCGTTGAGATTATGGAGCAAGCTATCGTGACGTTAGTAAAAAAATAGAGGAACTATTGGAGCCGTGAACTACTCGCCTCTTAGCAATGTATGATGTGGGGACCCCTCAGTTCCACGAAGAAAGTAATCTTTCATCCCCCTAAGCGTTACTTTGGGGGCCACACTAGATGTCCAACGTTTGGATGCTCTCTTGGTACGGTTGATATTTTACGAAGGAACCAGATGGCTTGTTTTTCGCACTCTATTTTCTTCCTGTAATCTCATATATCAAGTTATCAAAGAACTTTATATAGCTAGTTTATAAAATATTTTGGCTATGCCAAACCGAAATTTATTTCCCACTTTCCCACTTCATATTCTTTGAGGAAAGAGTCTTCTTGGCTAAAATGATAAGAACCTGTTTGGTAGCAATGTCTAATTGGCTAATATAACCGGTGTTTATTTAGTGAAATATCATAGAAGGGGGGATGTAATTATGAGGGTATTTTTATCCAGGGATGCAGCGATGAGCATGGATTTAACACAACTGGAATTGAATACGACTTATACTCTTATAAATTATGGTGAACCTAAAACTGCTTTGATGAGGAAGGTTCAAGTGAATATTACTAAAATTGAATGTATGAAACTTAAAGTAGAAGTGATTGAGGATAGAGAAGGACCAAAGGTGTATGGTGTTTCAATTAAAGACTATTTTAATGAATTAGTTAAAGGGATAGAAAATCATCCGAAATTTAATTTAACATACTATGATATTGATGATGCTAAAGGTATTGTATCCTATGATTTCAATCTAAATTCAAAGACACCTGATATGGGGATTAATAAATTTATCGATTTTATAGAGAGGGAAATTACTGAATTACATTTAGAATTTTTTAAAGCTTTTAATTTACCAAAAAACAAACCGGAATAGTTAGTTCATGTCGTAATACATGAAAGGAAACAGTTATTAATTGCAATGACCTTTTTACTTGAATATGTATGAATTAATTACCTCGGATGTACACAAACATTAGAGTTGTTGATGGGTTGTATAATATTATGTAATCACATATAGGAGCTGGGTAAATGAAAATAGTTGCATGGAATGCAGGTATGGCATTTAGGAAGAAAATCGACAAAATATTACCGCTTAAGGCAAACATATTAGTAATTTCAGAGTGTGAAAAACCGGAAAAATGGGAGCGGAGTGTTGTTCAAAATAGTACTGATAACTTTTTATGGGAAGGGGATAATCCAAATAAGGGTATTGGAATAATTACTTTAGATAAAAGGTATAAAATTGAAATTCATCCCGATTATGATAAAAAATTCCGCTATATCATTCCATTAAAAGTCACTGGTGAACAGGAGTTTATTATGTTTGCAGTTTGGTCACAAAAGGGTGAAAAACGTTATAGTAGTTACATAGGTCAAATATATTTAGCGTTAGAGAAATATGCTTCTTTGCTAAAGGAGCCATGTATTATTGTAGGTGACTGGAACAGTAGTAAGGTATTTGATCATATCAAAAGAGTTAAGACACATTCTGAGGTTGTTGAGTTTCTTGAAGGGTTTGGGATTAAGAGTGCATATCATTGTAATACTTATGAAAAACAAGGGCAGGAAAAATCCCCAACCTATTATCATAGAAAAGACAAAACAAGTTCTTACCATATTGATTTTTTGTTTGCTTCTGAAATATTCCTTAACCAATTAGAATCTATTGAAGTAGGTTCATATGAAGAGTGGATTGAGTTTAGTGATCATATGCCAATAAGTGCTGAATTTAATAGGTGAAAAATAACTTTATAGTATCTTAAATTAAATTGGAAAAACCACCTATTAAAAAAATAGGTGGTTTTACTGCCAATTTTAAATACAAATAATTTTCTATTATCTTTTTTATATTAAAAGTTACTAATTCGTATTATACCCGTATTCACGTGTACCCAACTTTTCCTTATAAATATTTTCAATATCGAGTATTTCATCATTAGTAATTGTTTTGGGTAAAGTACGTAATATCGAAAAAAGAAAATCTTGTTTACGTTCTGGATTATTTTCTAATAGCTCAATTAATTGCTTATTACCTCCATGTCCAGTTTTAGCGTAAGATTCCCATCTTCCCCATATCCCGCCTTTTCCTATTCCACCATATGCATTTGCTTTACCTACATATAATTTCCCTGTTTCTCTATCTAAAATTGCATAGATTCCTGCTACTGAGGAAAGCATTTTACACCAAGTGGAGTTAACATCAGGGTTATCGTATAATTTTTTTAAATCGTTGTATGTAAGTGTAAAATCTAGAAATCCTGGAAACTTACGAATTGCTCCTTTTTGAATTATTTCTATGATATCAAATTGTTTTCTCTTTCTGGCTGCCTTTACCTTTTTTAGTGGTGCAAACCACATGTGAAATGTTCGCTCTGACCAATTAATGATTATCCGATCCTCTAGTTCCTCAAATCCTTTGATTTTTTCCATTTCATAATAGTATTCATTACCCTTTTTGTACTCAGGTTTCATCCAATCATAAAGTTTATCAGTAATGAATTTTTTGGGATTGGATTTGCTTAACACCTTGTAAACACCTATAAATACAGCTTTTTTACCTTCCTCAAAGTCTAGGAAGCTAACCACATATTCACATTCTCCAAATACATCATCTTTTTGATGTTTCTGGTATAACTCTAATTGTCCTTTTTCATATAAATCAACAACATCAATTCTATCCTCATCTTTATGCCGAACTATTTTAATGTTTTTAGATAAATCTAAGCCATAACTCTCTAACATTTTCTCTACTGTAAGCATAATTCCCCTCCTACTTATATGATAGTATTATTTGGATAAAGAAACATCATAATATTTATGGATAGAAGTCCTTATACAGGCGCAGTAGGCGGCTATGATAGCACAACGATTGCCGCTTCATTTGCAGCGCAGCATCTTCTGTTAGTAGTAGTTCGTAATATACCAAATCACACTTGAATCAAGGGTTGATTTATACTTAATTAAATTGAATCTTTTTAGATTTATAGTTAAAATAAAAGTATACTTTTTAATTTTATTTTTATATCCACAAATATCAGCGGTCTTTCGGACTGAGAATTAAGCTTAATGTGCTTAATATCTTTATCCGAAGACCGCTTTTTTGTGGTATTAAAAAGTAAAAATATTAAAGGGAGATGTGAGTATGAGTAATATAGGTAACAAGTTAAGAAGTGGCTTTTTCGCGACGCCGGAGCAATAAGGAAAATATCTAGTTGAACTATTTAATAAACCAAAAGGCTAAATAAACATATTTGATCCAACTTGCGGCGAAGGGCGAATATTAAAGCAAATAGCAGAGCATCTAGATAGTAAAGAAAATCTAATAAAAACATACGGAGTTGAGGTAGATAAGGCTCGAAGCAAAGTTGCTATGGAATTTTTAGATCACTGCTGTAATGCAAATTAAGAAGAAAGTAGAACGAATACTAAAAGATAAAGTAAAAGGGTTTGAATATGAAGAAACAGAATTTGTGATTGATGAAATAGTCGTATTTGGTACAACTATTTTATCAGATTCAGATGTTTACGAGCATTTGTATCATGTGGCAGCCTATATACAATTTGAAGATATCGAAATTGTAACTGAGACGAAAAAAACAATTAAGAAGAAACGGAAAATTGCAGAAGGTTAATTAGTGATTAATTCATTTGTTTTTTGAAAAATGCGAAAGTAAAGGGAGTTTTAATAAAAAAATTAAAAATTAAGGGAGGAAATTGTAATGATAGGTGAGACTTTTAAAATTTATTATTAAGTTTGGCTGGTTTAATAGTGGGGTTAAGTGCCATATACTTAATAATTAAATATAGTTTCAAATTAACAGTAGAAAAAGCTATACCTAATTTAATAGCCTATGCTAGCTTATATTTACCAGGAGTTATAACATTTGGTTTAGTTGGATACTTTTCTAATTCATGGTTTTTTGGAATTGTAATGGGTGTTATAGTTGAGGCAATTCGTTTCTATGGGTTAGGAAGAAAACTAAATCAAATATCCTCTTCTTTAAGAGCGATGAAAGTGAAGATTGCTATAGGAAAAGCAAATAAGAAAGCAAATGCTAAAAATAAACCTCTAGAGGTAATTGAAGTTGATGAAGTTAATATTGAAAAAGAGAACATAGTACAAGAGCGACTAGTAATTGAACTGAAAAAAGAACAGAAGGAAATTAGAAAAACAGAAGAGCTAGAAATAATTGATGATGCAGATGATGTTGAAGAGTTAGAGGGAATGGAAGGATTAGAACGTATTATGGTACTTGAACAAATAGAAATGGTCGAAGAAACTAAAGGTGATGTATTAGTGGAAAATGGTACTACGGTAAAACGTGAGCGCAAACAGGCTGAAAGTACACCAGATACACAGAAAATTTATGAACAACTACAACTGGTTATATTTAATGGGAAATTAGAAAAGAAAGATGATGAAATTAGTTTTGATTAATAAAAGAGCTATCATCATTCCCATGATGATAGCTCTTATTAATTCTAAATAAAAAGCTCGCTTTAATATGAACTAGCTACTAGCTTACTCAGTTTCAATAATGGAAAAATAAATATCATGGTACTGTTAAGAGATAATAAAGTTGTTTAATAAGGAATGCTATAATTTATTAAAAGGAAATTGTTATTAAAGTACATGTTTTATAAAAAGAGCGAAAAGATTTTCAAGGAGGCTATTATGAAATACTTTGAAGAAGCTAAAAGCATTTGGAAAAGCCAAGTTCCAAAGAATGGTCAATCAGACACTATCGAAGGTGAACTAATAAGAGCAGTAGAAAAGCTTCGATATGAAGCACAAAATAATGGGAATGGTAATTGGGATGAGGGCCTTGAGCGTTTTTGTGAATACATTTGGGATATTTTAAATGACAGTAAAACCTTTGAAAGTAATTCTTTAGAAGAAATTAAATTCGATATTAAAACATTACTCGATTATGAAAATCCTTATCTTGAAGACGATTTGTATGATAGAATTACTGACCGAGTTGTTGAATGGAGTATTGCTCATAATGGTCCAATTAGCAGAGAAAAAGATCCGAAACAGTATAGGTAAGTTATTCAACTAACGGATCCTTTAGTTGAATAAGATTTAAACGACTTCATTATTGATTTTTGAGTGCAAACACCTTTAAATGGATAGAAATTAAACAACCTTAAAGAGCTTTACTACAATACAATGTAGCAAGGCTCTTATATTTTTTATATCTAAATTAAATAACTGTATTATCACTTTACATGTACACTTGTTGTACGCGAATTATAAACCTGTTAAAAGTAATAAAGCCATTTCAAAAAACTTTAGAAACACATGGTAATAATTGGTGTAATCGTTCTTTATCCTGTAAGATAAAAATAGGGATATTCCAATATTTTCATAGATAATAATTAGCTTAATAGAAGTAGAAAAAATTATTAATAGGAACGAAAAGGATGATCAAAATGGGAAGAAAAAGGAACTCGCATGGCATAGACCGTGTCTTTGTTAAAGACTTAAAATATGAAATAAGATTGTCTGGATCTGAAGCACTATCTATACATAAAACTAACTTTGAAGACTGGGAGTTAGAATTAAGTGCCTATGAAGAAGAATTATATTATTTTGAAGATGCAAAACAAAAAAATGAACCTATAGAATTTGCAATTTATATTCAATATATGAATCGTTTAACAGGAAAGGCGGTAGTGAAAGGTATTGAAAAAAATACAGTTGTAGTAAAGGGAATTACTGTTTTATATGGGTATAGATATGTATCACCACGTTGAAAATATTTTAATCTTTAAACAGAATATGTAAAAATTGTCGTGAAATAACGAGTAACTATTTCTGATTAGTTATTTAAAATGTTTAATACATTAAATGAAACAGGTCAGTAAGCTTTTGAAATGTTAGTCGAAGTAAACTTGAAAACAAATAAACAAAAAAAGAAAATGTAAGAGTTTAACTGAGATGAACTACAATTTGTAGAGCTGTTTATGAGTTCACAACAAAGAGAACGCTATAATAACATCTTAAAATAAGGGAGGGGATAAAATATGCCATTTTTCATAGGTAGTGCAAAAGCAGGTTTTACGAAAGTAAGCGGTACTGGAGAAGACATAGGAGTAGATGCGTGGTATAAGTATATGGGGTACAGAGAAAACAATAGAGACGTCATGCAACGTCACGAAGCATTTATTGAAATGATTCATATAGAAGTGATAGAGAAATACGGTAAGGTGTATTGGAACACAATTGACAATAGATTAACATCTACAGAGAAGGAAGCAGCTAGGGATGCATTACTGAGAGCAGATAGATGTCTGAGAGACTACGGTTTAAAATAAACAACAAGGGGTAGATAAAATGGGGAAATATGTGAAAGACCAAAAGGTAGTTGCCTATACACTATTAGGATTAGAACCTTGTACAGTTGTAAGAGTTGGTTGGATTTTTATTACGGTAAGAGAAGAAGAAACGGGTCATCTATATTCTGTTAGAAAAAGTAAAATGACACCTATAGAGGAAGAGGAACACTATCTTGTTGAAGAAAGTATTGATGATGAAGGGTTATTCGGTATAGGTAGATTGTTTGCTAAAATAGAAGCAGAAGACATGGAAGTTGCAAAGAAATCATTTGAAGAGAATGAAGACTTCCCTAAATACGAAGATTTCCATAAACCATCAGAAGGGAAACTGTATGGTGGAGAGTACTATACTACAATCAAAACAGGTAAAGAGTTACTAGAACAATACTTTAATCGAGAAGAGCTAGAACGTAATGGTACTAATTAAATTAGATGTGTAAACGGTTAAAGGTCAAATCTTATTTATGTTAGGTATATAGACTAAGAAAATTTATATTTGTATTTTGGGAGGAAAAAATAATGGATTTGGTAAACAAATTTTTAAACGGTTTGAAAGCAGCATTATCAACAGATGATCTCGAAGCACTAAATAAAGCATACGGTGCTACAAAAGGGGATATTGATATATTAAGGATGAAATATCCAAATTGTCCAGAATAATTAATCAATTTACTTGAAAATATCGATGGTACATATTGGCGGAAATATGGAGAAAACGAAGTCACGGTATGTATTTTAGGTTCAGATGTTGAAGAGTATCCATATTATTTGCTTTCTACACAGGAGATGATTGAAAGTTCAAAAGAAGAAGAAGACGTCTCCTATCTTTTAGAATACCAAGATGACGAGGATGCTGTTGACTCCAAGATAAATCCAGAAGGACTTCTCCCTGGCACGTATATTCACTTTTCAGATTGTATGAACAACGGTGGAACATCAAAGCTGTATATTGATTTTAACCCTTCTGATGAAGGTGTATGTGGTCAAATCATTCGTTTTTTACATGATCCTGATGAATATGAAGTGATTGCAAACAGCTTTGATGAGTATTTACAGAATCTTATTGATGGTAATTTTAATTTTCTAGACGAAGAAGAATCTTAATAATGTGTGAAGAATTTTACTCAAATATTGGAGGAGATTACGATGAATCAAGATCCAATTTTACAAAAGGCAATAAATAAAGGGGAAAATATGAGCTATGATTCTTCTTTCCGAACAGCATATGAAGCTCGAGAGAAATTACTTCTAGATGAACAAGCTAAGTTAGCGCATGCAGAACAAGAGGGCATGGAAAAAGGAATTGAGCAAGGTAAGATGCAGATAATCCGAGGAATGCATGAAATTGGTGTACCACTTGAAACTATTGCAAAAGCAAGTAAGTTGAGTGTGAAGGAAATAGAACGTATCTTAAATCTAAAATAAATATATGTGAGTATACAGAACTCATGAGTAGAAAAAATTAGACGTTCATTATCATAGTACGGTTAATGGGAAAGCATTGCTGAAGGTTTCAGCAGTGCTTTTTCTATATCATTTAAGGCAATTGATCTTTTGTTAAAAAAGTCAATTGCCTTTTTACGATTTAAAAATATTTTAACTTTGTAATAAAGGAACCTAAATCATAACCTGTTTTTATTATAGCTATAGCTGAAATTATAATTAATGGATATTTAATATATGGATTGTTGAGGAGTTCCATTATGTTTTTCATGTTGTAAACCTCCATGGCATTATTTATATCATTATATTTATTATCTCAAATATAATGATTGACAGTCAATATAATGTAAAGAAAGATACTTAATTGAAGGAGAACTAAACAAAATAATGGATAACAAAACCTTTATTTTTATCATTCCTTCTACAAGTAATTAGGAGTCAGTATAGCATATAGAAACAGTTCTTAGGAAAGAAACTATTAAGCAATTGAAGTAAGCCTCTACTTTCACCATATTTAGTTTGAAAATTAGATTGTCCGATTCTTTTGAAACATAACTATAATAATTCAATTTCAATTTCAATATCATAGGCAACTCAATTATTATATAGAAATACAAATTCAATGACTTGAATTCAATGTTTTGTTACGCTATAAATAGCTTGATTTGTTTTTAACTTAAACATATTAAGAGTACTTAATAATTTTTAGGAGGCTTTTTTGAATGAAGTTATGTAAGGTGAAAACATGGCTACCATTATCTGCTGCAATGATTACAATAGTATCAAATCCAGTAGGAGCTGCGGCTTCAACAGATTATACGGTTCAAAAGAATGATACTCTAGAAGCAATAAGTAAACAATATGGAGTGTCCGTACAATTAATTAAACAAGCTAATAGCAAAGCTAATGATCAAATTAATATTGGAGAAAACGTAACCATTCCAAGTTCATCAACTACAAACGAATATGTTCAAAAAAATAATTCAACAGATTCAACTAATACATATCAAGCAATTTACCAAGTGAAAAGCGGGGATACATTAAGTTCTATTTCACAACAATATAAGGTTTCAATACAGTCTATTAAACAAACCAATAATGTGGACGGAAGTCAAATTTTTGTCGGTCAACACTTAAAGATTGATACTGGTATTTCATTACAAGAAGTGGACTTAATGGCACGATTAGTAAATGCAGAAGCAGGAGGGGAACCGTATGCAGGCAAGGTTGCAGTGGCAAAGGTAGTATTAAATCGGGCTAATGCAAATGGTTTTCCAAATACAATTACAGACGTAATTTATGAACCCATTAAAAATGGTTATGCATTTACTCCTGTTACAGACGGTAGAATTAATCAGCCTGCTACACAGGAAGCAAGAATGGCAGTAGAAGAGGCTCTCACTTCAAAAGGAACAAATTCTGAATGGCTTTATTTCTATAATCCTCAAACATCGACTGACAAATGGATTACAACACGTCAAACCGTTGCACAAATTGGAAACCATCTGTTTGCTAAATAAAATAATATTACATTAATAGGTTTCCAATGAGATAAGGAGAGGTTATTTTTGCGTGTAGTTCATTCACTATTAGCAATATTAGCAGTTATATTTTTAATTTGTGGTGTTATTATTCACGAGTATGTATTGGTGTTTTTGGTAGGGATTTGTTGCATGGTGATAGTAAGTTTTATGATTTCTAGTATACGTAATTGGAAAGTAAATAGAAAGCGTATTTCTATCGTATATTTTACTTGTGTATTAATATTATTGCTATTAACACTATATCTTTTGTTTGTCACAGTTTATACACGTTCTTTGGAAATATAGTAGTTTTACATCTATATCAAAATCTCTCTGATAATGTTCTTTCTGTGGGTTTGAAATAAATCCACGATGTTTGTAAGAAAGACGTGAAGCTTTGAACAAAGTTGCGATGTTTATAAAAATGATGCGATGCTTTATCTCATTGACCAAAGAATTTTAAATGCGTTTGGATTGGGTTCTTTTGCTTATTGTACAGTTAGTTTTCTTTGAACTACCCCCACTTTCACTTCGTTTAGAAGAGGGGGATTCCTAAGTAAAGAGTTCTATCGAACTCCAATTTATTAGGCTATCTCCACAGTCCTTGCGGTTAGAAGCCTTATCGCTTCATTCTTTAGATTGATACTTGCGTTAATATCCCTATCATGGTGTGTACGACAAGAAGGACAGTCCCATTTACGTAGGTTTAGATTTTTAACGTCTTTGTTTTGATATCCACAACAAGAACATAATTGGCTTGAAGCAAATGTTTTCGATACGACAATGACTTGTTTGCCGTACCATTTTGCCTTATATTCCAACATAGTTCGAAACTGTGACCATGATACCTCACTAATTGCTTTTGCTAACTTATGATTCTTTAACATATTAGATACTTGCAAATCCTCTATACCAATAACATCGTGGTTTTTGATGATTTCAGTTGAGACTTTGTTCAAGTAATCTTTTCTAGCATTCGTCATGTATTCATGAATTCTAGCTACTTTTACTCGTTGTTTATTCCAGCGAGAAGATCCTTTCATTCTTCTAGAAAGAACACGCTGTGCTTTTGCCAACTTCTCTTCTAATGATCGAAAAAACTTCGGATTTTTATAGGTTGTTCCATCTGACAAAATGGCGAAATCTTTTAGTCCCACATCCATTCCAATGTAAGAATTTGTTTTCGGAAGTTCTTGCACTTCTGTTTCAACTAACAATGACACAAAGTATCTGCCAGAAGGGTTCCGTCTAACTGTAGCATTTAAAATACGTCCCTTTACTTCACGACTTTTGGCAAATCGAACAAGACCTAGTTTTGGCAACTTCATTTTGTTTCCTACAACGGCAATATTTTCATTTGTTTGTTTTGTGGTATAAGATTGCACGTTGTTTTTCTTAGATTTGAAACGCGGGGCACTGTTTTGTTTTTTGAAAAAGCGTGTATACGCATCCGCAAGGTTGCGAACAGACGACTGAATCGCAATACTATCCACTTCTTTTAGCCAAACAAACTCTTTCTTCATGGCAGGAAGTTTGGCAGAGCATATACCATATGTCAAACCCTTTCCTGTTTCTTTATATGCATTATCCCATAGAGATAGGAAATGATTGAATACAAAACGAGAACAGCCAATCGTTTTATTGATTAGGATCGCTTGTGCTTTATTTGGATAGATACGAAATTTATATGCTTTATTGATCATCATTCGTTTCACCTCCATTTCGATATGTGTCTATTATACAACAAACATACATTCGATAGGTAGTGAAGTAACACTTTATGTATGTCGAACAATTAAGATGGCTTCCTGCCATCCCTTGTCCGAAGCCAATTCATCTCCCACCTACTCACTTCGCGTTCCTTGAGGAAGGAGTCTTCTTGGCTAAAATGATAAAACTTAGATTTTCAACGACTTTATTGTTATTTTTTCGTTTGGTGAAATATTTTTTATCAAAAATTAAACAACTTTATTTTCATTCTAAAGTAGATACTTCCATATGAGTATACTAGCAAAAGAGACTCTATAATGGAGTCTCTTTTACTATAAGATATTTTTGACTCAAGTTTCATTTATTATATCTTTAAAATATAGTTTCATATCCTTAGCTTCGAATTCATTTATTTCAAGGGGGGAGCGCAATCATCACATTTAACATTTATACTTAGCATGGAATTCTTTTATTTTACATCAATAATATCCATGAATTTAAGATTAATTCTGTTATAAAAAGCATCTGTACATAGTATAGAACAATTCAATGGATCAATATCAGTTACGGTCATATAGTTATTAAGCAAATAGCCATCTTCGTAATATGTAATCAACACCTCTTCTTCAGATAGTAATGAGCATAATAACATGTTCTCGATAAGTTCTTTTTCTTCAGAAGTTAAGATTGGACGTGCTACTTTATTCTTTTCCTTAATAATCTCACGTATACCATCAAATTGTTCTGTCATTGCAGCAAATGGCGTCCATTTCACCATTCCTCTTCCCTTTGGCATATTAGCGTTGTTCATGATTTGTGTCCTCCTAACAATGTGTTTCTGTATCTTGCTGTAGCACTATTTGTATAAGAAATTCCTCTTAATATGCTGTTCTTACCAAACTTAGTGCGTATTTCATCCATTACCTTCGTTAATTTCATTTCTTTTTCTCGTTGTATTACATTGTCAAAAAGAGATATTTGTTCTTCACCTTCATTGATTAAGTTGGTTAAAGAAACATTGATAGATCTAATTGGTTCCCCGGTATAAAACTTATGTAAAAAATATGTACAAATATGATAGATATCCATTGTTAAATTAGTTGGTCGGTTCATAGTGTGAGTTTTTCTGAAACCACCAGCGTAATTTTTACTGTAACCAATGGAAAAATGGATTGTTTGAGCGAGTTTGTTTTGTCTTCTCATCCGATAACAAACTTCCTCGATATGTTCCAGAAGGATAATCGGAAATTCTTCTATTGTGTAATCACGCATGAGTATTTGGCTTTTACCAATTGAAGTTGTTGCTGGTATGTATTTTTCTGCAATGCGGCTAAAATCAATGCCGTTGCTATGTAAGTGTAATTCTTCGCCAATAACCCCAAAACTTTGTTTTAAGTATTTGAGTGGGTATTGCGCTAAGTCTCCAATTGAATGTATTCCTTTTCGATTTAACTTAACTTCTGTTTTACCCGAAATCCCCCAAAACTTACTAAGTGGTCGTATCGGCCATAATTTTATGGGTACATCTTCGTACTTCCAATATGCGATGCAGTCTTTTGTCATCTTCGCTTCCACATCTAAAGCGATCTTACTCATTAAAGGATTAGGCCCAATCCCAATCGTGCATTCAATTCTTGTTTTTTCATATATTTCACGTTTGAATTTCAACGCGAATTCATATGGCTCATTCGCAAACAGATGGATACTATTTGTAATATCCATAAAGAATTCATCGATGCTGTATTGGTGGAAATCTTCAATCGGAACGTATTGTAAAGCTAATTTTGTTATGTAATTTGAGCATTTGATATAAGTTCCCATAATTGGGTTTACCACAAGAATGTCTTTACGTCGTGGTATTTCGTACAATCTTGCCATTTTCTTAACACCTAATGCCTTTAGTGGTGGTGTTGCAGCTAAAACAATGGAGCCACTCCTGTTTACATCTCCTACTACAGCTAATTTGGTATGAAGTGGGTTTAAGCCCATCTTGATACAGGACACACTTGCATAAAAGCTACGAAGATCTACACATAAAACAATTCGATTTGGCAATATTGAGTAGTCATACACCTTTACGCCTCCGTATATAATAAGAACATTTGTTCTTATTATATACGAATATACGTTCTCTTATAAAGAGTTTTTTTGTAAAAAGATAAAAAATTAGACTTAATTAGTTGGCTTTTTCTTAAAAGAAGATACGAGATATCATCGTAGTAATTTCGAACACCCACAGTAACATTAACCAGTGTTTTTGTTTAAGTTTAAACTTTGGCTTGTTTACCTCTGCATGGAATTTGATTTTCTTCCGGTTAGTATTGAATTTAATCCGTGTTAAAAAGTCAAAAAGGATGATAAATTTCTCAAAAAAAGAATCAGCCCGATTTATCGAGCTGATTCTTACATCCAAAAATCTTCAAAGTCTACACGGAATCCTTTTCTTTTCAAAGCTCTAATTATCTTTTGGCCATTACCTAATGATGGCCTATTCTCATTAGATCGTGTAATGCGGCTAATTGTATTCTGGTTTACTCCGCTCCATTCTTTTAATTCTGTTTGAGTAATTTCATTCCTCTTAAGAAATTTTCCAAACTTTGATAAAGGTTTTCCTAATCCGAACACCTTTTACACTCCCATTCTTTTATACTTGTGTAATTCTATCTTTGCCAAGGCTCATTTTTTTTAAACAAAAGTGTTAATAATGTACAAGCCGTCCACAATATGATGTATCAAGGTCGCTATCAAAGTATCAAGCAAACTTATTATCAAAGTAGATACCAAATCAACGAGCCTTTGTACTAGTAAAGTACCTACCATGTTAACTAGCAAAGTAATGCTATCAAGGTAATAAGTGTATAGACCCTATATTTCATCTAGTTTGTTCATTCTGTTTATAAAGGGGGTATTTAAATGCGCTCTAGGAAAGAGACCATTCCTTTTCGCGAGTTTATGGATCGGTCATACAAAGATAAAGAAAAGAAAATTCGTAAATACAATTCATTAAGTCCTTTCGCATTTCTCCATATGTCGGATCAGGTATTACATACTTACATTGCATTAGGAGTTATGGGAACGATTTTAATCGGAGCAGTCATGTTAGAAAAATACTTGGTGCGACATGACTATATATCAGCAGCTAAATTTGTAAGTGAAGGTATTTATCACGGAACGCGAATTGGTGGAGTTTGCTTGATTGGATATGTATTTGTTCGTATCGTAATCATGTTTTAAGAAGGGAAGGGAGTAATGGGGATTATAAAGGAGTGGCTTTGTAAGCAAAGGTTAAGGAATCAGCTTATGGAGGTGTTCGGAAAAGCAGGTTTATATACGGAACATCAAACGCGTGGGGGAAAAGTACCTATTTATCCAAAGATACATGATGTTTCCTCTTCAAAAGAAAGCGTGAGATATATATTTACCATCCCAAACGGATTAGATCCACAGAAGATTGAAAAGAAGTGGTTCTGTTTTCAGCAGATATTAGGGCGGAATATTACGATTGAAGGGGATGTGAAAAAATTTGTACTACATGTATTCCGTTCAGATGCTGGACTAAAACCTTACAAGTACTGTTATAAAGAATGGCAGCCCTTATTAAAAGGGTACCGTCTTCCTGTTGTGGTTGGCCGGGATCAATTTGGAAAAACGATTATATACGATATGGTTGATTCCAATACACCGCACTTATTAATTGCAGGGGAAACGGGAAGCGGGAAAAGTAGTATGGTACGTGTTGTACTATCTACACTCATTCAATATATGTCTCCTGATACGTTGCATTTGTATCTTGGAGACTTAAAAAACTCTGAATTTCATTTCTTGCGAAGAGTGAAGCATGTAAAGGAAGTTTGTATGGAAGAAATCGAGATGAAAATAATGCTTCAAAAGGTGTGGAAGGAAATTAGAGACCGAAGAAAACTTATGGAAGAATATGAGGTTGATCATATTGACGCGTACAACAAATTAAATCCAGATCATCAAAAACCATATATGCTACTTGCTATTGATGAAGTGGCCATGCTCAAAGAGGAAAAAGAGTGTATGACTACAATTGAAAAGATATCAGCAGTCGGCCGATCCCTTGGAGTCTTTCTTATGCTTAGTATGCAGCGGCCAGATGCGAAAGTGTTGGATGGTAAGTTGAAGCTCAATATGACCGTAAGAATCGGGTTTAAATGTGATAGTGCAATTAATAGCAATATCATGGGTACTCCTGGCTCAGAGCATCTAGAGCAATCGGGGCAAATGATTTTAAAACGAGATGGGTTAAAGAAAGTGCAAGCTCCTTATTTGGAATTAAGTAAGGCGAAACAAATAGTTAAACCATATCGCACGTCTAAAGAGGAGAAAATACTTCAGAATTCACCGCAAGAAGAAATGCCGTTATTTGGGGTGTTAGATGATGAAGAATAGAGATAAAGGAATTTTGAATGATTTGAAGCGATTTAGATGCATGTCCCGTGACGATATTATTGACTTGCATTTTCAAGGCTTAAAGAATGCGGTAACTTGCTGTAATACGGTTATGAAACGATTAAGAAGAGACGGTCATGTTGATGCTAACGTATTGCAGCACCCATACATTTATTTTCCGCAGCCAAGTTCTATTAGAACAAAAAGTCAAAAAATTCCTCATTTCCTTGGGATTGTGGATGTATACAAACAACTTGTCTATTATGAAAATCCTAAACTATTCAAAGTTGAGCCGAAGTACGGTAAGGAATATATGGAACCAGATGCTTTTACCATATGGCGTAGATCACCATTCTTTATTGAAGTTCAAAAGTCAGTTTACAGTAAAAAGATTATGCAAGATAAAATAAATAGATATGAGTTATACTTTCATAGCCAAGAATGGCATAATGAATCCTGGCAACCTAAAGGTTCTAAATTCTTTCCTTCAATCCTCATAATTACAGATAAAAAATACGAGATTCATTCTCCTCATTTACGTATATTTCAAGCTATTTCCATAGATGATTTTATGAGCCAAATTGTTTTAGCTTAAAAGAAGGAGAAGAAGGATTGATTTACTATTAGAGTCATGAATACGAATTTGGCGAAAATCCAGAAGAATATGTTTTGTATTTAACTAACTCTCTTAAAACATTTATAGACTCAATGGTAGAAGATGAGTAATTTTATATTTCTATTATATGGTGTATCGTTATATCGTCATTTAGCTAAGAAAAATGAGATATCCCAAAAATGAAAAAGCTAACTTCTTATTCAAACAAGATAAGGAGTTAGCTTTTTTAGTTACTATGGATAAGTGGTGTTATGTTAATTTATGAAGGGAATGTCGAATTTGTCGGAATTTTGTATTTTTTTGTTGATTTATATTATTTTTAATGTTAAACTTATAATAACAAAGAAAGAGTAAACAAAAAACCCTTAGCGAATAAATTTTCAGAATTTTTAGTTTTATATATCGGTTTACTCCATGTGATTTAAACGTTTGTGTATTGCCTTTTCACTCTTTCTTTGTTCTACCCTATAAAAGAAAACAACTTGGATAAAAACAGGTTGTTTTCTTTTGTTTTGTGTTTTGAGGATATCAGAGCATTCGGCCGGAGATGTATATCAGGGGGTAAAGCCTGCAGAACGGAAATGCCCAGCATGTAAAAAATCATTTAGTCGTTAGAGATTCAAATAGAACAGGGAATAAGTTTTTGGGCTGTTCTCAATATCCTACATGTACACATACAGAGACAAGCAATACGTGAGCTGTGATGAAAATCCAGCACTTTTTCCTTTTTTGTAAAAATGCGTAAAAAAAATGAGGTTTGATTTGAAAACGGCTTTCCAAATCGGTTTATTTTTCGTTCTGATGAAGAAATTAATGCAATTGGTCTAATTCGTTATAAAAACGCATGTGAAGGTATATACAGGCTTTACATGTGTATTTAGGGTTTATAGGAAAAATAAAAAGGGTAGTCATTATTTACGACTTAACCCTTTCTCTACGAGCTGACGAATTGCTTCATTTTGATTCGCAGCTTATTTTCACGCCAATAATTTCCTGTTTGTTCCACTTGTTCTTTTGTAAATGTAACCAAATTTTCATGTATGGGGAAAGCTTGTTATCATAGTGGAGAATAACTTGGGTACAATTGATAATGAAATGGGGAAAGATGCTAGATGAAAGCAACCGGAGTGACTAGAAAAGTAGATGATTTAGGGCGTGTGGTAATTCCAAAGGAACTTAGAAATACGCTAGGTATTAAAGAAAAATCACCATTAGAGATCTTTGTAGAAGGTGAAGACATTGTTTTACAGAAGTATCAGCCTGGTGGTGTTTGTGCATTAACAGGAGAAGTATCAAATCGGAACATATCATTAGCAAATGGTAAGATAGCATTAAGTCCAGAAGGTGCAGAATTATTAATAAAAGAAATAGAACAATACCTTGTAAAATAAGAGGCTCCCTTCAAGGGGATTTTTTAGGATTAATATAGTAATTTCGTGTATCGTGATATTTATAAAAATATTTACCAAAAATAGAATCAATTCTATTCCTTTTTGTCGAAATTTAGTTAGTGTATATTTTCGTATCGGTTTTAGAAAAACAAAAGCTAGAAGAAATTATCGAATTCTCTGAACGAAAATTGCACGAGAAACATATGTGAAAAGGAAAAAATAATAAAAAGGCTAGTTAGTCCATTATAAGGGCTAACTGGCCTTTTTATTTACTAAAGTGAACCTTGATAAATGAAATAAATCTCGGCTGCCCCCCACTAATCACTCTCACCTGAATACACTTTTAAGTGTTCCATTGCTATGGATATGGCATGTTTTTCTGTATCAATTAACGATAACCCCTGCTTAATAGGAGCCCAATACTCATATCCGTAATCCTCAAACCACGCAAAAACTTCTGTAGTGTAAAAACCATCATTCTGTTTGGATTAACTGCTTAGCAGGTGATTCCGTTAGGACTTCTTGATTCTTTTTATTTATCATTTTTTTGCACCGGAACTGGTAGTTCACTATAAGAGCTTATTTGCATCTATACCTTGATTTTATGTACAATAAAGATATAGATATTATCTGGAACAGAAAGAGGGAAACGATGTCTAATCCATTAGTAAATTTACGTATTGATTTTGCATTTAAACAGTTATTTGGAACAAATGGGAATGAGGACATCTTAATCGCTTTTTTAAATGCTATGTTAAAAAATTCTTTGGAAGCACCTATTGTTTCCCTACAGTTAGAAGATCCACATTTACATCGAGAACATGAAGAAGATAAATTATCGATTTTAGATATTTCGGCTACATTAGATATAGGAACAAAGGTAAATGTAGAAATACAGCTGAATAACAATCATGATATGATTAAACGCAGTTTGTATTATTGGGGAAGGTTGTACACTTCTCAATTGCAAAAGGGCATGCCATATAGTTCACTTCATAAAACGATTACAATTAACCTGTTAAACTTTGTGATGTTTCCTGAATATGAAGCATTTCATACAACAGGCATCCTTTGGAATCAGGAACAACAAAAGCTATTAAGTGACGATATAGAAGTTCATATAGTAGAGATTCCAAAGTTAATGCAGCAATGGCGCGAAGAGAAAGTCAATCCGTGGGAAGATTCGTTTGTTCGTTGGTTATTATTATTACCTGCGAATGAAGATGAACATCTCACACAAACATTGGAGGATATTGCTATGAACCGAGATCCGATTTTACAAAAAGCAATGAATAAATGGGAACGTATGAGTCAAGATTCTTCTTTCCGTCAAGCATATGAAGCAAGAGAAAAGGCCTTAATGGATGAGGCAGCAAAATTTGCTCATGCAGAACAACAAGGAATTAAAAAGGGAATTAAAAAGGGGATTGAACAAGGTGTTGAGCAAGGAAAGATGCAACTCATTCGAGGCATGCATAAAAATGGTGTGTCTGTAGAAGATATTGCAAAGCTTACAGGATTACCAGAAATAGAAATACAACGATTTTTGCAGAGCTAGTTCTTAGAGAAAGCATTTTATCCAATAGAATGCTTTCTCTAACTCTGCCTGAAAAGAAGATGAGGTGTCTCAATCTTCTTTTTCTATTTTTAGGGGATACGGAAACATTACTATCAAGCTAATGAAAACGAAATACTCCAAAACCGAAAAAAATGAGAGTATCTCATTTTTTTCGGTTTCTGACAGAAGACTCCTTCCTCAAAAATATAAAGGTGTGAAACACCAATTTAAGGTGGGAGATGAATATCAGTAGGCGTAAGGCTTCTTCAAATAAAAACCTATTTGTCTCTTATCTTTAACTATACTTCTTTTCTAATTTTATTAGGTTTTTCTTCTGATTCGATAAGCCTATTGTAAAACTATTTGCTTTAATTACAATATCTCCCCTGTTACCTGTTGAAGTGACAGTTATCTTAGTCCTAAACAAACCTTTCTTAACTTTCACACTTCCTATATCCTTCATGTCTATACACTTTATATTACCAGTAAACTTACCACTCAGTGATATTTCTAATACCATAAATCTTTTATCGGTAAAACATATGATTAAATGCTCAAGGTCTGTCAATGCTCCAAGGCCGTATGTAAAATACTCTGATGCTGATGGTGTTACATAGGAGTAGAAATAGTAAAAGTAAGTTTCACCTTCTATTTTTAATTCTTCGAATAAATCGTCTAAGTACTTGTTTGTTAACATCTTAATCCCCCTGTCTTATTTGAGCCTAACCGTTACATTAGAAGTCTTTCATAGGAACACATCTTTTCTGTCACAATTATAAACATATCATCTGTAAACCCGATCTTCCAGAATAGACCAATATTTTGATTTACCTTTTTTATAAACAGTTAATCTTCTTTCAAAACGGTTAAACTTTGTTATAAACGATTAAACTGTATTTCAAATCCACACTTAAATTTGGTCTGATAATTTTAAAAAATCTTCTTCTGTAGCAATCGCATCTTTTTAAAATTCACTCATATATTCCAACTCGTTTCGGGATATATTTTGATTATATTTAAATACAAGTAGATTCCAAATTAAAAAGAAATTGGTAATTATATTATCCATTATTTGTATTAAGAATTATGAAGTGAATCATATTGATGCGTACAACAAATTGAATCTCGATAATCAAAAACCATATATTCTACTTGCTATCGATGAAGTAGCCATGCTGAAAGATGAAAAAGAATGTATGTCTATAATTGAAAAGGTTTCAGCAATTGGCCGTTCACTTGGAGTGTTTCTTATGCTTAGTATGCAACGGCCAGATGCAAAGGTGTTAGATGGTAAGTTAAAGATTAATTTAACTGTAAGAATTGGATTTAGATGTGATAGTGCACTTAATAGTAATATCATGGGTACCCCTGGTTCAGAGCATTTAGAGCAATCGGGTCAAATGATTTTAAAACGAAATGGATTAAAGAAAGTGCAAGCTCCTTATTTGGAATTAAGTAAGGCGAAACGAATTGTTGAACCATATCGCATGCAAAAAAAAGAGAGAATGCTCCAAAATCCTCAACAAGAAGAAATCCCTTTATTCGGGGTGTTAGATGATGAAGAGTAGAGATAAAAGAATTTTGAATGATTTGAAAATATTTAGGTGCATGTCCCGTGATGATATTATTGACTTGCATTTTCAAGGGTTAAAGAATGCGGTAACTTGCTGTAATACAGTTATGAAACGATTAAGAAGAGATGGTCATGTTGATGCTAACGTATTGCAGCACCCATACATTTATTTTCCACAACCCAGCTCTATCAAAAAAACGAGTCAAAAAATTCCTCATTTCCTTGGTATTGTGGACATATACAAACAACTCGTTCATTATGAAAATCCTAAACTCTTCGAAGTTGAACCAAAGTATGGGAAAGAATATATGGAACCGGATGCTTTTACAATATGGCGTAGATCGCCATTCTTTATTGAAGTTCAAAAGTCAGTGTACAGTAAAAAGATAATGCAAGATAAGATAAATAGATATGAGTTATACTTCCATAGCCAAGAATGGCATAATGAATCTTGGCAACCGAAAACTTCTAAATTCTTTCCTTCAATCCTTATCATTACTGACAAACATTACGACGTTCAATCTTCTTATTTCCGTGTATTCCAGGCGAATTCCATAGAGAGTTTTATAAAAAATTTAGCGGTAAAATCATAAAGAAAGCCTGCATAGTGTAGAACTGTTTCTTTTCAATAATGTATTAAGTCATGTGTGATGATGATTGTTAGACGGCAATAAATGCGTAGAGTAAATTTGAAGCAAGTTATGAAATAGTAAAAAAATGAAGAAAGTAAACCTTTAAATAATTTTCAATGGTTAAGCGAATATCTCATTGTATAGCGCTAAGGGTGATAATATCTCAAGTATGAAATAATTAGTTATTTGTGACGGCGGATTCTCTTACGTGGAGGGTTAGCCGTTTTTTATTATATTTTATCTCTTAGTTTTCTATATAAAGTATATTAAAAAGATAGGGTAAATCTTCTTCTGGAATGATACCTCCAAAATTAATAACTTGTACGATAATCTCTCAATTATCACTAAACCCATTCATATCAACAAGTTGTCCCACATATCCGTTTGTACCAATACCTTTTTAATGTACGCATAAAAAATGACCTTTATCTTATCTTTATCTTATCTTTACCTTATCTTTAAATTTTTATATTAAACTTTAAACCTTAAAGTATTGTTGTTTGAGTCTAAAAAGGAGCGGGAGATAGATATTAATTACATATTTTGTAAATAACCAATTACCTTTGAAAAATAGGATTTCTTATACGAGGAGGAATATATGAAGAATATGAGTAAAATACGAATTATTATATTATTGTTTATTAGTATTTTAGGTTTAGGAACAATGCTTGGAATACTATATCTTAATCATAAAACCAATATTCAACAAAATAAAGCGCTAGCTACCGAAAAACGTTTATTGCAATATGAGCCTACATTGAAAAAAGAATTAGAAAAATATAATTTAGGAGAGAAAACAGCAGTTTTATTAGGAATTATGTACCAAGAGAGTAGAGGGGAGGGAAACGATCCTATGCAGTCTTCTGAATCACTTGGATTAAAGCCAAATGAAATTCAAGAGACAAGCTTGAGCATTGAACAAGGGGTAAAGCACTTTGCTAAAATGTACAAATATGGAACGGACAAGGATGTTAGCATGGATACAATTATTCAAAGCTATAATATGGGGCCAGGGTATATTGATTTTATTGCTAGTCAAGAAGTTAAACAACACTCGGAAGATTCGGCTAAAAAGTTTTCTAAGATGAAAGTTGATCAAAATCCAGCGATGTACACTTGTGGTGGAAATCAAAATAATTTTAGGTATCCATATTGTTATGGTGATTTCACATATGCATCAAAGGTGAATGAAAAAACAAAACTTATTGAAGAACGTCTTCGAAATGTACATGACTCTTCTAAATAAGCTGTGGAATTAAATATAATGATACCGTCAGCTTTTAATAATAATATCTAAGAAAAAAACTAGTTTTTTCTTAATTCACATAATTTTCGAAATTAAAATCTATGGATGTTAATATTTGTTATATAATGTATTTGTCAAAGCATTACCCCTGTAGTTTCTATGATGAATCTGTAAGATAGTTTGTTTGCCCCGTATATTCATCTTAAACTAAAAAGAACTTGTAGAGATTCCTACAGGTTCTTTTTGTTTTAAGGGTTATATGTGGATTTAAAATATAGTTACAATTTTTTGAGAGGGGAAAAAGTACATGTTTGTAAAAGCAGAAAGGTTAGTAATACGAAAATTTGAGTTCAAAGATTGGCAAGCTGTCCATGAGTATACATCAGATATCAATGTTATGAAATACATACCTGAAGGGGTTTTTACTGAAGAAGATACAAGGAACTTTGTGAATGAAAACATTGGTAAAAATGCTAAGAACTTTCCTGTGGTATTAATAGATGAAGATATCCTGATTGGTCATATAGTATTTATAAATGTTTTGGTGAGCATACCTATGAGATTGGTTGGGTGTTCAATCCAAAATACTTCAATAAAGGATATGCTTCTGAAGCAGCACAAGCTACATTAAAATATGGCTTTAAGGAAATGAAATTACATAGGATTATAGCTACATGTCAGCCACAAAATATCCCATCATATCGAGTGATGGAGAAGATTGGAATGAGAAGAGAAGGCTATTTCAGAAAGTGTATACCACATGGGAATGAATGGTGGGATGAATATTATTACGCTATTTTAGAAGAAGAGTAGTGTCTCAGAACGCATTATTTAAAGTGAAACTCCTATCCCTAAATAGGCAAGTTGACTAACGTTAGTAGGATTCTTGCTACCAAAGGCGAAGTCCATTTCTGCTATCGCTGACGTGCAAGACCGTGGTGTCCCATTACCACTCTCGTGATTGACCCTATGGGTTCTTAAAATATAGAATATTAGAAATATATTATGATAAAATGTGTATAACTATAAATTATTAAATAGATTGGAGAATACTAGAATGAAAGTACAATTACTAAGAATAGGGATATTGGCTTGCTTCATGATATTTTGTTGGTCCTATGAAGATGTCTCTGCTGCATCTACGTGTGAGCCATATGGTGAAATTAAGCCGAACCAAAATCCCTCTCGTCAGCACATAAATTGCCTACTAACGAACGCAGCATTAAAAGAAAATGTTCCTCCTGAGGTTGTAAAAGCAGTAGCTACACAAGAAAGTGGATGGAAACAATTTGATGGAAACGGCCAGCCAATCATAGCGCAAGATGGTGGAATTGGGATTATGCAAATTACCAATCAACCTCAGTTCGATCAACAAAAGTTAAAATATGATATTAATTATAATATTGAAGCAGGTGTTAAAGTTCTTCGTAGTATGTATCAGCGAACAGATCTTCCTAAGGTAAAGGCTGCTGGACCAGAAGTAATCGAAAACTGGTACTTCTCTGTTATGGCTTATAATGGAACAAAGCCTGCAAACAGTCCTTTGTATAAAGCTACCGGTCAAAAAAATTTAAATGCTTACCAAGAAAAAGTGTTTTCTATTCTAGAACAATACAGTTTTTTAAATGATACAAAATTGGGGCAGTTTCCTTTCAGTACAGCTGATTTCGAATATGATCCTAACACGAGTAAAAATATTGTATTTAAAAAGAAGGAGTACATACTAACAAATCCATATTCTTCTATCTATCACCTAAAAACAGGTGATCAAGTACTTGTAACAAGAGAAGGAGTAAATTTAAGATCTAAACCTACTTCCGCTTCAAGTGGGAAACCGTTAAGTAAAAATACGAACTTGATTATTCAAGGAAACGCTGCATATGATGAATCTGTAGATAGTAGCAATCAGTTTGTATGGTATCCAGTTAAAACTGCAGATCAAAAACTAGTAGGTTATATTTCTTCTGCATATATTATGAAAAAAGTATAATTTTAAATCAAACGGTGAAGATAATCACTGATAAAGATATGGTAGTGATAGAAGAAAAAAATAGCCAAAAGTCGTAGAGCGTTTAAGAGAGTAAATAAAGACTCTCTTTTTTTTGCTTTTGTATTTTTATAGGTATCCATATACATTGAATAAGGAAATCCCCACGCTGCAATTGTGCAGAAATAATAAAGTTGTTTAATTTACAATAAAGTCATTTAAAAAATAATATAGTTGTTTAAAAATCCTTATTCCACGAACGGAGCAGGTTAGTGGAAGCAATAGTAATTAGGTTTGACTGGGAAAATTGTCGATGATATTAAAAAAGACACCGAAGTGTCTTATGTTTTTCAAATTAAGCATACCGATAAATTGAAATTTAATTACTTAACATTATGCTTATCTTGGGAGCGTGGTATTTTATCGGTGAGTGTATACAAACCATGTAATGCTTGCTGTTAATAATGCTGACGAAATCAAAGCTGTAAGAACACTATATGTTTGCCAAATAAGTATTGTTGACCAATCTAAAGCACAGCACAGTATACCCAGGGCAATCGTAGCGATCAGGAAAATAACTGTTACGGTTATTCTCTTTTTTGTCATTGGCTGCCGCTCATTCGTTTTCCTTCTGCGTAATCCTAAGAGAAATAGCAAAACGGCCAATAGGCAAAGAATAATTGTGATAGACGACAAAATGATATCCAAAAGCTGTGTGCCGCTTATTTCATATGACTGAGTTAGATTGCCTTCTAATATATCTTTAACTTTTAGTACCATGTTTATATTGGTATTTGCGCCGTTGCTCAGCAAGGAGACGGCTGTTCGTTCATTTAGCAGTATCGCTACTTCGGTTCTGAAATTTGGATTGCCCCCAGTGTGTTCTATAATCGTTTGTTCGGCGTTTACGGACCAGCCTGCCGCATAATACATACCGTTGACAGCCGAAACAGACATATCACCCCTATGTGATTTTTTGATAACCGTGTGAAATATTTCGGGTATGTCCTGCACGATACCCATCTGTATGCCCATCCAACGCGCCATATCTTTTGTATTAGAAATGATGTAGCCTGCGGGTTTATTCCCAGCATAATCCGGAGCTTTAAATGGAGTTGTCATAAAAAAGGAAGAACGGTAGCCCTGTGCCAACTGTCCAGTGGCTTGAGCATCTTCTTTATAAACATACGTCTGGTGAAGACCTAACGGCTGAAATACCTGTTCCTTCATAAAGTCTTCATAGCTTTGTCGCGACACAATCTCAATAACCAAACCCAATACGTCATAATTAACGGTTCCATAGTTATACTGTTCACCGGGAGGGAACGCCAATTCAGCATCCACGAGCATTTCCACAGTCTTTTGCAACATATCCGGTGTATTGCCTTGTGGAATATTTTGAGTATGCCTAATATTTGTTAGACCACTGGTATGGTGAAGAAAGTTATTTAGTGTAAGACTTTGCATATCAACAGGTTTCCCTTGATACTTTAACGTAAACCAAGGTAAATATTTTTGGACAGGGTCAGTCATTGAGAGCAGCCCTTGCTCTTCCAACAGCATAATACCCATACCGGTAAAAGCTTTACTGACCGAGGCTAACTCATAGAGTGTATTTTCACTTGCAGACAACCCCTTTTCACGGTCTGCATACCCTGAAGAAAAGTAGAACACTTCATCATCAGCAAGTATTGAGATTGACATTCCCGGCACACCTGATATACGACAGGCATCATCTAGCAACGCTTGTATTGCCGCAGATTGCGAATCTGACAACGCATAACTTTGTGTTGCGAATCCTGAGAATAATATAAATATCGTTAATACAAAAACAATAATCTTTTTCATAAACTCTCCTTTTTGGAAAATTATAAGAGAATAATATAAATAACCTCCTTTTACAACTACGAAACTAAATTTTAATTTATCTTTCTATTCACCTATATAATATCAAGTAATTGTGAAGAGTTACACTTAAACGAACAGATGTGTTAGTTCAATAAGAAGTAAACAGCTTTATTATTCATTTTTTAAGTATTATATAAACAGATGGATGTAATTTGAAACAACTTTAAAGAGCCTTGCTACGTAGAATGTAGTAAGGCTCTTAGCTTTTAATAATCAAAATTCAATAACTTTATTATCATTATACAGCAATCAAGCTAAGAAAAGCATAAATCCCCAAATAGTAAAATTGAGATCCCCAGAGTAATGCTTTGAAAAAAACTATGTACTAGAACTGGTACTCTGTCGGTAAGTCATGAAAGAGGTACTTATATTATTTGTTTTGTAAATTATCTTGAATTTGTTGTTCCATATTTACTAGTGATGTTTTTAGGGAATTACTAAGCTTTTTAACAAATTTAAGAACAAGAAGCCAGTTTTTAATAATAGAATTCTAAAAGCGTTAGGGTAGAAATTTATTGTTTATGTTAAAAAAGAATTGACTTCTACTATAGTTGTAACTAATATTGTTACATAAGGTTGTAATCGAATTAGTTACAACTAATTACTGCTTAAAATAAAAATATGATTTATATATTTAATTAAGGATGGTGGTCCACACGTTGCCACCCGGTGTAGAAAGTTACTAATGCATTCAAATTAATGCATAATCCCAACTTTAGTATTTTCTGATACGGGGCAATAATATGCAACGTAATCTTTTGTTAAAAACCTTGGTTAATCTTTCTTTGGAAATATTAGTTTTTGGGGAATATAGTAAGGTATCCCAAAAAGAACAAGGTATAAAAAGATGTACTTATATAAACCAAAAAGTTAGCTGAGCTAGATAATAAAAATAAAGGTAGGAGATTTAAATGGAGACAAAACAAGATAACCTTATTTACGTATGGGACGCATATTGCGGATGGTGCTATGGCTTTTCAGAAAGTATTAAAGGATTTTACAAAAACCACACTGAAGTGCCGTTAACAGTTTTATGTGGAGGATTATTTTTAGATGATTTACCAATAAAAAATTTCTCATATATAGAAGAGGGGAATAAAAGAATTAATCAACTTACAGGTGCAGAATTTGGTCCTTCATATCAAAAATTGGTGGAAGAAGGGACTTTTAAAATGAATTCGAAAGATGCTGCAATTGGCTTTTCAGCTTTACGCTCATTAGCACCAGACCGTTTGTTAGAATTCACTGCGGCTATGCAAAAAGCGTTTTATTATGAGGGCCAAAGTCTGAGTGATCCTGAAACATATCGTAAGATTGCAATTGAGCTTGGTTTGAATCCTAAACAAGTATTAGAACGTTTAAACTCTCAAGAAACAATAATAGATGCCCAAAACGACTTCAATAAAGTTCGACAGCTTGGTATTAATAGTTATCCTTCTTTGCTTTTACAAAAGGATAATCAAATTATCCCTATTGGTGGCGGGGTAATGACGCCAGATAAAATCGAAGCACGTTTTAAAAATTTATATTAAAAAATTTCAAGTTACAGTATATAACATTTAACGTTTTAAAAAAGGCTAGAAGTGGATGGACTTAAACCTTTTTATAACAGTCATAGTTTCAACTTATTTTTAAAAAGAGTCCAATTTTAATTTTTCTATTGACTATAGTAGCAAACATGTTAGCTTACGCCAACCGACATTCATCTCTCGCCTATTTGCTGGTGCTATCACACTTTTAGGTAAATTGAAGAGGGAACTTCTGTCGGAACAAGATAAAAATATGTTAACTAGTAAATAACTTTAACAAAAGGAGAATAACATTCTATGTTTAAAACAATCGATACAAATCAAAAAGATGTGAAATTGACGGTGTTTAGTTCAGACGAAAAAAGTTTTATGGTCACTGCAACCTTAGTTGAGAAAGCGGGACATGCATTTTTAATAAACTCAAAATTTACTCAATCTGATTCGAAAGAAATTGTTGAGTATCTGAAAAAAAACGGCTTATCTTTAGATAAAATTTTTATTATTCATGGAGATCCAGACTACTACTTTGGATTAGAGAGTATTAAAGCTGCTTATCCAGAAGCCATAGCGTATGCTACAGAGTCTACTGTTGAACATATTGTTCATTCTGTCTTAGGTAAATTAAAAGTTTGGAAAGGCGCCCTAGGAGAAAACGCACCAAGCAACGTAGTATTACCTCAAGTGTTTAAAGAAAAAACGATTGAGTTTCAGGGGTTAACATTTGAACTAGTAGGCTTAGATCATTACAGAACTAGCTTATTTAATAAAGAGCTAAAAGTATTAATTGGTGGTATTGATGTATTTAACGAAATACATGTATTCTTAGCGGATACTAGCTCAAAAGCGGCAATGGAGGCATGGATTGAAAACTTGAAAGTATTACAAGCATTAAATGCTGACATAATTGTACCTAGCCATGGATCAATTGAAAAATCTTTAAATAATCAGGCACTTACTGCAACTATGGATTACCTAAGAACTGCGGTTCAAGCTTCTGAGGAAAGTAAAACTTCAAAAGATTTTGTAGCGAAACTTGATGCAGCATATCCAGGCTATGCAAATAAAGGTGTATTAGAATTAAGTGCAAAAGTTGTAACAAAAGAAATGCCTTGGGGTTAATGCTATGAATAAATATCAGAAACTATTACATGAAACGTATGTGTTAACTGGCGAAGGAAAATTGGATGCTTTCAAAACGTATTTAAGTGAAAATGTATCATGGACAGAAGCTGCTGGATTTCCATATGCGGGGACTTATATAGGTCCAGATGAAGTGGTGAAAAATGTACATGAACGCCTTGGCACGGAATGGGATAACTATAGTGCAAAGGATGAAATTTATACATTTAATAATAATACTGTTATTGTTTATGGGAAATATAGTGGAACATACAAAGCAACAGGGAAATCGTTTATAGCAGATTTTTGTCATCTGTATGAGTTTGATGAAAACGATAAAGTTAAGAAGTTTATTCAAATTGTGGACAGTGCAACTGTTAATGAGGTATTAAGTTAGAGTTAATCATTTCTAACATGCCTTGTATAGGGGGAATTGTTAGGATAAACGAAATTTCCTAACATTACCCCTTACATTACATTTTTGAGAAGGTTTCTACTTCTCAAGCGTGTTATGGAAGATAATTTATATAATTAGAAGAGGTAGGTATAAATGAAATTAGAGAAAAATTTAGTAGTAATAATTATTTCTGTGTTTATTTTAGGAATTGTGTCGACTTTGATATTTCAAGCTTCCACCGGTAATAACAAAGGAAACTCAATAAAGAGTGAGAATGTTGCCTCAGTATCAAAAGAAGCGACAGAAAATGAAAAGAATAAAAAAATGGTAGTTGATTTCTATAATGAAGTTTTTAATAAACACAATATTGATATTATCCCTAAATATGTAGGCGAAGATTATCAGCAACATAATCCTTTTGTTGCTGATGGACGAAAAGCCTTTATGGATTTCTTTAAGGAGGATTTTGTTAAAAATCCTAATTCCTCTGCAGAGATAAAACGTGTAGTAGCTGAAGGAGATACAGTAGCTCTTCATGTACATTCTCGAGCTAATTCTCAAGATAAGGGAGTTGCTATAGTCGATATATTTCGTATAAAGAATGGTAAGATTGTTGAACACTGGGATGTAATTCAAGAGATTCCAAATGAGGCAGCTAATGATAATACAATGTTTTAGGTAGAAGATATATCTAATAATTGTTTAATTGATAGAGATGTATAGGATTTAGAAATTTAGATAAGTAAAGGGGATGTCCTAGGCATGGTACTAGGACATCCCTTTTTGTTTTAACGAGATTTAATTTACTATTATTTATAGAGTGCTTATTTCATGTATTTTCTGATAACTTAACGCTAAAACTACACAGTTATTAAATTAGATAACCGCATTAGTTTGTAAGAAAGGATGAACGTGATCCAGCAAGATATGCATCTATAGTGATGTGGATTTAGGTAGGGATGCTGAGGGTAGTATCTATGAAACGCTATTTGATGAAGATTTGGCAATATTACAAGCAATGCCGATTCCAGGAGAATCCGCTTTAATGCTGGGCTAATCTAAGATTGGTAGCAAATTTTTATTAAAAGAGCTTCTTATCTTAGGTAAGTATGGAAAATTAACTTATAATAAAGAAAAAAATCTTGGACTTCTTCCGGCGGTGGTGTCATGCTAGACATGATTGAAGAAGAGATCGGGGATAAACGAATCTACGGTATCGATATTTCGGAAAACGTGATTGAAACGTTGAAAAAGAAGAAGCAGACCGAGGGTCGTTCTTGGGACGTCATTAAAGGGGATGCAATCAACTTAAGTAGCTCGTTTGATAAAGAATCGGTTGATACGATTGTATATTCTTCTATCCTACATGAGCTGTTCTCTTATATTGAGTATGAAGGTAAGAAATTCAATCATGAAGTAATTAAAAAGGGTCTGCAGAGTGCCTACGAGGTGTTAAAGCAGGGAGGTCGTATTATTATTCGTGATGGCATCATGACCGAAGATAAAAGGTTAATGCGTGTGATTCATTTTAAAGATGCGGGCGGAATGAAATTCTTAGAGCAGTATGTCCATGGATTTAAGGGTCGTATAATCCAATATGAGGTACTTGCAGATGTTTGGAATATTTACGCAAAACGACTATAAGGATTTCGTAAAGGGTATCTTTGGAGATAAAGTAAACATTGTTCAAGCTAGGAACTATTTGCAGGATGGATATATAAGCCATCTTAGCGAGAAAATCGAGTTTAAAGATGAGTCTGGGAATGCAGTTGTGCTACCGGATAGTACGTTCTTTATGGTCTTAGAAAAGGTGAAGTAATGGGTATTGGTACAAATAAAGTATAAAGGGGTAAGGGGAAATAAAAATCTTAGAAATGCAATACACAAAGGAAGATAGACCATCTTTACAATCTAGGGTTGTCGAGTGCTGATGATACGTTTTGTATATTCATTAAAAAAACCCTAATATTTGTTAATTCAATTATATAAGACTGAAAAATCGCTGGGAAGCGGTAAATAAGGATGAATTGTATAAAAATGAGGTTTGATTTGAAAACGGCTTTCCAAATCGGTTTATTTTGCGTTTTGATGAAGTAGTTAATACAATAGGTCTTATTTATTATAAAAAAACATGTAAAGATAGATACAGGCTTTACAGATGTTTTTAGGTTTTTTAGGGAAAATAAAAAGGGTACTCATTATTTATGATTTAAATTCTTTCTCTATGAGCTGGCGCATTGCTTCATTTCGATTCTTAAGCCTATTTTCATGCCAATAATTTTCTATTTGTTCCACTTGTTCTTTTGTAAATGTAACTAAACTTTCAGGTATGGGGAAAGCTTGTTATAATAGTAGAGAATAACTTAGGTACAATTGATATTGAAATGGGGAAAGATGCTAGATGAAAGCAACCGGAGTGACTAGAAAAGTAGACGATTTAGGGCGTGTGGTAATTCCAAAGGAACTTAGAAATACGCTAGGTATTAAAGAAAAATCACCATTAGAGATCTTTGTAGAAGGTGAAGACATTGTTTTACAAAAATATCAGCCCGGTGGTGTTTGTGCATTAACAGGAGAGATATCAAATCGTAACATATCATTAGCAAACGGTAAGATAACATTAAGTCCAGAAGGTGCCGAACTATTAATAAAAGAAGTAGAACAGTACCTTGTAAAATAAGTGGCTCCTTTGAGGGGCTTTTATTAAAATTAATATAGTAATTTCGTGTATCGTAATATTTATAAAAATATTTACTAAAAATAGAATCATTTCCATTCTTTTTTGTCGAAATTTAGTTAGTGTATATTTTCGTATCGATTATAGATAAACAAAAGCTAGAGGAATTTATCGAATTCTCTGAACGAAAATTGCATGAGGAACATATGTAAAAAGGAAAAAAAAATAAAAAGGCTAGTTAGTTCATTATAAGAGCTAACTAGCCTTTTATTTACTAAAGTAAAACTTGATAAAGTAAATAACTCTCGGCTAATCCCCACTAATCACTCTCACCTGAATACACTTTTAAGTTTTCCATTGCTATAGATATGGCATGTTTTTCTGTATCAATTAACGATAAACCCTGCTTAATAGGAGCCCAATACTCATATCCGTAATCCTCAAACCACGCAAAAACTTCTGTAGTGTAAAAACCATCATATCGTTTGATAACTTGAACTTTGTATCTTTTACTTGTAGAAACAATCTCTTTAATGATTTCTTTCATTGTCTATCTCCCTCTACCTTTTATCCAGAGTGTTACTACATCAAGAATATAGATGATGAAAGGTATTTTGATTGCATAAGGTATTTATATTAAGTTTACATAACACATCAATATCAGTATCAATAAATCTAGAAACAAAAAAATTTCTTTGTATGTTGGCTGTTAAATACGGTTTTTTCCAAAACCAATCATGATTTCACCTTCATGGTAAAATTCTATAACAAAATTATTTGGACAAAAAAGATAAGTGTCGCTACCAACCGCCGTTACATCGTCAATATTATGTAATATATCGTTTAAATTTGGAGTAGGTCCAGTACTCCATAGGATATAGACTTTACTTTCCAATGGGATAAGATGAGATATTTGATCCATGGAGTCAATGGCATGTTTAAGGGAAACCTTATTCCAACTGATTCGTCCCCACCATTCAAAAGGGTAAGAGTCATTTAATAATTTGTATATTTCTGATCCTATTTCAGGAGCTAATTCTTTAGTTCCAGCACCTAACACGCAGACGCATTCATCATATAAAGCACCATGAGTAGGTTTATGCTTTTTTCTATTTGCTTCAAGAAGTTTTAAGAGTCTTTGAGACCTGTTGTTTTTATTCATCATCCAGCCCACCATAAGGTAAATGAAAATATATACTAAAATCTTTATAAATAGATAAAAACCTTTTTATTTCTTGACTAATATCTTCTAGATTCCCATATATATTATCTGCGGCTAAATTAATTTCTTCATTAAAATTATACAGCTGTTCATCTACATAATCGAATCCCTCACAGCAATTATAATATATCAAATTAGATATAAATGGTTTTATTTTCAATACATTTTCTTCATTTATCATAAATTTCTCCCATAACAGTCCCAGTATAATTTTTATGGGTAATTTTTTATCATACGTTCCTTTTATGTTTTTTAATTTAGATACAATATCAACTAACTTATCATTACTGGATAAAGAAACTTCTATAATTTCAATAGAAGGACTATCTAATGTTTCAATTGTATGATCAGCCCACTCGATTACTTCAGTTTTTGAAAATAAACCAATTTGTAACCCTATCCTCAAAACCTCAGCTATTACTTTTATATTAACCATATATATAACTCCTTAGAATTTTTGATAATTATACACCACAGTAACTTAAGCCTCAAACAGGGTATTGATATTTGGATTAAAACCAAAAACTAAGATAGAAATTCACCTGGAGAATAAATTATACTTTCAGTTGCATAAGAAAAATATTTGTTAAACAAAATAGTATAATTTATAATTTCAAGGACAGGAAATAAGGGAGAGAAATTGAGTTATCTAGTAGAGGAGGGTGTTATATGTATAACTGTAATCAATGTGGAACAGAAATGATTATGCAATTACAAGACAGATATAGAGAATTTTGCCCAAGATGTGAAGGCCTTAGACCAAGTAGCTTAGTATACTATAATTTATATGAATTACTAGATTATATGGAAGCAAACAATTATATGAATAAAGAAAATATGTTACATAACTTTCTAAAATGGGAGTTTGAGTTAACGAAGGGAAATATATTTAAGTTATATTTAGATGTAGATAGATATGATAACCCTGATGATGAGGATCTTATAAAACAATTAGAGGTTTATATGAAGGGGATTCGATTAAAATTAAATGTTAAATATGAGGATGACTATATCTGGATTAAGGTTAATTAGATGGGATGCTGCGTGTAATGGGTTTCATTTTAAATAGATAGTAAGAAATCGAGTGGAGATTAATAGTGATGGAAGATTTGCAAAAGGCAGTAATTAAATTTCGAGTTGATAATTGTTATAGTAATTATTTTGATTTATATTTTTTGTACTTTCGCTGGAGGGCTTGCAATAAAAGATATTCCAGAGTTATTCAAGACTATTCCAACTCTATTTCAGACTACTGTTACTATTTTAGTTGTATTTTGGTTTTTTATAGGAGGGGCAGTGGGAGTAGCAAAAATAATGTCATTAATTACTGATTCAAAGCCACATGAAGGATGTAGCACGGATAGTGATTGTTTACGCAAATATGGTGATGATTCTAATGAAGAAGATGATTATCCAGAAGATAATGGTGGTAAATCCAGTCCGGGTATACATTCAGTAGATGGGTATTATCGAAAGGATGGAACATATGTTGAGCCCTATATTCGAAGCAATCCTGATGGAGACCCTAGTAATAATTTAAGACGTTAATTGATAGAAGACATTTAACGATGCTCTATGTTCATGAAACAAAAGTTAATGGCGTCATATTACTGAAATTGAAACCAAGTTGCAAGAAAAAATGGTGATTAAAACGTTAGCAAAAGAAGAAGTGCAGTATAAAACTCCTAGACAGATTCTTCTCAAGCATGTTAATCGGTATTCCGTAGTTATTCACGGTACCATTTGGGCAAATAAAGGTTGGCAATAACTTTGCAGTCATCTTGTAAACAAGATAAAGAAAGGGATTAATTTGAAATCTCGGAGAACTATCGCAAGAGAAACTAATGCTAGGGCTTCGTATACAAGTGTTATCAAAGAAAAGGAATTTCAAATCATTATTCCTGCAATGGTAGGAATGTGCAAGAGTAGAGGTGTTAATGTTTCGGATATTATGATAGATGCCCAAGAATTATTACAAGAACCCGCGATTTAATTCGCGGGTTTTATTTTTACAACGAAAAAAGAACGCCTAATGTAAGGGTTAGGGCGTTCTTTTTGTTTGTTAAATTATTGTTTCACCATGTGTGTTCGTAGGTGCAGGCGGTCTTCCATGGTCGTAAGCAGGTGCACCAGTATTACCATCAGCTATACCCCAAGGTTCCCCGTGTGTGTAAGATGGAGACCAGCCTTCTCCATGTGTATATTCAGGAGAACCGCCAGTATGACCGTGACTGTAAGCTAAATCAGGTCTTTGAGGTGACCAGGTATCGCCTATATTTACTGCTATTAGTTTTTGTTTCGTTTTTGCTATTTCATTTGTATGTCCTAATCCTAAAGATGTAATTCCTAATACGGCTAATCCAGCTATTGTTAATCCAATCTTTTTCATTACTTTAACGCCCCTTTTTCTTCATATTTTCTTCTTGCTTCATTACTCATATAAAAATACTTACTAGCTTGTACATGATTTTCTTCTTGATAGAATGCATTTGCTAAAATTTCAGTGTATTCTTGCACGCAGTCCCATAGTTTTTCTTTTTTAAAGTAAGAAATCCCTTCTAAAATTTCTTTTTCTAAAGATAATGCGGAAGTTTTATTATTTAGTTCTTTTAGAATCATAAAATGAGGTAGAAGTTCTTTATTTTCAAGTTCATTACAAATACGTAGACCGTTTTCAATCAATTCTTCGGCAAGAGTATGTTCGCCTAATTTATAATACTCACGTGCTTCTACAAAAATGGCTTTGAAATGTTTAGGTTTTTTTTTCGTCACTTCGGATACATGTCGAATTGCTAATTTTGAAAGATTTTGATTTGCGTATAACCACGCTAAGTTGTGTCTTAGTCTAAGGACTAAAGATTCTTCATCGTGTTTCCGTAGAATATCTAATGCAGAATTAAGATTAATTTCTGCTTGTTCAAATTGTCTTAAATCTATGCAAGATAGCCCGTAAACATTGTCACATGCAGCTAAATTAATTTCGTAACCTGCATGTTTAGAGAATATATCTTTAGCCTTCGTTACATATTGAATTGCCACTAGGGGTTGGTATGTTTGATAGTGGAATGAAGCAATACGATAATTAAATTCCGCAAGTTCCATTTCATTTGGTACGTACATTAAAAGTTTTTCAGCTTTTTCAAACTCATCTCTAGCTTTAGTGTAATTTGAAATCATTGCTTCGTGCATGGCTTTGAAGAAGTGATAATAATAGGATAGAAAGCTATTTTCGGGTATATCGAAGGAATTAATTTTATTAAAACTATCTTTTGTGATGCTAAGTCCATCTGTTAATACTGTATATCTAAAATTTAGTAACGAATAATATAGTGATAAGTGTTCATCTTTCTTGGTATTGGAAAGTCTATCTTCTATTTCTTGTTTTAAGTTTGTTGCTTGCATATTTTGTTGTGACAACATAGAGTGATACCATTCGTTTAGTAATTGCGTAATCTGTTTATTATCTTGTGTATGAACGTTCATGAAGTCCCCTCCCGTTTTTGAATATTCTTATAATTAAGAATAACAAAAATGTAATTCAATGGAAATGTGATTTTTATATTTCTCAACATTTATCTAACAATTTAATTTCCATGATTAGAGATTGGATATGTTAGCGAATAAGCTTTGATTGTAGATAGACAAGGTAAGGTTCCTTGTCTTTTTTGTGTTTCAGTGCCGTCATTCCATATAAATAATAATTTTTATCAATATAGTGTCACGTTTTGTGCGTGTAGAGACGAATAGACCGAGTGAGAGATAGTTCCTTTCCTGTCTTAGACATTCATAAATACAACATTTTTTGTAGTTTTGTCACAACAAACTTGAAAATATTTCTAAAAATTATGGGGGCGGCAACATGAAATTATACAAAAGAGAAAAGAAAACACATATTCAAATACAGCAGGAAGATAAGTTGGAACGAATAAAACGAATTTATAATGATAAAAAAGTAAAGCAGGTGCTTGCGGTAGAAAAGACGTGGGATAAGTATGTAATGCTTCGATTGGAAAAAGGAGAAGATGCTTTCTATATCATATTTAATGATTATTTAATAAGGTCTTTGATGCGATCTACTCTTAATAAATTTGAAAATGCATGGAAAAACAAACGGGTTTTCCGAGATGATTTTGAAAGTGTGTTTTGGGAGAAGTTATGGCGTATCTACCAAGAACATTCGTGGAATGATGAGTATTACTTATATGAAAAAATCAGAAAATCATTCGATTGTACGGGCAATAATTCTATTACTAAAAAATTGGAACAGCCTATAGTGGTGTTAAGCGTGCAATGAAAAGAATAATAGATGAATTTAAATGAATAAAAGATATTGATTCATTCGCAATCTAGTCGCTATCTGAACGAGAAAATAAGGAAGTTAAAAATAAAATATCAATTTTATTATTAGTTTATAGAAGGAAGGGGAAATCAAATCTATTTTTACGGATGGGATTTTCCCTTTTATTTATATTTCACGAGATAAGATTAATTATGAAATAAAGTTATTGAGTATGATGAAAAATAGATTTTTAGATTGGCCTGTATGACCTTTTAGAAGGTTAGTTAATAGGATTATATTTAAAGTTAATAAAATTTAACAGAGAGTCATTGCAGGCTTGTAGTGACTTTGATGGATTTTGAGTTATAAAATTTACCTTTTTTACATTAATAGTCTATTGGAGCTTCGTTACCTGTTGTGTTGTAGTATTCATCGTACATTTTGTCTAGCAGCTTCCATCTTTCCTCGTTGCTTAAATTTTGGATAGCTTCCATAATTTCTTCCGCAGTTTTTAATTCATTCAAATTTCCCACCGCCTTTTTGAAGTTCAATATCAATTATAAGCATTACTTGAAAATAAATTATCAATTTACCAATATTACATATATAATACATTTTTTGTATAATATTATTTATATAAGGTATTAAATGAGTGTAAGATGGATAAATAGAGATTTTAGTAAAAGCGTAGAAAATCATAATTATTTCTGGGGGCTTTAAGATGGAAGTATCGGTAAAGCGGTTCTGGTGCAAAAATCGCAAGACTCTTGCAAGTAATCTCCTAAACTTGGACATACTGATAGTATGACTCTAAAAAAGGTGCGTGATCAGTATGGAAAAAGAAAATTTATTTAAATGGAAGCATTATCAGCCTGAACTCATCTTATTAACAGTAAGGTGGTACCTACGGTACAATTTGAGCTTCCGTAACCTGGTGGAAATGATGGAGGAAAGAGGATTATCAATTGCTCACACAACAATTATGCGCTGGGTTCATCAATATGGACCTCAATTAGAAGAGAAAGTACGACATCATCTTAAATCAACAAATGACTCGTGGAGAGTCGATGAAACCTATATTCAAGTAAAAGGTCAATGGATGTATTTATATCGTGCAGTTGATTCAGAGGGTTATACAATTGATTTTTATCTAAGTAAATCAAGAGATAAACAAGCAGCCAAGCGTTTTTTCAAGAAAGCCTTGGCTTTTTCGTATGTTTCTAAACCTCGCGTGATAACAGTGGATAAGAACCCTGCTTATCCTGTAGCGATTCAAGAGTTGAAAGAAGAGAAACATATGCCTGAAGGCATGCAACTAAGGCAAGCTAAATATCTCAATAATATAGTGGAACAAGACCACCGGTTTATTAAAAGGCGAGTTCATTCTATGTTAGGGTTAAAGTCGTTTAAAACAGCAATTTCTATATTGAGTGGTGTTGAAGCCATGCATATGATGAAAAAAGGACAACTTGTTTTACTGGACAAGTCTGTCCAAAATCAAAAACAATTTATTCATAAACTGTTTGGTTTAGCTTCATAGGCTAGAAATGTAGAGGAAATTGCTACTCTAGGTTTCTAACTAATATTTTTGCACCAGAACCCTTGAAGATACTGATGGTATTATTTTAAAAAAGGTATGTACTCAGTATGAAAAGGAAAATTAGTTCAAATAGAAGCATTATCAGTATGAACTAAAGGGAAGAGATATATGAATTGTTCAAACAACAATTATAAGCTGAGTTTATCCATATAGACCTTAATTAGAAGAGACAATGCAATATCATCTTAAATGAACAAACAACTCATGAGGAGTCGATAAAACCTTTATTAGAGTAAACAGCCAATTTATTTTGCCGAACAAGTCTGTCTAAGATCAAAAACACTTTATTCATAAAATGTTTGGTTTAGCTTCATATGCTAGAAATTCACAGGATTCTTTTTATATATTGAAAATATGCTAAGCTTCCTGAAAAAATGACAAAAAATATAGAATATTATATTTAATAAATCTTGTTTTAGAAATTAAAATAAATAAAAACATTAGAATTAATTTTTCACCTTTCATACTTACTACAGCAAGCTATTGAAGATTTAAGCTTAGTAAATTTCAAAGTTAATCCATTGGTAAATAAATGAATATTCAGTATCTATCAAATGTAATTTCTATAGTAGAGTTACCTGGAAACTGATAATAGTTTACAGAAAACGAGTACGGCTATTGAAGATTTTTTTGTTGAAAAATACTAAGATTATAGAAAACTATAAGAAGATATGAAAAATAACCTTGCTATATATAATTATTTTAAACAAGGTTATTTTTCATTGGATTTTTTAAAATTTATCTGTTCTCTTCTAAAAAATTAAAGAAAACAAACTTACGATTATTATTTGCATCCAAAAGCGAGTTTGTCCTTTGGGTATTACGTTTTCTACGTTCTTAATTCTGTTTAGATTTTTGATTAAAAATCTTTATGAAATGCACAGGATTGCAATGGTTTCAGCTTTATTAAACTGAAACCATTGCAATCATTCTTCAAAATCCCATCTTGTGAAGCGATCGATATCAGATGGCAGTCTTAAAGCAATTATGTACGCATCATTTTCGGAAAGGTATGTTAATTCTTGACTCAAAATGTAATAATATGCTTTTTTCTGATCATCACTTAAGTAATCGTTTAAGTCATGTAATATCGAGAAGAAAAAGTCAATAGTGTGTTACGAATCATCTAAAAAAAGAAAAGGAAACATGGCGAGTTACAAGTGTAGAAAAACTCAATATGAAAGTTTTATAACAAAAAAAGGTGAGGTGAGAGTGTGATAGGTACAATCAGTAGGAAGAGTGAAAGAATCAATTTGAGAAGAAATAAGTCGTGGATCTACCTAGCAATTATCAGCTTTCTATTTTTAGGTTTTTCCGCTTTCTTCACATCTAAAATTTACATGCCGAACGATGAAAGACTATTCCATACGGCAACAAATAAAGTAATCAAGTTGTCGGGAATGGGGAAATTGATTGTAGAACAAAGGGAGTATAATCCACATAAAAACTTCATTGAAATTCGATTTCGGATAGAAGGATATGAGGAAACAGAATTTACGTTTCAGGCACAAGAAAAAGCAAAACCAGGTGTTCAATTACCTGTCAAAGTGTTGTATGAAGAGAACGGAAATTACGTGATAGAAGTCAAAGAATTATCTCCAAATTGGAGAGCGTTAACTTTAGATATATATAATAAAAAACAGTGAAAAAGAACAAATGGATATTCGCAAATTCACACAAGATGTTAACGAATATGAAGATGAAAATACAAGTACAAAGAGTCACAATAAACTTGTTCAGACGATTTTTACCGATCAAAGAAAAATAAAAGCAAATGATGAATTGTTAGCTGAAGATAAAAAAACATATGAGATAGATTTTATAGAAAGAGACAAGAAAGATTTAGAAACAAAGATTAAATATTATGGGAAGGTAATCAAGCGTGAAGAAGAAAATGGGAAGACAGTTTATGAGAAAGTAAAAGAACTAAAAGATGAAATGAAGTACCAAACCGGAGCGGAAAAAACGAAAACCCAATCGAAAATATCATCTTTAGAATCCAAAATAAAATCATCAGAAAAGAACGTTGAATTGTTTGAAGGAGAGTAAAAAAAATGCGAGAGATAAGATCAAAAAATTAGAGCAAAAGGCACAAGAAATTAATAAAAATTGAAAAAAGACATAGGGACACGATGGAGACATTGAGAAGAAAAAGAGGGACATGAACGAGACATGTAGAAAAAATAACGGGACGTGATGGAGACGTTAACGGAAAATATGGGGACATAAGGGGGACATTCAGTTTCTTTTCTTGTTCCCATCGTTTCGCTAGGCTCCGCCTAGCTTCACACCATGGGTGGGAACAAAAACCCCTTATGCTCTTCTCACTATTTTTTGATCTCTACCCAAAATTGTAGAAAGGAGAGGGAAAAGTGGAAATCAGAATTAGAGAAGTAGATCCAATTGCCGTAAAGAAAATAGATGAAATTGCAAAGAGGAAAGGATTATCCAGGCAGAAATTTTTGAAAGACCAAATTGAGATGTTGGCATTTTTTCAGCAACAAAATAAAAGAGAAATGGAATTAGAAAATATCATCCAAAAGAACATCCATATGATGAATGATTGTTATAGCGAAATGAAAAAAATGAATGAGTTTATTCAAATGATGATGCAGGATGATGAAAATGAGTAGTACGGTTCCAGTTCAATCTTCCAGCACGCCAGGTTTTGTTTTAAAAACAAAATTTGTGTTATCAAGTTCAGATGCCTTTCAGAACTATATTGAGTATGTAGACCGGGAAGAAGCACAAAGTGAAGTGAAGTTGAATCCGAAAATGTTTGAGACGTATCAAGAATATATGGTGAATCCAGAAAAGACATCGGCACTGTTTACGGAACACGCAAATCGTTTAACGGAAAGTGAGAAAAAATCCTTAAAGGAAATGTTTAAGACTGATCATGAAAATGGAAGTATTATGTGGCAAGATGTCATTTCTTTTCATAATCCTTGGCTAGAGAAACAAGGCATTTATGATGAGAAAACAAAAAAATCGGATGAAAAAAAGTTAATGGATGTGAAACGGCTTGCGATGAAGGAAATGCATAAAAGAGAAGGGCCAGAAAAAAGTTCTACCTGGTCGGCAGCCATTCATTTTAACACGGATAACATTCATATTCATGTGGCAACTGTTGAACCATTTCCAACGAGAGAACGAGGAAAAAGAAAACCCAAAACATTAGATGCGATGAAGGGGAAAGTGGTAAATAATTTATTTATTGGATCGTAAACAAGAACAAAAATAAACTAATGATTTGATACGAAATAATATGGTGGGAAGTAAAAAAGAGGATTCGGTTTTTGATTGGCGTAACAATCATCTGAAGCCATTCTTTTTATAAATATACAAAAAGTTACCAAATAATAAAAGGCAATGGCGATATAGCTACAATACAATTCAGCCATTGAAGCCGGAAATTGATGAATTAAGCAGGCGATATATTCAACATCATCATAAAAAAGATTACGATCAGTTTCTCCAAAAATTAGATAAAGGAGTTCAAGTTTTTAAAGAAGCATGTGGAGAAGGAAAGTATGATAAGAAGCAATATGAAAATTACATGACGAAAAAAATCAATGATTTGTATAAAAGAATAGGGAACGCCTTTTTACAAGAAATGAAGACATATGATAAAGAACAAAAGAGAATACATCATATGAAGAAATCAAAACCATATCAAAAATTCCAACAGAATGTATCTATTCAGTATTCCATGAAGAAAGTGGAGCGTGCTTTTAAAAGTGAATATGAAAGTTGGAAAAACCAAAAGTATTAAGAGCGGATGCAAAGGGAAAATGCATATGAAAACGAAAGGGGTTAGATTATGGGGAATGAAAAAGTAAGAATGAAGTTATCATTGAGTGAAAACGTCCATCATTATGTTCAAGAGTATATGGAGGAGAATAATATTACACATCCTGGTGATGCCATATCGAAAATTTGTATGGAACATCAAGCATCAAAAAATACAGAATGGTCATTGAATTATATTTCAGAAGTTGTTTCTAAAAATCTTCATGACATATTAAAAAGTGAGCTAACAAAAATTCGTCTTGGTGCAAATAGTGCGGATAGAAATACACAAGTTTTAATTGAATTAATGAATGGGTACTTTTTTGCCAATGACTTAGATTTAGAGAGTATTATTACTACGGATAAAATAGAAGTCGGTGGCGTGAAAATGGCAAAGGAAGTCGTAGCGGAACGAATTAGTCATGCGAGACAAAAACGTCTAGATCATGAAGCATCAAAGAACAATGTAACGTAAGCTACATTGTTTCTTTTTATAAAAAAATAGGAGGTTAGTAGGATGTTATTATTTCATGAAGATATCGCATTAGGAGTCATTAAAGCAATTGGAGAAGGTGAACTAATTTTACTTGTAAAAGATAAAGAATTAACAATTAAAATTACACGAGAACAAGAGGAAGAACTTGCAGTTCATGTTATGAATCAAGAGAATATGTTAGTTCCGGTTAACGTAAAAACTCATGCGCTTTTCTTTGATACAACTGAAAGATGGAATGAAGAAGACATGGAAGAATTGCAAAGAGCTAGCGAAAGAGTAGGAGAAGATCATGAGTAAAAATTATAAGGAAAAGTATCAAACAAAATCACCGGAAGAAAAGAAAGAAGCGGTGCAAGCTTTAACAAAAAAGATGGAAAAAAGCATAGAAGGCTATTTTCGTACACCGGGAGATTTGAAAGATTATTTATCTTTTATGGCAAAATTTTATCACTATTCACCATCTAATATTTCATTAATACAGAGTCAATTTGAAGAAGCCAGAGCCTATTGCACAAGGTAATGTGGAGCAGCCAAGGGCTACAAAAAAATCAAGTAGGAAAAAAGAAACAATGGAAATAGAACGATGAAAAATTTTATAACAGGCAAACCAGATTGAATCATTTTTTGTTACTCAATTGAGAAAACGGAAAGTGATTTTTTTATGTCTACAAATGAAAGAGGATACATGTAAAAGCCCTCTTTCTTGTTTTTAGAACGAAAGGAGTGAAAAGGAATGGGAAACATTGTGGAAATCGTAGACATTGATTACAGGGGTGTTTGGGCAGAAAAAGAAGATCCAAAAGAACTCATTTTTATCTCATTATCTAAAAAAGAAATTCAAGCCGTTCGTGAAATATTGTTAGAGCAAAAACCATTATATGTGTTCTTACAGAAGGAACTAGAATGGAAGGTCATGTCATGAATGTATGGCTGTTTGCGGACTGTATGTTTCTTGTAGCTGTCTCTTTGAACGTATTGTTGTTATTTGGGCAAAGAATCGTGAAAAAGCTGAGAATCAAGAAACGGAACCATAAAACTGAAATTGCAGATTAATAGGAAAGGACTATGAAACGGAATAGTCCTCTTTTTTATTTCATTTTATAGAGTAAAGGGGGGATTCCGTAATGGCACATGTCAGTACGGAGGATGCGATGAAAGCAAGAAACATAGACTTGATTTCATATCTAGAAGCAAAGGGAGAAACGTTTAAGAAAGAAGGAAACTATTATCGTCATACGGAACATGACAGCCTCATTATTAAAGGAAATCAATACGCCTGGAATAGTCGTGGCGAAAAGGGCTATGGAGCGATTAGCTTTGCGATGATGTACTATGAAATGACATTTCCGCAAGCTGTATTAGACATCAATAAGGATGATTATAAAGAGTTTGATTGCTTAAAAGTTGAAGAAGAACACAAAAAAGGACAGCAGCCTTTCATCTATCCGAAACACTTAGAGGTGCAGAAACAAACAGAGATCAAGCAGTACCTAATTGATGAAAGAAAAATAGAACCTCGCCTGGTGAACTGGCTGATTAAAAAGGATCTCATCGTCCAGGATAAGAAAAACAATGTCGTGTTCAAATGGAGAGAAGAAGGTGGCAAAGGGCAAGTAATTGGAATGAACCGTCAAGGTACGGTCAAAATGGAGAATAAAAGAGGAAGCTTTAAACAAATTGTCCCGAATTATGAAAAAATCCATGCAGGTTTTACGGTTGATGTGGATAAGCCGGATAAGATCTATTTTTATGAAGATCCAATCGACATGTTATCTCATTGGAGTATCAAGCAAAATAAAATACAAAACGCTCGCCTGGTCTCTATGCATGGATTGAAGTCAAAAACGGTGATTCAATCTTTAATGGATGCAAAAAAAGAAGGGCACGATATTAAAGAGGTCATTATGGCAGTTGATAATGATAAGGCCGGGAAAGACTTCATTCAGACGATGAAATGCTTTGTAGATCTTAAAGAGGATGTTCCAATGCATGAAAAAGATTGGAACGATGTTCGGAAGAAACAAGTGAATGAACAACAACCAAAAGAAACAGCTCAACCAAAGAAAATGAAACCAATCAAAGAGGTGGAGAGAAGTGTCTAATCTACCAGCAATGCCAAATATACTACAGATTTTGATTTGTGGTTTTATCTTTTATGTTCTTTTTCGTATTTGTCAGTTTATGTACCGGAAGATCCAGGAGCGTAGAATGCTGAAGCGAATGGTGAAGTCCGGCATTCGCTATATAGACAAAATGGACGGACATCAATTCGAAGTGTATGTGCGCCCATAAGGGCTTCTGGGGAATCAGCTTTAGCAAGTAGTAGGTATAGACACCCAACAAACCTATCATCAATCAACTTATCCATGAGGGAAACCAAAGGCAACTTATGGCAAGATGAAACTGTTGTGAACAAGGATGAAAGCTAAACTGCTTGAATGACAGTCCAAGGGGGCATATCGAAGCCTATTTCGAAAGGTGACTGATACGAAATAAAACCATGGTACAGGGTTCAGATAGATAACCCTTGTATAGTAGGTGTCCGTGGTTTCCTAGCCATAATAAATGGAAAAGGACGAAAGTCACATCCGATATCACAATACTGCTATGTCCGCAGAAGTACTAAATGGGGATTACCTAAGTTAGAGTGCCATAGAAAATGGCTATCGAGGATGATATCAAGTGTAATAAGCAAGATATGTGGCCCATGAAAATCTAATAAGGTAACGGAGTTCCCGTAGTAGTCTGAAGTGGGGAAAGCCTATCACATGGCGAAGGGGAACAGCTTATCTAGTTTAATACAATTATGGAAGGAGCGAGAGGCTTCATGAGAAATCAAAATGATGTATTAAGCAGTCTAGCGTCTAAGGCAAACAATACTGAGTATAAGTACAAAAGACTGTATAGGAACTTATACAACATAGAGTTTTATCTTTTAGCTTACCACAAGATTAATGCCAAAGAAGGAAGTCTGACTAAAGGTGCAGATGGAAAAACTATTGATGGAGTGAGTATCGAAAGAATACAAAACATAATTGAAGAATTAAGAGAGCAGTCTTATCGACCACACCCTGTTAAAAGAGTGTATATCTCAAAAGCAAAGCAAGGAAAAAGACCGTTAGGAATTCCGTCTTTTGATGATAAACTAGTACAGGAAGTATTGAGATTAATACTCGAAAGTATATACGAGCCACAATTTTTGGAAACATCACATGGTTTTAGATCACAAAGAAGCTGTCATACAGCAATAATAAAAATTCAGAGGCGATTTACTGGTGTGAAATGGTTTGTTGAAGGAGATATAAAGGGATTCTTTGATAATATAAACCATCACATACTTATAGGAATATTAAGAAGAAGAATCGATGATGAAAAATTTATGCCTAATTTCTTCGCTAAATGGATACCGTCTGGTTTGTTTTGAATAGATTTCTTACGAAATATGTACCTAAATCAGTACTTGGATAACTTTGCCCATCCCCCAAAAAGGGGGATGGGCAAAGTTATCCAAGTAAAAAATAAAATTTAAAACACGAATAATGTTTCTTGGCCAAAATTCCTGAATGCCCCAAATTACGAACTTTAACCATTCCTGGTATCCAGCCATTTGAATGCATTTTCCTTTTTCATATCCATCACGCACCTTTTTTAGATTAGTAGTATCAGCATGTCTAAGATTTGTGAATTTATTGCAATTGTCCTGAAGTTTTTGCACCAGAACTCCTTTATTTATATGCATAGACAAGAAAAAAACGACAATATATGATAAGAATATCCAAAAAAGTAAAAATATCTTTTCAATTTTTCTACTTATTGTTATAATTCAGTAAGTAAAATAAAATTTTGTTTTACAATTTTCACAAATTGATAGGGGGAATATAAATGGCTGGACAAATTCGTATGAGCCCAGAGGAGCTTAAAGCAAAAGCAGCTCGTTATGGTAACGGTGGTCAACAAATTGAGGACATTCTACGCGATTTAACAAACTTACAATCAGACTTACGTGGAGAATGGGAAGGTCGTGCATTCGAAGGGTTTGACCGACAATTTATCGAATTAGCACCGAAGGTAAGAAATTTTGCCCAATTACTACATGACATCGAAAGACAATTGAAGGATACAGCAGATGCTGTGGCTCGACATGATCAAGACTTATCCCGTAATTTTGGACTTAGCTAATTACGGTGATGTTTGTTAGTAGATTAGGGGATTTTTCATGCTTTACATAGTAACGGGCGCGAGTAAATTCTCTGAGTAGTGAGCCACGCAGCAAGTGCTGCGTGGTTTATTTATTGGGGTTATTTGTAAAAAAGGGAGAGATGCTGCCATTTTTCTTGGGATTATACTACAAAATAAATATAAATGCTTAGTAAAAAAAGTATAAGGTAGCTTGAAGTTTGTTTGCATCTCTCCCGCATTAGCGGATAGTAAAGCTCCTACTAATGAAAGTTTCACCTTATTGTGGGTATGAAAAGGAGTATCCGTTTTCGCGACTACTAGAAGTAAGCGAATAACAGTATACAGACAAAGAGTTTTACTAGCAGGAGTGGTGATGTGTGAAAAAAATAAAGTGGAGCATAGTATTTTTTATTATACTGACGCTTGCGCTGTCTACTGGAACATCCTTTCTAGCACTGAATCAAGTGAAGAAAGGAAAGAGTGATAAAGAAACACAAAAGATGACGGTTGCGCTGGTTAACGAAGATCAAGGTGCAAACCTGGGTGGCAAAAAGATTGAATTTGGTAATGAATTTATTACGAGTGTGGAAAAAGATAATAAGCACGATTGGTATGTAGTTAGCCGCGGGGTAGCAGAAAGCGGACTATCACGTAACGTCTATAATATGATGATCGTTATTCCGAACGATTTTTCCAAAAAAGCATTATCAATTGAGTCGAATGCGCCGGAAAAGGTGACGCTTAACTACAAGGTAAATACAACTGGTAATAATGATATAAAAGCAGAAGCAGAAAAAACAGCAAGTTCGATACTTGGAGATTTCAACAGCCGAATTATCGATGTTTATTTCGCTAGCATTATCGGAAACTTGCAAAATGCGCAGGATAACATTACAACTTTTGTAAAAAAAGAACAAACTTACACCGATGTGTACAATAAAGAGGTTCATAGCCCGCTAGCTGGTTACACACAGCAGTTTAAAAGTGTTCAAGATCAAACAGGTGTGGCGAAAGGCAGTTTTAAAGGGTTACAAGAGATTTTAAATGGGTTTAGCAACAATTTGAATGAAGGTATGAAATCCAATCAGACCAGTCAGACAGCTTTTGGTGATTTTAATAAAATGAAGGAAGCAAATGGCCTTGTCTTAAAGGATTTCTCGACACAGTTGACTCAGTTTGACCAAAGTATGAATACAACAGATATAATGCAACAATTTGCTAATTTAGAATTAGCGAATAAAGTAATTTACGATCAATTTCAGTTGAAAGAAGAGCAGCCTAATATTTTATCGGATTCAGCTGGTATGCAAAAGTATTTGAGTGATAACAGTGCGAAAATTCGCAGTCACAACACTGAGTTAGCAAATAGACTAGGACCAGAGCTTACGGCATCAATAACTGAAAAGCTAAAGCGGGAAATTTCAAATTCTTCTGAGGGTCATCAAGACGTGTATTTAAATAAATTCTTTGATGCACCGGATAATCGTGCGAATCAAAAGATTCAAGAGGCTATTAATCAGTTACCGTCATTAAATAAAGATGATATTCAAAACATTGGTTTATCAGATGGGACGAAGAAAGAACTGGAAAATGTTATTGATATCACAAATAAATATAATGCGGAAAAACTTTACACACCTGCGCGAGGTACAGATACTATTCCAATGGTGGAAATGATAAAAAAAATTAAAGATAATTTGACGACATTTGGTGTTGAAGTAAACGATAAAGCAGTATTGCCAGCTACGAAAAAAGAAGGGCAATATATCACATTAAATGTACCAGACGATTATGAAGTGACAAGTGTAAAACTGGTTATCGGAAATGAAGCAGATTACACAGAGGAGTACCTTCAAAATAAAAAAATTGTTTTACCAGCTACAGACAAAGGCGATTTCGAAATTAAAGCGACATTACGTTTAAAAAATGCTAACAGTAATATTTCTGTCTTTGAGCCTGTAACTTGGAGTTGGAATTTGACACAAGAGGATACAGATTATGTCATTGATAATCCATCATCTGACATGAAACCAAAACCAACTGAACCGCCTATACTAGGTCAATCAAGTACGATTACTTATCAAAGTCCTTTGAAGAAGGTAAAAAAAAGTGACAGTCAAACGCAAAATAGTGGTAGCCAGCCAGGTGGAAGTGACAGTCAAACGCAAAATAGTGGTAGCCAGCCAGGTGGAAGTGACAGTCAAACGCAAAATGGTGGTAGCCAGCCAAGTGGAAGTGACGGTCAAACGCAAAATGGTGGTAGCCAGCCAGGTGAAGGTGGCGGTCAAACGCAAAATGGTGGTAGCCAGCCAGGTGGAAGTGACGGTCAAACGCAAGATGGTGGTAGCCAGCCAGGTGAAGGTGGCGGTCAAACGCAAAATGGTGGTAGCCAGCCAGGAAAAAGTGATGGGGAGACACAAACGGAACAGCCAGGAAAAAGTGATGGAGAGACACAAACAGAACAGCCAGGAAAAAGTGATGGAGAGACACAAACAGAGCAGCCCCCTACAAAAGATGGAGAGACGAATACAGAAGGGGAATGGAAACCTGTAAATAATAATTACATTACTCACCAAGTTATGTCGTCGTTAGATCCGAATGCGACTAATAAGCTTATACAAGCAGTTGAAGATACGATTAAAAATTATCAAAAACTATCTAGCATGTATAACTTGTATTACGGGTTTGAGGCATCAGCCGATTTACCGGAGAATTTTAATAAAAAATCACTTACGGATTTAACAGAATCACATCAAAATTCATTATACTACCTGTTCAACAAACGCGATGTGCTTGACTTATTAGCGGAATACATTGCTAAGCAAACGACAGAAGAAGTACAGCAACAAACAAAAGATTTGAAAGACAAAGTAGATGCTTATCTTAAATTGGTTGATGAAGCAGATAAAAATTCTACACATTTAACAGAAGTAATTAATCAGACAACTGAGCAAGCAAACGCGATGAATACGAATCTTACGCAAACGTTAAAAAATTTAGCAACATGGCGTGAAACAAGCAATAAACTAATCGATCAACAAGGGAAAGTTGTGACAAATAGTGATGGTGAACAAACGGCGACGCTTACGTTAGACGGGGAATTCAAGTCTATTTTTATACAAAGTCAGACACTCGCTGATCAGTCGAAGGGTAACTTAATATCAGCTGACGATGTGTATAAAACGTTTGATAATATCGATGACCGGGCGAAAACGATTCAAGATAGTGGAGATTCGCTAGTTGGTCAGGCGACAAGGCTTTCGGGTGATCTAAGTAAGAAACTAATTGATGATAAAGATTACTTGAAAAATTTCACGAAAGTTCTCGCAAACAGTCGCGTTGGCGATCGACAAAACGAAAACTTATATAGCTTCCTTGCAAACCCAGTGCAAAAGAAAAACGATGGTGTTGTTGTAGCCGCAGATACGTTTACACCATATTTATTAGTACTGATTTGCTTCATTGTTTCTCTATTTACAGCTTATGTAATTTCAAACCAAGAACGAAAACGTATAGAAAAAAGTGCTTTTGAGGAAGAGATGTCATTGGTACTGAAAAACGTACCAACTACGGCTGTTCAAGCTGGTATTGGAATAGTTGAAGGGATTCTAATTGGCGGTATTTCAGGCTATTTATTGAAAATTAGTCATGCAGAATTCCCAGTATGGATCAGCATGTTTACCAGCATTATGTTAGTGCTAGTTCTCATTTCAGGCTACTTATTACGCCAAATGAAAATGGTCGGAATGTTTATTTTGCTAGCCATGTTTAGCCTGTATCTGTTCCTGACAGATGCAGTTGGGTTGAATCTTGATAAAATGTCGACTGCTGCTAAAATACGTGAATTTTCACCGCTTCAATATATTGAGATTATGATTACTGGTTTTGCAAACGACCGAGCAAATTGGTCGACTATTATGTATAGTTTAATGGCAGCTGTCGTTATTGGCCTTGTGATAAACTTGTTCGTCATACGCAAATACCGGGCAGAAGAAAGGGATGAATATGAAGCTGATTCTCATACGAGCTAGTTTCATTACTGCTTTTTTGTTGCTTTTTCTTGCTCCGACGTCCCTTCACGCTGATACGGGCAGCTATCTTGATCATAACGGAAAGATGGATTTGAAAACGGATCGTGTGGAACAGATGCAACAGGAAAAAGTCGAAAAGGAACAAAAGGAACCCCAAGAAACTGAGCTTGAAAAACACGCACCAGACTTGTTTAAAGAACAAACAAAAGATGTAATTAAAGAGAAGCAGAAACAAATAGAGGGCGAAACGAAAGCCTTAAATGACTCATTGTTTGTAACATCAGACAAGAAGGATACAACTGTGAAGGACAGACAAAACAGCTTGTTTGCTCAAAATTATACGGTTAGCAACGCTGTTAGCGCTGACCAAAACACTAATCAACTAGAAACGGAACCTATCAGCACACAAATGATAGGAATCCTATCTGGTATAGTACTAGCAATTTGCTGCGGCATTTATGTTGTAATACGGAAAATTTGGCAGTAAGGGAGAAGGAAGTATGGCAGGACAAACACATATTAATGTCACAATTGACTTTAGTAAATGGGATAGCAGATTATATGATCTGCGTATCCCGACCCACCAGCCCGTCAAACAGCTGCTCATGAACATTGCTGAAGCACTAAAACTTGATGTGATAGAAGTTTCTCGCTGCGCTATTAAGGTTGTTAATAAAGAACTGTTACTCACTGACGATGATCGGTTAATTGATTATCAGGTAACGGACGGGGATATATTAAAAGTTTTGTAGAATTAAAATCTTTCTTTTTAGTTAGGTGAGAGTAACTGACCGTGCATAGAAGCGGTCAGTTACTGCTTTTGCCAAAAAACAAAGCTAGAAAGCAAGAGTGGATCACTTCAACATAGCAGCGACTTATATGGTGAAAAATCAAAATGAATTTATATAGAAAAGAACATGAAAAAGAGGAGTAAGAGACTATGACAGAGAGAACGATTCAGCTAGATTCGATGCAGTATCTATTTGAAACGACTGAGCATATACGGACATTGAAGTTATCGAAATCACAGACGCGTGTGAAGGACATGCGGCAACTGGAGTTAATCACAGAAAAATCTAACTTCTTTGTACCGGCTACAGTAGAAGATCATGAAGATATGTTTACATTTGAGTTCAACGTTAAGGGATATACAAAGGAATGGGAAGATGTACACAAACTAGGAAAGAACGATAAATTACGATTATTGCTTAATGTTGCTCGTTTTCAAGAGTGCTTACAAACGCGAAAAACTTTCTTCCTTCATCCAGACAATCTAGTATTCGATGACAATTATATGCCCTATCTAGTTTATCGTGGTATCCGTGATATTGTACCACCGTATCGCTTAGATGATGAGAAGTTTTTACGTCAGTATAAATGTTTAGTTGTCGCAATATTCTCGAAAAAATATAGTTTTGATGAATTATATTCTGGTTCATTGAACAATGCAAAAGATACGGCATTCGAACGTAATGTCGTTGAGGTTGGTACATTTGATGACCTTGTAAAGTTATTAAATGATCATTACAGAAGAGAACAAACGACAACAGAGAAAAATATGCAGCTTGTGCCGAAAAAACGATTCCGTTTATTTAAACGATTATCCATTTTGATGATTGTTGCTTCGATTGTTCTCGCAGTACCGCTTGGCTATTTCAGTTTTGTAAAAATGCCGTATCAAAATAAATTGTTAGAAGCAGATAAGAATTTCTTGGCGACAGACTACGATAAAGTAATTAGCACTTTAAAGGAGCAAGATCCTGAAAAACTACCGGATGCATCTAAATATGTTTTAGCTTCTTCATACGTAAAGGCAGAAAAACTAACAGATGATCAAAAAGCAGCAATTATGAAGAATGTGAGTCTAAAAAGTGATAAAAATTATTTATTATATTGGATTTACAATGGGCGCGGAGATTTCTCTAAGTCTTTAGATCTTGCGAAATATATCGATGATCCGCAATTGATTATGTACGGATTAATTAAACAAATTGAACAAGTGAAAAATGATCCGAAGTTGACTGGTTCAGCGCGTGAAGAAAAAGTACAGAAATATCAGAAACAATTGGAAGATTACCAAAAAAAATATAATACAAATTCCTCAGATGACTTATCAAATAAGAACCCATCAGGAAATAAAGAGAACTAGACATCAAACGAAATAAAAATAAAAGAAACGGGAGATAGAGATGGTACAACTACTAACAATTAGTTACGGTAATCAACTACATAAATGTCATCTTAATCCGAAAAAACGTGAATTAGTCACAATCGGAAATGAATGGTCCGACACAGTTACTTACGCGGACTTGGAAACGCGTGTAGTGGTGAAGTGGGACGGCGAAGCATGGAAACTTGAGGATGAAGCATTACGTGCAAATGAACATGTGACTCTAGATATTACGAAAGAGAAACAAATGCATTTTTACTTAACGGATGCAGGAGAAGAGTATGTGTATGACATGGCGTCCAAGTATAGTATTTCGTTTGGCGCAACGGATCGCGATGATGTGACAATTAAAAATATGACAGCTGCTAACGTGCTGTTTATCCGTGAAACATTGGGAGATTGTTTTAAAGTCGTTGTGAATGACGGCTATGTATATCACAACTTTTTTCGCATGACTGGTGAGGCAATGCTTGAACCAGGCGATCAACTGTATTTTGATGGTGTAACAATCAAAGTTGGGAAAGAAGATATTCAAATATTAGCTTCACCTAATCGCATTACATCAAAATTAACACCTTTAATGGAAGCTGATAATGATTTAGGTGATGAATATCCGAATTATCATCGTTCCCCGCGGATTATTTACCGTGAGCCAGAGGAAAAACTCACGATTGGAAAGCCATCTCACCTACCGTCAAAACCAAGTGAACAACTGGCACAGATGATCGTCCCGCCGATTGTGATGATCGTGTTGACTGTAGTCGTTTCAATCTTTCAGCCCCGCGGGATTTTTATTATCGCATCACTCGGGATGACAGTGGTAACAGTAATTATTGCATTAACCACATATTTAAAGAATTTAAAGAAATACAGAATTGATACGAAAGAACGGAATGAAAGTTATCAAAATTATTTGAAGCAGAAAACGCAAGAATTGTATGCCGCAAGTGAAGAGCAAAGGCACGCTTTAGATTATCACTATCCAAACATTGAACAAATTCGTGATATGGCAGTAAGAGTAGATTCGCAAATCTATGAAAAAACAATGTTCCACCATGATTTCTTGACATATCGGGTTGGATTGGGCCGCGTTGATTCTAGTTTTGAAATTCAGTTTAACAAAGAAGAGTTTACGCAAAACAAAGATGAATTAGTAGAAGCTGCAAGCGGCTTACGTTCGCAATATATGGGTTTAGAGAATGTACCAGTTGTGACCGACTTAGTGAATGGCCCGGTAGGTTATATCGGACAACGAAAATTAGTAATCGAACAGCTGCAAATGCTCGTTATGCAAACAGCTCTGTTTCATAGTTATTATGATTTACAATTCATTACGATTTTCCCAGAAGAAGAAAAAGCAAGCTGGGAGTGGATGCGCTGGTTACCGCATGCGAGTTTACGAGATATTAATGTTCGCGGGTTCGTGTATCATGACCGAAGCCGGGATCAAGTATTGAACAGTTTGTATCAAATCCTGAAGGAACGCAAATTAGCATTAGAAGAAAAAGGCAATTCCAATGAAAAAATGTATTTTGCACCTCATTACGTTGTATCGATTACAGATGAAAAACTAATTTTAGATCATAGTGTAATGGAGTTCTTTAACGAAGACCCGAGCGAACTTGGTGTATCTCTCATCTTTGTAGAAGATGTGATGCAAAGTTTACCGGAACATGTGAAAACAGTTATTGATATTCGTGATGCGAAAAACGGGAATGTTATCTTAGAACAAGGTGAACTAGTAAATCGCCACTTTACGCTCGATCACTTCCCAGATGGTTTCAACAAAGAAGAGTTCTCTCGTGCATTAGCACCGCTGAATCACTTGCAAAACTTAAGAAACAGTATTCCAGAAAGTGTTACATTCCTTGAAATGTACGGCGTTGAAAAAATTCATGAACTAAACATTAAGGCTCGCTGGGCGAAAAACGAAACATTTAAAAGTTTAGCTGTACCGCTGGGCTTACGTGGTAAAGATGACATCGTCAACTTGAACTTACACGAAAAAGCACACGGACCGCATGGATTAGTCGCAGGTACAACAGGGTCTGGTAAATCAGAAATTATTCAATCATACATTTTATCTTTAGCGGTAAACTTCCATCCGTATGAAGTCGCATTCCTACTGATCGACTATAAGGGCGGCGGAATGGCAAACTTATTCAAGAACTTACCGCATTTATTAGGAACAATTACGAACTTAGACGGTGCTCAAAGTATGCGTGCCCTTGCATCGATTAAAGCAGAATTACAAAAACGTCAACGTCTATTTGGCGAATATGATGTAAACCATATTAACCAATATCAAAAACTATACAAACAAGGCAAAGCGAAAGAAGCAATGCCGCACCTATTCTTAATTTCAGATGAATTTGCTGAGTTAAAATCAGAACAACCTGAATTTATGAAAGAATTAGTATCAACGGCACGTATCGGTCGTTCACTAGGAATCCACTTAATCCTAGCAACGCAAAAACCGAGCGGGGTCGTAGATGACCAAATTTGGAGTAACTCCAAATTCAAATTAGCACTAAAAGTACAAAACGCATCCGACAGTAACGAAATCTTAAAAACACCAGATGCCGCAGAAATTACACTGCCAGGCCGCGCGTACTTACAAGTCGGAAATAACGAAATCTATGAACTGTTCCAAAGTGCATGGAGCGGAGCGGATTATATTGAAAACAAAGAGGACCAAGAACAGCTAGATACGACGATTTATGCGATTAATGAGCTTGGGCAGTATGAGATTTTGAGTGAGGATTTGAGTGGTTTTGGGAAACAAGAGAGCATTACAAAAGTACCAACTGAATTAGATGCAGTTATTGATTACATTCATAACTACACAGAAGAAGAACAAATTGAAGCATTACCAAGACCTTGGTTACCACCTTTAGAAGAACGTATTTACTTGCCAGAGCTGCAACTTGTTGCATTCCAACATGCATGGCAAGAAGCGAAAAGCGATTTAGAACCAATGATTGGTATTGTTGATATTCCAGAAATGCAGGCACAAGAGCTATTACAGCTTAACCTAACAAAAGAAGGACACCTAGCTGTTTTTGCGAGTCCGGGATACGGTAAATCAACTTTCTTACAAACTATTGTAATGGGATTAGCACGGAAGCATAGCCCTGAACATTTACATGTTTATTTATTAGACTTTGGTACAAATGGTTTGTTAGCACTAAAAGGATTACCGCATGTTGCCGATACATTTATGGTAGATGATTTGGAGAAAATAAGTAAATTTATTAGACGTGTATCTAAAGAAATTAGGGAGCGGAAACAAAGACTGAGCAAATACGGCGTTGCTAATATGGCCATGTATGAAAAGGCAAGTGGTGAGTCGGTGCCAAATATCCTAATTAATCTAGATAATTACGATACAGTACGTGACGGTGGATTTGTTGATGAATTTGAAAAGACAATTACACAAATTGCTCGTGAAGGTGCGAGTATCGGAATTCATTTATTGATTAGTGCTGGTCGCCAAGGCGCGATGCTTATGTCACTTTTATCTAATATTAAAATGCAAATTGCACTTTACAATATTGAACAAAATGAAGCTCGTAATATTGTTGGTCGTACAGATTTAACAATTGAAGAATTATCAGGCCGAGGGTTGGTGAAACTTGAAAATCCTGCAGTTTTCCAAACAGCACTGCCAACGATGGGGCAGGATGCTTTGGCAAACGTTGAAGCTATCCAAGCAGAGGCGAAAGCAATGAATGAAGCATGGAAAGGTGAAAGACCACTTCCAATTCCGATGGTACCAGAAGTACTGCATTATAAAGAATTTATTGCTTGGCCACAAACGAAGCAACTTATTGAAAGTAGACAAATCCCATTTGCGGTCGATATGGAAGATGTACAACCTGTCGCGTTCGATCTAGAAAAAGACCAAAACGTTGTTGTAATCGGGAATCAATTAGAAGTGATCGAGAATTCGATGGAAATGATTCTTCAACTTCTGCAGCGTAGTAATATGTATGACATCGTTTTATTTGACAACAGTACAATGGGATTCAATGGAAGCAAAGATGCTGTAGCACAATATGTTTCAAACAGAGAAGAGCTGGACGAGGTAACTGCCGAGCTAAGAAACGTTTGGAAAAGAAGAGAAGAAGCGTTTATTGAAATACAAAAAGAAAGCAATGGTCAGCTATCTATCCATGAATTTAAGAAACAATTGCGTCCGATTGTAGTCGTAATAACAGATGTTTCGTTTATTACGAGCATTATGAGTGTAACAACAGAGGACAGCTTAGGAGAATTGATTGAAAATGGTCATCGAATGGGTATTCACTTTATCATTTCTGGTACGAATGGTCTATTAGGAAAAGCATATGACAAAGTGAACCAAGCTGTGAAAAAGCAAAAAACAGGTATTGTATTAACGAAAGTAGCAGATCAAATGTTGTTTGACATTTCTAATCGACCTTATAAGGAAAAGAACTTACAACCTTACGAAGCTTACTTCGTACAACAGAATATGGCTGAAAAAATTAAATTGGCTGCCCATCTAGCGCCAGTAGAAGTTTTCCGTTAAAAGGAGGTGAAATAGCCTAATGAGTCTATTCGATATTTTTAAAAATGAAGAGGAGAGAAAGCGGGATCATTATCAGAAGCTATACCAAGAGTTACAAGAAAGAATTTCCGAATACTCCGAGTGTATAGCTGAGGTTAATGGGGCGCTAAGCAGTTATAGAGGAAAGATGCCTCATGCATCAAGTGGCAGCATTCCGGTAAATGATTTTGAACCGAAACGTCAGCAATTAGATGAGAAACTGATGCAGTGTATTTCGAATGCAGAAGAGAAAAGGTCTAGTTTAACGGCAGCTAGACAAGCGGCTTATGATCGGTACGTGTATTACAGAGATAAGGCCAATGCAAAAGCAGCAGAAGGGAAGTGAGAAAGATGGGGAAAGTTGAGATTATTGATAGCGACTTACAGCAAGCCGTTCAATATTCCAAAGCAATTCAAGAGGCGCTACGTACATCTTATGATAAAAGTAACGATTTAAAAAGTTATGTGAAATCAGCAAAATGGAGCGGCAGCACGAGAGGGTCATTTGAAGCTTACTTGGATTTGATTACGCAATATCATAAAGATATGAATAAAATCATGGAGAAGCATACGAAGGCCCTAGAAAACTTAAACAAGTACATGCAGAATTTTGAAGAGACAGCAGATGTGAGGAAAGTGAGGAGTTTATAACTCATGATAGATTCACAAATAATTAAGGATACCTTCAGTACAGAGGAATTATATTTACTAGCAAGTGCATTTGAGGCAAACGTCGTGTTCGGTTTAGATCTAAAGGAAATACTGGTCATGAAGGGCCAAGATGTAATGGATCATGCAAAACAAAAATTAATCGAAAAAGAAATATTAACCGTAGACGGGAAAATAACAGAAGGTGGAGCAGTTGTTATTCAAGCATTGCAGGCTTATTATAACAGCCGTAAATATGTACGACTAAATCAATTTATGTTTGCATTCTTGGAAGAGAATGCAGACGAATTGATTGTGTTAGTTGAAATCGTGCCTCATCAACAATACCAATTACATGTTTTATCGAAAATGATTGTGTTAAACATGTTAATTGAACATTTCCCTATACTATTACGGGAACCAGAAGAAGAGGAATACAAAGACCTGACGCACAAAGCATCCGAGCAGGAAAGAAAACAGTTAGAAGAACGTTCATTATTAGATACAGGCATCAATATAGAGCTGTTTCACCTAACAGAAGAACCAAGATTACAATCTAACCCGCGCTATTATCAGCAATGGCTTTGCTTAGAATCCAACCAAAGAGTAGCGGCTATTGATTTAGTAAAAGAACAATATTTGTTTGTCAGTCAATTTTGGTTATTGAAACTTCTGTTTGATGAACTGGAAATTCCGTATGCAAAGGAGGGAGTAGTACATGGTTAATGTTGCGCCAGGCGGTCAAAGCATTCAAATGAATGTGGATGAAATGACGACGATTTATAAGTATTTAGAAGAAATACTGAACACGTTTAGAAATGATATTCAGGCTAATAGCCAGAACATTCAGCAACTCCAATACTATAAAGACGGAAAAGCAACACCAGTTGTAAAGGAATACGAGCATATCTTGAATAAAACGATGGAAATCGGAGATCATTATGAGCGCATCATGTCGCTAGTTGCCTATACGTTACAATCAATGATGGCAACAGATGAACAATTGGGACAAGAAATTATCAGGAAAATTGGGGGATAGGCCATGGATGTGAAGTATGTCCCTGAGGACTGGGAGAAAACAAAAGAGGGAATAGGGGAATTAGTCGGTTCAGGTATGTTTAGCAGAGGTGCTATTGACAACCTAAAAAAACTAGATACTATAATAGAAAAAGCAACAGGTTCTATTATGAGGAATGATGAGGACAAAGTTGTCCATCTTCCGTATAAGAGTCAAAAAGGAAAATATCAGGAATTACAAAAAGATTACAATGTGCTCCATGATTTTAGCGGAAAAGTAGGCGGTCTCATTGACACTGAAATCGACCAGCCGTTTTATGAAGATATGGATGCCTTTGCGGAAGCGATGCGAGATTTAACGATTGATAAATATGAAACTAGCAACACCATTGGCGCCAAAGAAACAATTATGACAGGTTCCTATGGACAAACAGCGGAGCACATAAAAGACAAGATCAAAGTGAGTGATATTTTCTCTTCCAACAACTTTTTTATGACCAGTTTAAAGGCAGAGTTTGACGCATATAAGAAAGAGAATCCAAAAGACAACATGTCTTATGAGACCTATCAACAGAGAAGATTAAACAGCCGAGCGTTTAATTATGACTCAATAAAAGATCAACAACAAAATAAGGAATTTTGGCGTGATGTGGGGATACTGGGCACGACGCTATTGTTAGCTGGTGCCACAGTGTTCTTTCCACCAGCTGGTGCTGCATTATTTGCCTTTACAGCGAGTGTTGGTGTAATGGAAGTCTCCAGTGCAGCAACGGGAAAAGATTGGCTGACACAACGGAAACTCGATACAAATGAACGTTGGCTACGAGGTGTGTTAGGATTCGTAGATGTAGCACCTGTAGCTAAAGGATTGCATGCATTTGGAAATGTTACAACCGGCTTAAAATCAGGTGTTAGTACGACGACGATTAAAGGCGCTTCCAAAGTAGGATTAGAAGAAGGCGGATCTCGTTTGAAGCAGGCTGATAATCTTCTTACAGAACGAGCGCAAAATGCGAATCGGTTATCTGGAAAGAAATTCGATAATCTTTCTCTTAATATAGAGAAGAAAACACCTGTGGAAAATGTGCCAGTGATTGAGAAGAAATCGGCGACGTTTTTTGATGAGTTGAATTTGAAGAATGGTTCGAAGGTAGCGGAGGATGCAAAAGACAATTTATTAAAAGCAAATCCAGTGTGTAAAGAATTTACAAAACAAATAGAGGTTCATCCTCAAAAACAAGCAGTAGAAGAAGTAATAAGTTACATTATAAAAAAACAAAACTCTGTAGACTCAAAGTTATTGTTAAATCCAGAAGCAGTAAATAAAATTCTCAACAATATTAGCCCTAATACCACACGTAAAGAGATAGAAGATTTAAAGTGGGAGATATTATATAATTATTCTATTAATGAAAATAAAAGGAATTTAACCCCTTCACAAAGAGCAAGATTATGGCAAGGTGGGTCTCCATACTTTGGTTTAGATGAGTATGAAGATATGGTACTGAAAAAGGGAGAAATAGTATACACAGGTTATCCACGTCCAACAGGTTATAGTTTTACGAAAGAAACGTTAGAAAGTGTTGGTGGGGATTCAAAGAAGCTGTTCCAAGGAGTGCAAGTTAATCCGAGATTATCTCCAGATGGCACAGGAGAGTATAAATTCCAAGTAATAGGTTTTGAAATGCTTGATGATTTACCTTCAGCTAGAGGAATGACACATGCAAATCCGCAATTAGGAGCAGGGGGATTAGAGCAAATATTTACTCCGGAATTTACACAACTTGTAAGAGAAGGAAAAGCAAAGCCAATATTGGATGAACAAACTATGGCTAGATTAAGAGAAAAAGGAATAGAATTTGATCCTAAATTATTGCAACAAGTTGATAAAGACGGAAAATATGTTTACAACAGTATTTGTGACATTTTCGAAGTACTAATAGATGATCCTAATATAGTTAAACTAAATAATTATAAATTAGGTGTGGATGAAATTGATGACATAAATGACGCTATTAGAGAGATAAGTAATACAGGAGGTGGGATTAACTAATGAGTAACTTAATAGATGGTGTTTTAACAATAGAAGGCATAGAGATTAATCCAAATACTACATTGAGGGATATAGAAGATGCATTTGGTAAAGCAAATGCTGAAGTAAGAAGACGAACAAATGAGAGAGCAACATTAAGGTTTTCACAACCAGTTAAGTTAGGAAGTAAAAATTTTAGAATTAGCATAGCCTTTAAAAATGAACATATATGGGGCATAGAGTTAATTGTAGCTGATCCAAGTATAAATGAGTGGGATTATAAAGAAATGCTTGCGCAGCATGGGGATTGGCTTGTAGAACAAATAGGGCATCCAGCGGGAATATTATCCGAAAATATATATGAGTGGGGGAAAATAACACAGTGGGATGACTTTAGATCATGTTCTGCAGGTATAAGTATATTATATTTTCAAAAGTAAAAGTAATGAAACTTTAAATATTAATTACAGAAGTTTAAAGATTCTTGTATAAATGGTTTTAAACAAGATTTATATGGATATGCAGGTAATAGGTATATGAGACGTATTCTTCCTACTGTGGTTAGATTTGTATGATAGCTTATCTATACCAGAGGAGGGGGAATGTGTCTCTTTTTATTTCTATGATGTTGCCCAAACGTACAGTCATAATATCTGACAACTTAAGTGTTGTAAGGATGGAAAGGTAACATAAGTTGTAAGTGAGTATGAGTGTATTTTAAATAAAGGGATAAAAATCGGTGATTATTATGATTGCATGATGTCGCTAATTACTTTTACAGCGACTGTTGGTGTAATGGAAGTCTCCAGTGCAGAAACGGGTGGACAGAAAGGAAACTCAACACAAATGAACGTTGGCTACGAGGTATGTTAGGATTCGTAGATGTAGCACCTGTAGCTAAAGGATTGCGTGTATTTGGAAATGTCACAACAGGCTTAAAAACAGGTGTTAGTACGACGACGATTAAAGTGCTTCCAAAGTAGGATTAGAAGAATGCGGATGGGGCAGAAGCTTCCTACAGAGGGGGTAAGTAATGTTGAGCTAAATACCAGTGATAGTATTAAAAAAATTATTAATGATAGTGGGTATTCAGTAGATGAATTTGTTGAGTTATTACATACTGATAGGGTGTTAAATGATAATGAAAAGACAGTAGTTGATAATATAAGAAATGAAATTGGAGTACCTGATGTTGGTATAAAGATGAAAAAACAATCCCATAAAGTGATATATATAAGTATTTATATGATGAAAAATATACAGGCGTAAGAGGATTTACTGCAGTTAATGAGCATAGTACAAATTTAAAAACACTGTTTGAAAATTATGAAGGAGCTAGGCATGACCATGATGGAACGATGTTTAAAGTAACGAACGAGCTTTAGGAAAAGATGAAGTATACTATTATGTAAAAGGAAGCATAATCAAACTGAAAATGCCAAGAGTAACGAATGAGGTGATGGTATGAAGAAGAAAAAGAAAGTTAAGTGGATGATTATTATGACGATAGTTGCGTCTTTATTAGGCGGATGTAGTTTTGGAGAAACGAAAATTGAGTATGAACCATTTGTAAAGGCTTTGGATGAAGGAGATATGACGAAGGTTATGTCTGCGAGTGATGATGGGTATGCGAGTGTGACACAAAGAGGTATATATAGTACGTATGAGGAAAAAGAAGATGGAAGACACGTTAAAACAATCCGTCAGACTACGGAAGGTGTATATAATACGAAAGATAAAAGTTTATATGGAGACACAACACAAACAATTGCTACTGATATAGAGAATAAAAAGGAAAAAGGGACAAACGAGAATTATAAAAAAGAAACCGTTTATAGTACAAATATTATGTATAAAAATGGGCAGGTACAAAGTCCAGATTCTAATGTTGATGTTTCTTACGTTAACTTAATTGTGGATCGTTTAAAAGGAATAGGGAAACTAAAGATGAAGCCAGGCGATGATACAAAGAAATTTGATCAGCCTAATACAGTTGGATATAGCTTAACTGAATCAGAATTTCAGAGTATTATTAATGACAAGCTAAAAATACAATATGATGAATATGATGGGGCGACAATTGTACTTCATTTTGACTCAGCAAAAGAGCCAATGCAGATACTGCAAGTCAGTATTGATATAGACTACAAGAAAAAGAATGAAGAGGGAAAAGTAGTAGAATATATGTTACAGATACACACATACTTTAATAGTCAAAAAGGTAATAATCAAGATGCAAAAAAAGAATATGTAGATTATAAAGCACGGTACAAAAATAATAAATAATTGGGAAAGGAGATAGGAGCATATGAATAATGAAGTGGAACAGGATAAAGAGTTACATGTAGCTTCTGATTGGGGAAAGTTGGAGTTAGCGGGGGAGGAATAAAATAATAAATAATTTAAAACAAGGCATCTTAGAGATTAAGAAAGTTTTAATAACCCCTAATTGTAGATTGAACGACCTTATTATGGAATTTAATAAAGATGATATTAAAATGATTAAGATAGATGATGAAACTACGGTGGTAAGACTTTTAGCACCTACAAAAATAAGTACCAAAAGTTTTAGGATAAGTATTTTCTTTAAAAATGAAGTAATTTGGTCTATTGATCTTAGAATAGATGATCCAGAGATAGACGAACCAATTATGAATGAGCATGATTTTTGGCGATATGTAGCTGAATAAAGAGAATGGCCTATTGAGGAATTAGGAAAAAGTGATGATATTACGTTTGAGTGGGGGAAAATAGGTCTTTGGTTTGATCCGAGATAATTTGGAGCAGGTATAAGTATAATATATTTTCAAAAGTAACAGCATGATATTAGGATTTACTATCATTGATAAAGTAATAGTTAATAGGTCGAGACAATATAAAGTGAAAAATTCTTGTGGAAGTGTATTCTATATTACAGATAGTTCATATTTTGTACAAGTTAAATGGCAAAATGAAAAGCCGGCTCTTATATAGAGGCTGCTTTGTTTAGTGTAATTTTATTCTTTACTTTTTATAGCTTTTTTTAGTGTTTCAAGAGTCTGCTTTAACCATTCTAAAGCTGTTAAATTTAATGCAGGGAAATAAATATAAGTTTTAAATGTAATAAATTCCTCTTTTTCACTATCAGTTAAATTACCGTTTATAAATGAAAGTATATCATTTATAGTATTTTCGATACAGACTTTATTAACTTCCATTATAAATTCACTAAGAGCTTCCTCAGGCGATTCCATGTCTTGGTGAAATGTCCCTGCTAAAAAATTACCTAATTCTTTATATGAGCTATATTTATTTTCCATATAAATTCTCTCCTCTACTTTTCTGGATATCCTGTAATAATAAAACTTCCTTGGTTATCTTTTTTCAAAACAATCACAGCATTTTCTGCATCCGAAGCACTGTTTGATCCTCTGTCGATAACTCGTCCAATTATAGCATTACCGTTATAATTTAGTGGTAAAGTTCTTCGATGTGGCTGGTACTTTAGATGCGGGTTTAGGATTTACCATTGATGCAAAAGTAACTGTCAATGGATTAACACAATACAAAGTACACAATTTGACAGGGAATATATACTACAATACGGCTAGTAATGCGTATGTGAATTTGAAGTAATATGCATAAAAGACCGCCTATTATGGGCGTTCAATTTGTACTAATTATTTTTTAATGCTTGTTTTATCGTTTTAACTGTTTGTTCAAGCCATTCTAATGGTGTTATTCCTAATCCTTCAAAATATATCCCATCTGCAGAAAACTGTATGTACTCATTTTTTTCTTTATCACTATAATCACTTTGAATAAATTCAGTTAGAAAAATAATAGCGTCTTGTAAATATTCCGTACTTTCTTCTTCAAGTAACTCTTGAAGTGCTTCTTCGTAAAATGTATCTTGATGAAATGTTGCTGCTAAAAACTGATACACTGGATCTTCTGGATTTTTTAAAAATAGCATATATTTCTTTCCTCCTATTATCAAAATGGATATCCAGTTAAAATAAAACTTCCATTTATTGTAGGGAAGCGCGTTGTTTCTAAGGTTAACAATCTATGTTTCTATGAAAAGCCATCTTGGCAAGATAAAGATGTGGCTGGTACTTTAGATGCAGGCTTAGGATTTACAATCGACGCAAAGGTAAATGTCAATGGGTATCCGCAGTATCGTGTTTATAATTCGAAGGGGTATAAGTACTATATTACGGCTAGTGATTTTTATGTAAGTTGGCTTAGATCTAGATAATGAAGAAAGGCGTCCATTTTTAGGTGGGCAGCTTGTCCTTTAATATTTTATTTCTCTTCTTTTTCTTTGTAGTTCAAAGCAATCTCTACTATTTCTTCTGGCGTTAAGTCTCTAAAATCCCAAAAAATCAAATCACTCGGAGCTGGGTGAGGCACATTCGCCTTTAAGATATCAATATACTTACTACCCAACTCATCTGGTAATTTAGGATCACATATTTGTTCTACAAGTTTAATAAGCTCATCTTTAGTCATTTTACTGTTCATGTTATCTTCCCCTTATAAATTTATAACCCTTTTTTTCCAAAATGATAAGCAGGGTCTAAGATGGTTTGGTGAGTCTTAGGAGATACAATGATTAAGTTATCAAGGTTATAGACATCGCCCCCTTGATGAATAGGTTGCTTGTGGTGTAAGACATACACTTTATGTGCTCCATACTGCTCTGATCCGGGAGTATAAGGTGCTTTACCTTCCAGCATCCTCATTCTGTTCATACGATTAAATTCGTTTGCGTAGCTCGAATCAGCAACTGTTTTCCAAAACTCAGCTCTAAATTCATCGAATGATTTGAATTCTTTTCCAACCAACTTATTTCGAATTTCTTGCGGAATAACACCAATTGAACCCTTATTATACATTAATTTCTTTTGAGTCCCTAAACTTCGTTCAAGATTAAAACTTGAAGTTACTGTTCCTGGAGATTTTCTTTTTTCCGCACTAGAAATTGTAGTCTTTGCTGATGGTACAATCAAAATCATGGAGGGATATTATGTTAATTTTTTATGTAATACCATTTTTTCTTATATCCGGTACTTCAATATTTTTATTTTTCATATCTGTTTCACCAAAAATTAAGGCTAAAAATCTATCATTGATAATGATCTGTTTAGCGATAAATCTACTCACAATTCCAATTTCTTGTTTGGTAGGTTCGTTTGTTTCTTATACAAATGAGGCGTCAACAGAATTTACATATAATAATCCACTTTATTTTTGGAAAGGATTTTTCTTTATTCAAATAATACCGCTTTTCGTGCTATTTGTGGCTTTGATATGGTGGTTTATCCGTAAGGGCAAAGAAAAAATCGACACATAGAATTTTAAAATGACTTCCGCTAACGATAATTATGTAAATAAGCTGTCCATATGGGCGGCTTATTGTATTTTTTGCTTAGCGTGGTTTTTTTCCGAAATGCTGGCGATACCCCTAGTATCAATTTAACCAAATATTATTCCAAAGCTATATTAATAAAACACACGGCAAGCTTATGGGTTAATAATTAGCTTACGGCAAAGTTATGATTCCAATTGCGGCAAACTTATGAGTAAAGTGACAGGTACAACGGAACTTTGACACAAATGAACGTTGGCTATGAGGTGTGTTAGGATTCGTAGATGTAGCACCTGTAGCTAAAGGATTGCATGCCTTTGGAGATCTAACAACCGGCTTAAAATCAGGTGTTAGTACGACGACGATTAAAGGTGCTTCCAAAGTAGGATTAGAAGAATGCGGATGGGGCAGAAGCTTCCTACAGAGGGGGTAAGTAATGCTGAGCTAAATACCAGTGATAGTATTAAAAAAATTATTAATGATAGTGGGTATTCAGTAGATGAATTTGTTGAGTTATTACATCCTGATAGGGTGTTAAATGATAATGAAAAGACAGTAGTTGATAAGATAAGAAATGAAATTGGAGTACCTGATGTTGGTACAAAGATGGCAAAGATAATCCCGTAAAGTGATATATATATAAGTATTTATATGACGAAAAATATACAGGTGTAAGAGGATTTACTGCAGTTAATGAGCATAGTGCAAATTTAAAAACAATGTTTGAAAATTATGAAGAAGCTAGGCTTGACCATTATGGAACGATGTTTAAAGTAACGAACCAGCTTTAGGAAAAGATGAAGTATACTATTATGTAAAAGGAAACGTAATTAAACTTAAAATGCCAAGAGTAACGAATGAGGTGATGGTATGAAGAAAAAGAAAGTTAAGGGGATGCTTATTATGACGATAGTTGCGTCTTTATTAGGCGGATGTAGTTTTGGAGAAACGAAAATTGAGTATGAACCATTTGTAAAGGCTTTGGAAGAAGGAGATATGACGAAGGTTATGTCTGCAAGTGATGATGGATATGCACATGTGACACAAAGAGATATATATAGTACGTATGAGGAAAAAGAAGATGGAAGACACGTTAAAAGCATCTATCAAAATACGGAAGGTGTATATAATACGAAGGATAAAAGATTATATGGAGGTACAACACAAGAAATTACTACTGATATAGAGAATGAAAAGGAAAAAGGGACAAACGTAAATTATAAAGAAGGAACCGTTTATAGTGCAAATATTATGTATAAAAATGGGCAAGTACAAAGTGATTCTAATGTTGATGTTTCTTACGTTAACTTAATTGTGGAGCGTTTAAAAGGAATAGGGAAACTAAAGATGAAGCCAGGCAATGATATCAAAAAGTTTGATCAGCCTAATACAGTTGGATATAGCTTAACTGAATCAGAATTTCAAAGTATTATTAATGACAAATTAAAAATACAATATGATGAATATAGTAGGGCGACAATTGTGCTTCATCTTGACGGCGCAAAAAATCCAAAGCAGATACTGGAATTAAGTATTTATGTAGACTACAAGAAAAAGAACGATGAGGGGAATTTATTAAAATATGCATTACAGATATCAACATATTTTAATAGAAAAGAAGATAACAATAAAGACGCTAAAAAAGAATATGTAGATTATAAAGCACAGTATAAAAAATAATTAAGAAAGGAGATAACCTAGTATGGAGAATAATGCGGGACAGGACCAGAATAAAGATTTAAAGGTAGCTACTGATTGGGGAAAATTGGAGCTAGCTGGTCAGGATATATATGATTATCAAGCGGGGAGATATCAATAGAAGAATTAATAGGTGAAGGTTTAATTGAAGGTGTAACTGATTTAGTTAAGGAAGGTTTGATAAAATGATAGAGAAATTAAAGAGTATATTAGGGAAAGAGTATGTGGTAAAAGAGGAACAACTAGGAATAGAGGTTTACCGTTTAACTAATTATGGGGTAAACCAAGAAACTTATATAAAAATAAAAAATTATGTTAATACTTGGACTTTGTATGAGGTGCAAAGAGGAGAAAGTTTTGGGGTTTGTGAATTTGAAGATTACAATACAGCAATTGTAGGGGGGTATATTTTAAGTGAAAAAATATTTGAACATCCTAAAAGAAACACACTAATTAGGAATGAACTTAGTAAATGTATGGAAGATGATTCCGATATGATTATAAGAATTTTAGCAAAAGAATTTAATGAAGATCTTTTCAGTTTAAATAATTCAAAAAGAGGAGCTATTCTTCTTGAAAGTGTTAATGGTTTTTATGATATTAATTATTGTGGATTAAATAATGAAAAAATTAACATTGTGAGTGGACGTACATTCTCTAAGGCGGTAATAGTCTTCTATAATTATATTCGACTATTGTTTGAATTTGAAAATTTAATAAAGGATATAGCATCAATAATTCAACCATCTGAGGAAATAAAAGAAAAGCTAAAACGTTGTTATTTGGGAAAGTAAGAATGTAGGAATATACATAAACATTATTGTTTAATATGCGAATTTAAAAATTTCACAGTAGATATATGGAGTATTAAGGAAATACTAAAGTAATAATGATATTAATTTTAATAATGAATTATCTCAAAAGAGATAGTTTTGAATATTATAAGGATATATGCCATTAATAAACCCTTCTCTTTTCGTTAGAATGAGAAGGGTTTTCGTTTTTAATCTAAATGATTAAAAAAATCTAGTTAAATATGTAGAAAATGAATCGGAAAGGTAATTTTTAAAAAATGGGATATTGATAATTGTGCAGAAGTTTGGAGCGCAAGAGATGCAATATTAAAAGAAGATGAACCATGGAATACCGTAGGTGGATTTGTAAATAGAGCTCAAGATGTTAAACAATTAAGTACATTGAAAGATGTTTATGGTGGATTAAGGCTTGATTATAATGGAACTCCGTTTAATGTAGGAATGGATAAAGATTATGGAATAATAAGATTTAAAACAGATGTAGCAGAAGAATTAGAAATCCCATATGGGCCATCTATGGAGGGGGTAGGTGCAAAGCCACCAGCTAAGGGATTTGACAACTCACCAGATCCGTTTACAGGACATGGATTTACTAAAGATATTAATGGTAATATTATTCCAGAATATACAATGCCATATTTGGAACCTGAAGACGGAGCAGAACTATTTAGGGTGAACAGTATTACTGGAGAAGAGGAGTTAATTGCTAAATTCATAAATGGTAGATTTATAAAAATTAAGTAAAAAGGAGGGGGTATTTATGTTACTTGGTAAATATACTTTATATATGGGTAAACAGTATAAAGTTCTTAATTATGACAAAGAAAGTAAAAATGTTAAACTACAATTAGATGATAAGATAAATTATAAAATTGTAAAAAGGGATGCTGTTGGAGAAATATATTATATACTGACCAACTGTTTTTATAAAGGTTACGAATTTCAAGTTATATCAGAAAAAGAGGATAGTATATTAATTTATACTCCTAATTATGAAGTAGGAGCTGAGTTAAATATGGAATTTATAGAACGCTCTGTATTTCATAAGTGGATAAAAAAGAATGAAGTAGATAGAATAGTAGAAAAAAAAACGGTATTAGATTTATAAGATTTTATTGGTCTATTAATCAAAATTATCAAATCGAGGTATAAAAATGTATAACGATGATGTTAGAAATAGAATTATAGAAATAAGTAAAAAGAAGGATTCCTTATATGAATTAAATCAAATGCTTTCAAGACAAGCAATAACATATTATTGTCTATGTAATTCTGATAATTCGTTAGCTAAGGTAAAGTTGAACAAAAATGAATATATAGTAATAGCTACAAGTAAAGATGTACTAACTGAAACTAAGAAGTATTTAAATCTTGATAATTTTGTTGAACTTGATGCTGTAAATGTACTTAAAAATATTTTAAGAATGGAAAATCAGGGAGTTATAATTAATTTAGGAGATGAATCTCAATTAACTCTTGATCCAGATATGTTAAAACTTTTGTATAGAGAAGTTGTAGTAATGGATTTGTATATGAAAGGAGGCGCACATGTACTACAATACAAAAATGATTTCCTGCTGATAGAAGTAGAAGATATGAAGTTATTAAGTATTTCATTAATAGAAGAAGAGCTAAGAGAATTAAATCAGAAGTTAAATCACAATGGTAAAGTAGTATTTAAAAGTTGGAAAGAAATATTACCATACTTTGTAGCAACTCAATGTAACGCATTAGGGTATAACCTTAATAATAAAGATATGACAATAGTTAAAGATCCTTATTTGGCATGGCTTTATGAGAGTCCATTCCAAAATTCATAGAATATTTTTAAATAAGTAGCAGAAATTTTTTCGGTATACAGAGATAAGAGAAACTAATCATCTATATGTGATAGGTGATTAGTTTTTTTATTGTTTGATAATTTTTTTAGCAACCGTGCGTTTTTCTAGAGTCATTTCCTTTACAACACATCGATAACTGTAATGATTTAAAGGTTGCAAAAGATTCTATTTTACACTTGTTCTTAATTTTTGAGGAGATTATAAGGAAATAAGTGGTTGTATAATGAAACTGACAAAAAGGATAGTATTTACAATCCACGTCAAAGGTTTATCATTCTTTATGTCTCGACTACGATAAAGCAAGAGATATACTTAACACGGATGTGCTGTAATTAAGTTAAAACTGGATATGATGAAGGATACAATAGATTCCATTTGGGATTATGATGAGGATCGAGTTGTCCGCCTTCCGTATAAGAGCCAAAAAGGAAAATATCAGGAATTAAAGGAAGATTACAATGTGCTCCATGATTTTAGCGGAAAAGTAGGCGGTCTCATCGACACTGAAATCGACCAGCCGTCTTATGAAGATATGGATGCCTTTGCGGAAGCGATGCGAGATTTAACGATTGATAAATATGAAACTAGCAACACCATTGGCGCCAAAGAAACAATAATGACAGGGTCCTATGGACAAACAGCGGAACACATAAAAGACAAGATCAAAGTGAGTGATATTTTCTCTTCCAACAACTTTTTTATGACCAGTTTAAAGGCAGAGTTTGACGCATATAAGAAAGAGAATCCAAAAGACAACATGTCTTATGAGACCTATCAACAGAGAAGATTAAACAGCCGAGCGTTTAACTATGACTCAATAAAAGATCAACAACAAAATAAGGAATTTTGGCGTGATGTAGGGATACTGGGCACGACGCTATTGTTAGCTGGTGCCACAGTGTTCTTTCCACCAGCTGGTGCAGCATTATTTGCCTTTACAGCGAGTGTTGGTGTAATGGAAGTCTCCAGCGCCGTAACGGGAAAAGATTGGCTGACACAACGGAAACTCGATACAAATGAACGTTGGCTACGAGGTGTGTTAGGATTCGTAGATGTAGCACCTGTAGCTAAAGGATTGCATGCCTTTGGAAATGTCACAACCGACTTAAAATCAGGTGTTAGTACGACGACGATTAAAGGCGCTTCCAAAGTAGGATTAGAAGAAGGCGGATCTCGTTTGAAGCAGGCTGATAATCTTCTTACAGAACGAGCGCAAAATGCGAATCGGTTATCTGGAAAGAAATTCGATAATCTTTCTCTTAATATAGTGAAGAAAACACCTGTGGAAAATGCGGCAGTGATTGAGAAGAAATCGGCGACGTTTTTTGATGAGTTGAATTTGAAGAATGGTGCGAAGGTAGCGGAGGATGCAAAAGACAATTTATTAAAAACAAATCCAGTGTGTAAAGAATTTACAAAACAAATAGAGGTTCATCCTCAAAAACAAGTAGTAGAAGAAGTAATAAGTTACATTATAAAAAAACAAAACTCTGTAGACTCAGAGTTATTGTTAAGTCCAGATACAATTAATAAGATTCTTAATAAAGTACCACATAATGATTTTGATTTAACACAAGTAGATAAATTTAAGGACGAAATATTAATTGCAGCTATTGAGGAGAATAAAAGAGGTTTAAATCCATCACAAAGAGCGAGATTATGGCAGGGAGGATCTCCGTACTTTGGGTTGGATGATTATGAAGATATGGTACTGAAAAAGGGAGAAATAGTATACACAGGTTATCCATATCCAACAGGATATAGTTTTACAAAAGAGACGTTAGAGAGTGTTGGTGGGGATTCAAAGAAGCTGTTCCAAGGAGTGCAAGTTAATCCGAGAATATCTCGAGATGGCACAGGAGAGTATAAATTCCAAGTAATAGGTTTTGAAATGCTTGATGATTTACCTTCAGCTAGAGGAATGACACATGCAAATCCGCAATTAGGAGCAGGTGGATTAGAACAAATATTCACCCCGGATTTTCCACAACTTGGAAGAGAAGGAAAGGCAAAACCAATATTGGATGAACAAACTATGGCTAGATTAAGAGAAAAAGGAATAGAATTTGATCCTAAATTATTGCAACAAGTTGATAAAGATGGAGAATATGTTTACAAGACGAGTATTTGTAATAATGTAGAGGTATTAACAGATGATTCTAACATAATTAAACTCAATAATTATAATTTAAATAAAATGGAAATAAGACAAATTAAAGCGGCAATCAAAGACATAGAAAGTAGCGGCGGAGGAATAAGATAATGAATAATTTGAAGCAAGGTATATTAGAGATTAATAAAGATTTAATAGCTCCTAATCTTAACCTGAGCGAAGTTATTATGAAATTTAATAAAGATGATATTGAAATAATGAAAATAGATGATGTAACTACAGTTGTAGGAATATTATCCCCAACCAAAATAGGAACCAAAAATTTCAGAGTAGAAATCTTTTTTAAAAACGAAATAATTTGGTCTATTGATCTTAGAATAGATGATCCAGAGATAGACGAACCAATTATGAATGAGCATGATTTTTGGCGATATGTAGCTGAACAAAGAGAATGGCTTATTGAGGAATTAGGAAAAAGTGATGGGATACGTGATGATATTACGTTTGAGTGGGGAAAAATAGGTCCTTGGTTTGATCCGAGATCATTTGGAGCAGGTATAAGTATAATATATTTTCAAAAGTAACAGTATGATGATTGAATAGAGATGACCTCGGTATTGAGGTATTATCCCCTCATAGTAGACAGTTGAAAGAAAGTTACTGTTTATTATGGAGGGGATTTTTGATGGGGGAAATTAGAAGAACTTTTTCGATTGATTTTAAAATGAGAGTTATTGAAATGTACTTACATAGAGGAATGGGCAGCATCTTTAAAAGAAACACCTCCCAAAGAAGTAACAGTTGATGTTGAAATAATTTATTCTGGAAATGATATGCGCCCAAAGGAATTTATAGTTAATTATTCTATTGATGATAAATGGGGATTTGAAGTTATTGAGAATTAATGTAAGGAGTGAAAAGGTAGTATGAAAGAATTTGAAGATAAGTTTTATGGAGCTATTGAATATATAGAAAATGATCCATCAAAGTTAATGATTCCAAGGTGGGAAGCTAATGCCGATAATTATCCATTTACTGCAAGAGGGTTCACAGGAAGTAAAAATATTGTATTACCGGAATTTTCATATGAGAGGGGTTATACAAGAGCTTTCCAAGATGGAGATATATTGAATATTATAGATTCAGAAACTGGCAATGTAGCAACAAAACTTGAATTTAATGAAGAATTGGGATGGATTATAGTTGATTAGGAGGGAAGTATAATAAATTATGAGGGACTATGCTATTTATAAAAATAATTTGTATAGATTAAATGTATCGAATAATAAACTGAAGCTTATAAGTAATTCAAATGAATCTATAAAATATGGATTTAAAGAATTAAAATTTGAACAAGGATTCGTTTCGAAAGTAATATATATAAAAGAGGTTGATATTAATGAAGTAGAGATGGCTTATAAATTGAAATACAAAGTAATATATAAAGAAAAAGAATTTGTTCCATGAGCAATAGGTAGGTTTATACTAGAAATAAATAAAATTCCGCTAGGTACAAATGATGAAAAAGAAGCTAGAAATTATGGATTTGAAAAGATGGAACAATTTGTTTTTAAAAAAGAGGTTCCAATAGAGGAAGTAGATGCTTTAATAGAAATTAAGGAGTTTATTCTTAAATTCCAAAATATGGATGAAAAGGTCACTAGAATCGAACAAAAGGATATAAGAAGTTATTTAAAGAACCTTTTAGAATAGATTATATTTAATTATATTGTATTAAAAGGAGAAAAAATGAAAATGAGTAGTGTATCTATACAAGAAAAAATAAATGAATTAAATAGGATAGAAAGAAGCTCAGAGCATTATTTAAATAAATATAATGAAATTTTAAGATCTATAGTAAGTTTAAAAGAAATATACACTGTAGTTAGTAGAAATACAACAGATGAAGAAGTTAAAGATAATAAAGGGAAATATTACTAAACTGAAAATGCCAAGAGTAACGAATGAGGTGATGGTATGAAGAAAAAGAAAGTGAAGGGAACGATTATTATGACGATAGTTGCGTCTTTATTAGGCGGATGTAGTTTTGGAGAAACGAAAATTGAGTATGAACCATTTGTAAAGGCTTTGGAAGAAGGAGATATGACGAAGGTTATGTCTGCGAGTGATGATGGGTATGCAAGTGTGACACAAAGAGGTATATATAGTACGTATGAGGAAAAAGAAGATGGAAGACACGTTAAAACAATCCGTCAGACTACGGAAGGTGTATATAATACGAAAGATAAAAGTTTATATGGAGACACAACACAAACAATTGCTACTGATATAGAGAATAAAAAGGAAAAAGGGACAAACGAAAATTATAAAAAAGAAACCGTTTACAGTACAA